>NZ_JBVJBP010000002.1:177396-312437 GCF_055589465.1 Streptomyces sp. NPDC041940
AGGGGAGGGAGGGAGGAGAGCGCCGCGGCCAACTTGTTGGGAGGGAAAAAAAAAAAACCCCCGCCCCCCCCTGGCACCCCAGCCAAAAAACCCGCCGCGGTCCGCGTGGCGCGCACGGGCCAAGACGCGGATCGCCTATCTCGAAGCACAGCTGGAATACGAACGATGCAGGCCCTGTCCGGAAGACCGGATGACGCTTGTCGAGGGAATGCGGGGGCATCTCGAAAGGGCACGCTCGGCCGCCGACGAGGATTTCGGATGGCGGCGGCTGTGGTCGGGATCGGCGGCCCGTGAGGGCGTCTGGTCGAATGTGCGCAGCGCGGAGGTGATGCTGCTTCAATTGGTCTCCGACGAGGAGGCGGCGGGCCGTTCCAGTGAGGTCATGGCGCTGGTGAAGCAGCATTTGGACATCGACGATCCCCGGCGCGTCAGACTCGCCCGGCGACTGCGCCCCATCGTCGCCGGCGACATCACACCGAGCGACCGGGATCTCCTGGTCCGAGCCCTGGACGCCGCGTACAGCGCCCTGGACGACGAACTGGCCCGGGTGCGCAGCCTGCGCAACATCCTGTGGACCGCGACCTTCCTCGTCCTGCTCGGCGTGACGGGCCTCGCCCTCTACGGCTGGTTCTCACCCGGCTCGCTCAGCCTGTGCTTCACGCCCCAGACCGGTCCCAGCGCTTCGGAGCAGATCACCGTCGTCTGCCCCACCGCGGAGCACCACGGCGTCGAAGCGGGTACCGACGCCAGCAGCCTGGCCAAGCCGCGCGACATCCTCACCGTCGAGATCGCCGGGCTCGCCGGCGCGGCCCTCACCGTCATCGCCTCGCTGCGGCGCATCCGGGGCACCGACTCGCCCTACATGCTGCCCCTGGCGTCGGCGGTGCTGAAGTTCCCCACCGGCGCCCTGTCGGCCTTCCTCGGGCTGCTGCTGATCCGGGGCGCCTTCGTCCCCGGGCTGAGCGATCTCGACAGCAGGGCGCAGGTCCTCGGCTGGGCCGCGGCCTTCGGCGCCGCCCAGCACCTGGTGACCCGACTCGTCGACGACCGCGCCCAGATGACACTGGAGGAGGTCGGCAGCCCCACAGACGCCGTCGCCGACCCGGAGCGGGCGGCCGTCAAGGAGATGGTCGCGGAGGGAGAGCCCGCGGCCCTCGGACCGCCGGCCGCCGACCGGTCCGGCAACGGAGAGTACGAAGGGCCTCTCGAAGGCGCCAGGGAGGGCACGCGCGAGGAGGAGCGGGCGGGGGAGCCGGGCCGGCCACCCTGGTCATGACCGGACCGTCCGCTCACCGCCGCAGCGGAGTGTGCGCCGTCTCCGGCAGCCGCAGATACACCAGCGACGACAGCAGGCAGATCACCGCGACATACCAGGGGAACAACCCCGAGTGCCCCAGCTCCTTGAACAGGGTGCCGACGTACGGAGCCGTGCCGCCGAAGAGGGCCACCGTCAGCGAGTAGGGGAAGCCGATACCGGCCGCGCGCACCCGGGGCGGGAAGATCTCCGCGTTCACGGCCGCGCTGATCGAGGTGAAACCGGTCAGCAGCACCATGCCCGCGCACTGCACGAGCAGCAGCACGGCGAACGAGTCGCGCAGGCTGTGCAGCAGCGGCACCGTGAGCAGGGCGAAGCCCAGGCCGAAGAAGAGCAGCAGGGGGCGGCGGCCGAAGCGGTCCGAGAGCAGCCCGCCGAGCGGCTGCAGCAGGGCGAAGAAGGCCAGTGAGATCGTGCCCGCGAGCAGCGCGTCCGACTTCGGGAGACCCGCGTTGAGTTCGGCGTACGTCGGGAGGTACGACGTCCACGTGTAATACGCGATGGTGCCGCCCGCCGTGATGCCGCAGATCAGGAGCGACTCGCGCGGGTGCCGGCGCAGCGCCTCGAACAGGCCCGGGCGCGGGGCCTCCCGCTGCTCGGCGCTGCGGGTCTCCTGCGCACCCCGCCGGATCCAGAAGCCGACCAGGCTCAGCACCGCCCCGAGCACGAACGGGACCCGCCAGCCCCAGCTGTCCATCTGCCCGACGCTCAGCGTGCCCACCAGCAGCGCGGCGATGCCGGAGGCGACGAGCTGCCCCACGGTCGTCGACACGTACTGGAAGCTGGAGAACAGCCCGCGCCGGCCCGGGCCCGCCGACTCCACCAGGAAGGTCGTCGAGGCCGCGAACTCGCCGCCCACGGACAGGCCCTGCAACAGCCGGGCGAGGACGAGGACCACCGGAGCCAGCACGCCCACCGAGGCGTAGGTCGGGGTGAGCCCGACCAGCAGGCTGCTGCCGCCCATCAGCAGGATGGTGACCGTCAGCGCGGCCCGCCGCCCGCGCCGGTCCGCGACCGCGCCCATCAGCAGCCCGCCGACCGGCCGCATGAAGAAGCCCACCGCGAACACGGCGAACGTCGACAGCAGTGGCACCAGCGAGTTGTCGGCGCTCTTGGGAAAGACCTGGTCGGCGATGAAGGTCGCCAGGAACGTGTAGGCGTACCAGTCGTACCACTCCACGGCGTTGCCCACGGAGGCGGCGAGGAGCTGGCGGACGGGCCGTTTCGTCGGCGGGGAAACCGTCTGCGTCTCTGTCACGCCCCTCACCCTCCCCTGCCAACGCCCGGGCACACCTTCCGTACCGGCGACTTTCACATGAGTGTCACGCGCCCCTTCCTTGGCGTTTGGTGTCCCTGAAACACTCCTTCCGCGCAGATTCCGTCATGTTCCGGCCATCCAGCACTTCAGGATGAGAGGTCTGTCCTTCATGTCCGAAGTAAACCGGCGCCGCTTTCTTCAAGTCGCGGGTGCCACCACGGCCTTCAGTGCGCTGTCCGCCAGCATCCAGCGCGCCGCCGCGCTTCCGGCGAACCACCGCACCGGGTCGATCGAGGACGTCGAGCACATCGTCGTCCTGATGCAGGAGAACCGTTCCTTCGACCACTACTTCGGGACCCTGAGAGGCGTCCGCGGCTTCGGCGACCCGCGTCCGGTCGCGCTCGACAACGGCAAGCCGGTCTGGCACCAGGAGAAGGACGGCAAGGAGCTCCTGCCGTTCCACCCGGACGCCGACGACCTCGGCATGCAGTTCCTGGAGGGCCTGCCGCACTCGTGGCCCGACGGCCAGCAGGCCTATCGCGGCGGCAAGTACGACCGGTGGGTGCCGGCCAAGGGCACCACGACCATGGCGTACCTGACCCGCGAGGACATCCCCTTCCACTTCGCCCTCGCCGACTCGTTCACCGTCTGCGACGCCTACCACTGCTCGTTCATCGGCTCCACCGACCCGAACCGCTACTACATGTGGTCCGGCTACACGGGCAACGACGGCACCGGCGGTGGCCCGGTCCTCGACAACGCCGAGCTCGGTTACGGCTGGACGACCTACCCCGAGCGCCTGGAGCAGGCCGGCGTCACCTGGAAGATCTACCAGGACATCGGCGACGGCCTCGACGCCGCGGGCTCCTGGGGCTGGATCGAGGACGCCTACCGCGGCAACTACGGTGACAACTCGCTGCTGTACTTCAACAAGTACCGCAACGCGAAGCCCGGCGACCCCTGGTACGACAAGGCCCGCACCGGCACGAACGCCAAGGCCGGTGACGGCTACTTCGACGTGCTGAAGGCGGACGTCAAGGCGGGCAAGCTGCCGCAGATCTCCTGGATAGCCGCTCCCGAGGCCTTCTCCGAGCACTCCAACTGGCCCTCGAACTACGGTGCCTGGTACATCGCCCAGGTCCTGGACGCCCTCACCTCCAACCCGGAGGTCTGGTCGAAGACCGCCCTGTTCATCACGTACGACGAGAACGACGGCTTCTTCGACCACGTGGTGCCGCCGCTGCCCCCGAAGGACGCCTCCCGGGGCCTGTCCACCGTCGACGTCTCCCTCGACCTCTTCCCGGGCGACAGCAAGAAGACGGCCGGCCCCTACGGCCTCGGGCCCCGGGTCCCGATGCTGGTCGTCTCGCCGTGGAGCAAGGGCGGCTACGTCTGCTCCGAGACCCTCGACCACACCTCGATCCTGCGGTTCATGGAACGCCGCTTCGAGGTGCGCGAGCCCAACATCTCGCCCTGGCGCCGGGCCGTCTGCGGTGATCTGACGGCCGCGTTCGACTTCTCCCGCAAGGACACGCGGCCGGTCCCGCTGCCCGGCACCGACGAGTACGAGCCGCAGGACCGCGAACGCCACCCCGACTACAAGCCGGCCCCGCCCGCCGACCCGCGCATGCCCCGGCAGGAACGCGGCTCGCGGCGCACCAGGCCGCTGAAGTACGCCCCGCACGTGGACGCCTCGGTCGACGCCGCCGCCGGGAAGCTCACCCTGGCCTTCGCCTCCGGGCGGAAGGCCGGCGCCGCCTTCCACATCACGTCCGGCAACCGCGCCGACGGCCCCTGGATGTACACCACCGAGGCCGGCAAGTCCCTCTCGGACACCTGGAACTCGGCGTACTCGGCGGGCTCCTACGACCTGACCGTGCACGGCCCGAACGGCTTCGTGCGGGTCTTCAAGGGGTCGAACAAGAAGGCCGGCTGCGAGGTCACCGCCCGCCACACCGGTGACGACGTGGAACTGACCTTCACCAACAAGGGCTCCGGCACGGCACGGCTGAAGCTCTCCGACCGCTACGGCGCCAAGCCCTCGACCGTCACCGTCCGCCCGGGCGCGACGGTACGGCGGACCGTCGACCTCGACCGCAGCCGCCGCTGGTACGACCTGACCGTCACCGTCGAGGGCGACGCGGCGTTCCTGCGGCGGTTCGCGGGGCACGTCGAGAACGGCCGGCCGGGGGTGAGCGACCCGGCGATCATCACCGGGTAGCCGGGAAGAGGTGCCCCGGATCGTGCGGCCGGGGCACCAAAGCCGGTTCGGCCGTGGCCGAGCCGGGTTCCAGGGCCAGGACGGCGGCCACCGGATGGTCGTCGTCCGCCGGACGATCGTGGTCCACGGGCGTCGCCCTGCTGAGCAGCACCACGCCCCAGGACGCCAGGCCGGCCCCGGCGAGCGCGAGCAGCACGCCCGCCGGGCCGCCCTGCAGTCGTTCGCCCAGCAGCGACAGCCCGATCACCGCGGCGGCCAGCGGGTTGGCCAGCGTCACCATCGCGAGCGGGGCGCCAAGACCGCCCCGGTACGCCACTTGCGACAGCAGCAGCCCGCCGGCCGCGAAGGCCGCCACGAGCAGCGCCACCCCGACCACCTGGACGCTCAGCAGCGGACCCGACCGGTCCGTCGCGGCCACCGTCACGGTCTGGGTGAGGGCCGAGGCGACTCCCGACGCGATGCCGGACGCGCTCGCGTGCCGCAGCCCGGGGCGGGCGCCCGGCCGGGACAGCATCCCGATGAGGGCTGCGGTGGCACCAGCCACGGCCAGGGCCTCGGGAACGCTCAGCACATCGTCGGGCGCCGGGCCGGACGCCGTGACCAGGATCGCGCCCAGTCCGAGCAGCGTCAGCGCGGTGCCCTTCCACTCGACCGCGCTCACCCGCCGTCCCGCGAGCCGCGCCCCCATGGGCACCGCCGCGACCAGGGTGAGCGCGCCGAGCGGCTGGACCACGGTCAGCGGCCCGTACCTCAGGGCCACGACGTGCAGCAGCGCGGCCGACGCGTTCAGTCCGACCGAGCACCACCAGGCGCCGCTGCCGAGCAGCCGCAGCACGCCCGAGCCGGGGGAGCGGGAGGCGAGCCGCTCCTGGGAGACGGCCGCTGCCGCGTAGGCGACGGCGGAGACGAGGGACAGGGCGACGGCGACGACGACGGCGTTCATCGGCCGGCTCCCGCGAGTGCCCGCTCGTCCCGCTGAGCCGGTACGAGGCTGCCCCGCGCCCGGCCGGCCGTGGTCGCCGTGCGGTGCGGCAGGGGGATCACCGCGAGCGCGAGA
Organism: Streptomyces sp. NPDC041940; assembly: GCF_055589465.1. Lineage (NCBI taxonomy): Bacteria > Bacillati > Actinomycetota > Actinomycetes > Kitasatosporales > Streptomycetaceae > Streptomyces > Streptomyces sp. NPDC041940. The sequence continues at coordinate 183,248 of NZ_JBVJBP010000002.1, forward strand.
CCGAGCAGGGCCGTCGCCGCGATCGCGTCCAGCCAGTAGTGGTTCGCGGTGCCGACGATCACCAGCAGCGTCAGCAGCGGATGCAGCAGCCAGAGCGGTCGCCATCGCGAGCGGGTCGCGACGATCAGGCCGATCGCCACCATCAGGGCCCAGCCGAAGTGCAGCGACGGCATCGCCGCGAACTGGTTCGAGAGGGAGTCGGTCGCGGGGTCGCCGTAGACCGACGGCCCGTACACCCGTGCCGTGTCCACCAGACCGGTCGCGGCCAGCATCCGGGGCGGGGCGAGCGGGAACAGCAGGTGCAGCGCCAGCGCGGCGGCGGTGACGGCGGCCAGGACCCGGCGGGCCCACACGTAGTGGGCCGGGCGGCGCAGATAGAGCGAGACCAGGAAGGCGACGGTGGCCGGGAAGTGGACGGCCGCGTAGTAGGTGTTCGCGATGTGCACCAGGCCGTCGCCGTGCAGCAGCAGGGACTGCACCGCTCCCTCGCCGGGCAGCTGGACCGCCCGCTCGAAGTCCCACACGCGGTGCGCGTTGTGGAAGGCCTCGCCGGTGTGGCCCGTGGCCAGCTGTCGGCCGAACTTGTAGACGAGGAAGAGCCCCGCGACGAGCAGCAGCTCCCGGACGAGCGGCGGTCGGGCTATGACGTGCGGCGGTCGCGCTGTCGCGTCGGACCCCGCCGGCGCAGGCTCGGTGCGGGCATTCATCCCCCGGCCCCCTCGGTGACGGTGGTGCTGTTATCGGTACGAGTGCGTACCGATACGCCAGTGTACCGATACGGTCGCGTTCCGGTACACTGGCGTATCGATAGACGTAGAACACACCGCCGGCCGGAATTTCTCGGCCGCCCGAGGGAAGCCAGGAGCACGGCCATGACGTCGCAGGCTGCGGACGACCGACCCGAGCCGGTCGGTGCCACACGCCGCTCCAAGATCACGCCCGAGCGTGAGCAGGAGTTCTTCGAGGCCGTGCTGGAACAGCTCCGCGAGTGCGGCTACGACTCCGTCACCATGGAGGGGGTCGCCGCCAGCACCCGCTGCAGCAAGTCCACGCTCTACCGGCAGTGGAAGACCAAGCCCCAGTTCGTGGCGGCGGCGCTGCGCTCCCACCGGCGGACGCGCTGTATCGACACCGGTTCGCTCGCGGACGACCTGCGCGAGGCCGCCCGGGCGGCGGGGGAGCTGTCGGGCCGGGACACCAGGCTTCTCCAGGCGCTCGCCCACGCGGCCCCCCAGGACCCGGAGTTGCAGCGCGCGTTGCGCGAGGCGCTGGTCGAACCGGAGATCGCCGCGCTGAAGGAGATCATCCGGCGCGGGGTCGAGCGGGGAGAGGTGCCCGCCGATCACCCGGCGCTGGAGTACATCCCTGCACAGATGTTCGGCGTCCTGCGGGTACGGCCCGTCCTGGAGGGCGAGTGGGCCGACCCGGACTATCTGGTCCGGTTCGTGGAGGCCGCCGTGCTGCCGGCTCTGGGCCTGAGATGAGACCCGGGTCGCCGTCCGTCGGATGACAGGACGGTGACCCGACCGCGCCGACCCGTGGGGACGGGGGCGGCGCGCACCCCCCGGCCGGGTGGGGTTCCCCTGTGAGCGGCGGGGGCGCCCCACCCGGCCGACCGGTTACGGGCGGGGCGTTCGTTCCCTTGTGCTCCTGGTCAGACGTCCTGGCCGTTGCCGCTGCCCGTCGACACCTTGATGCCCTTGGCGATGTCGTCGAGGACGGACTCCTTCTGGTCGGCGTCCACGCCGAACCGGACGACGACCATCTGCTTCGCGTTCGCGGGGGAGGGGAACGCGAGCGACTCCACGATGCCGTCGGCGCCCTTGGTGGTGACGGCCTTCCAGCGGACCAGGTAGCCCTTCTGCCCGGCCACGGTCACCGCCTTGGAGGCCAGTACGTCGTGCGAGGTGATCCCGCCGTAGGACTTGCCGCCGTAGGACTCCTCGGCGTTGGCCGAGATGTCCGCCTTGGCGATCTCCTCGGCGGTGCTGCCCTTGGCGCCGAGGGCCAGGGCCGGTGCGGAGTAGGCTCCGCCCTTCGTGCAGGTCGAGGAGGTGTCGCCGGGGCACTTGTAGGAGTCGTCGGAGGTGACCTGCGCGCCGACCGTGATCTCCTGGCCGTACCAGCCCTCCGGGATCGGCATGCTGATCCCGCTGACGGAGTCGGTCACCGACCCGCTCCTGATCTTCGGCGGCTCGGACTGCTTGGGAGACGGGCTCTGACCACCGGAACCGCCGGAACCTCCGGAGCCGCCATTGCCTCCGGACCCGCCCGGCCCACCGAACGGCCCACCCTGACCACCGGTTCCGCCCGGGCCGCCCGGCCCCTGCGAGGTGGCCGAACCGCCGCCCGAGCCGCCGTTGTCGGTCAGCGCGTACACGCCGACACCGATGCTCGCGAGAACAACGACGGCCGCCGCGACCGCGATCCCGATCCGCAGCCGGCTGCCCCGGGCGGCCGGGGGTGCGGCGGGGTAGCCGGGGTATGCGCCGACGCCCGGGTATCCGGGGGTGTTCGGGTAGTGGGCCGGACCTGGGGGTTGTCCGGGGGTGCCCGGGTATGCGGTGGCCCCCGGGTATGCGGTGGCGCCCGGGTGTCCGGTGGCGCCGGGGTGTCCGGTGGCGCCGGGGTGTCCGGTGGCGCCCGGTTGTCCGAGGGCGCTCGGTTGTCCGCTGGTGCTTGGGTATCCGGGAGGTCCCGGGTGCCCGGCGGCGCTGCCATGGGCGGCAGCGTCCGGAGGTGCGGCAGTAGTCGGATCCCCCGCCGGGGTCGAATCACCCCCGCCACCCGAGCTGTCCGCGGTGCCTGAGTCCCCCGCAGGGGCAGAGCCTTCTGCGGAGGCCGGAGTTCCCGCGGCGGAGTCTGCGGCGGGAGCCGGGCTGTCCGCAGCGCCCGAGCCCGCCGTAGGGGCGTGATCGCCCGCAGCGGCCGAGCTGTCCGCGGCGCTTGCGGCCCCCGCAGGGGCAGAGCCTTCTGCGGCGGGCGGAATCCTCGCGGCGGAGTCTGCGGCGGGAGCCGGGCCGTTCGTGGTGCCCAGGTTCCCGGCAGGGCTCGGAGCGCCCGAGCCCGCCGTAGGGGCGTGATCGCCCGCAGCGGCCGAGCTGTCCGTGGCGGCCGAGCCCCCGGCAGGGCCCGTGGCGCCCGAGTTCGTCGCAGCCGCAGGCTCCGGTGCGGTGGGTTCGCTCGTGGTGGCCGAACCGGCGTGCTCGCGAGGGTCTCCCGCGGAAGCCGAACCCTCCTCGGCCGCCGGAGGCGTCGGCGGCTGGGCCCGACGGATGCTGGCCGTCCAGGCCTTGCCGTCCCACCAGCGTTCGGTGGCGGGCCCGTCACTTTTCTGGCCGGGGTCCGGGTACCACCCGGAAGGAGTCTCCTGCGTCATGCCCCCACCGTATGAGGCGTCGGTGAAAGAGGCATGAGAGGAGTCGACCAGGATCGGTCATTCCAGGATCAAGCGGGTCGGCGGAAGGCGGGCGGGTGGTGGCAGGCGCAGTCCGTCCCGGCCCGGGGTCACCGAACCGAGCACGCTCGGATGCAGCGCACCGGTGCTCGCGGGCGAGGTGCCCGGCAGGCCGTGCAGGGTCAGGAACCCCAGGACGGCGAAGGCGTAGGCCTCCTTCGCCCCGGACGGCAGCCCCAGTTCGTCCGAGGCGCGCACCGGAACCCCGGGCAGCAGCTCCCCGAGCATCCTCATCAGCACCGGGTTGCGCGTCCCGCCGCCGGAGGCGATCACCTCCGTCGCGCCCACCGCCCGCACGGCGTCCGCCACGGTCCGGGCCGTGAGCATTGTCAGCGTGGCGACGACGTCCTCGGCGGGCAGCGTCCCGAACCCGGCCAGCGCGTCCCGCAGATGACCGAGATGGAAGAGTTCCTTGCCCGTCGTCTTGGGCGCGGGCAGCGCGTAGTACGGCTCCTGGAGCAGCCGTTCCAGCAGCGGCCCGTGCACCCGGCCGCGAGCGGCCAGGGCCCCGTCCGTGTCGTAGGACAGCGCCCCGCCGCTGAACCCCCGCGCCGCCGCGTCGATCAGCGCGCAGCCCGGCCCGGTGTCGTAGGCGGTCCCGTCGGGCGCGGTGAGGTTGGCGATACCGCCGACGTTGAGTGCCACGGGCCGGCCCGGCCGGCCGCGCAGCCACAGCTGGTCGACCAGGCTGACCAGCGGCGCGCCCTGCCCGCCGACGGCGATGTCACGCGGCCGGAAGTCGGCGACGACCGGCAGCCCGGTCGCCTCGGCGATCCAGGCCGGCTGCCCCAGCTGGAGCGTGCCGTGGACCTCCCCCTCGGCGACCCAGTGGTACACGGTCTGCCCGTGCGAGGCCACCGACTCGGCCCGCCCCTCGCACAGTTCCCGGTCGGCCCGGAGCGCCGCCGCCGCGAAGGCCTGCCCGATCCGGGTGTTCAGTCGGCACACCTCGCCCAGGGTGGTGGTCCCCGGCGGCAGGGCGGCCGACAGGGTCTCGCGCAGTGCGCCGTCGTACGCCTCGCTCACCATGCCGAGCGGCTTCAGCACCAGGCTGTCACCGACGAGGTCCAGCTCGGCCGCCGCCGCGTCGATCGCGTCGTACGACGTGCCGGACATCAGGCCGATCACCCGCATCGCCTCAACCGGTCCTCTCCTCCACCGCCTTCGCCCCGCGCACCCGCCGCGAGGGCAGCGTGAGCAGGGCCGGTACGCTCACCGCGCACGCCGTCGCCACGTAGTACGCGGGGATGTCCACACTCCCCGTCCGCTCGATCGTCTCCGTGATGATGAGCCCGGCGCACCCCGAGAACACCGCATTGGACAGCGCGTAGGCGAGTCCCAGGCCCGTGTACCGCACCCGCGCCGGGAACATCTCCGACAGCATCGCCGGGCCCGGCCCCGCCATCAGTCCCACCACGGCACCCGCGCCGCACACCGCCACACCCTTCACGGTGTTCGAAACGCCGGGATCCTGCAGAAGGTTGAGCAACGGCACCGAGAGGGCCACGACCAGCACCGCGCCCGTCAGCATCACCGCCCGCCGGCCGAGCAGGTCACTGAGCAGCCCCGCCGGCACGATCGTCACCGCGAAGCCCAGATTGGCCAGCACGGTGGCGACCAGCGCCTGCTGGAAGGTCGCGCCCAGCGAACCCTGCAGATACGACGGCAGCACGACGAGGAACGTGTAGCCGGCCGCGGCCCAGCCCATGATCCGCCCCGCGCCCAGCAGGATCGCCCTCGCGACCTCGCCCGGGGGAGGCCTCTCCCGCGACCGCTCCGCCACGAACTCCGGTGTCTCGTCCAGCCGCAGTCTCAGCCACAGCGCCCCGAGCCCCAGCGGCAGCGTCAGCAGGAACGGCAGCCGCCAGCCCCACGCGCCGAGCTGCTCCTCGGTCAGCACGGTGGCGAGCAGCGCCGCGGCGCCCGCACCGCCCAGCAGCCCCAGTGCGACCGTGAACGACTGCCACGACCCGTACAGCCCCCGCCGCCCCGGCGGAGCGAACTCCGTCATCACCGACACCGCCCCGCCGAACTCCCCACCGGCCGACAGCCCTTGGAGCACTCGCAGGAGCGTGAGCAGCCAGGGCGCGAGCGCACCCGCCTGCGCGTACGTCGGCAGCACGCCGATCAGCGTCGTCGCCACCGTCATCAGCGTGATCACCAGGACCAGCACCGGCCGACGGCCGACGCGGTCCCCGAGACGGCCGAAAAGCGCCGCCCCGACCGGTCGGAAGAAGAACGCGAGCGCGAACGACGCGTACGTCTTCACCAGAGCCTCGATCTCGCTGCCGCCCTCCGGCGTGAAGAACCGCGCCGCGATGATCGTCGCGAAGTAGCCGTAGACGCCGAACTCGTACCACTCGATGAGATTCCCCACCGACCCCGCGACCAGCGCCCGCCGGCCGCGCCGTGTGTCCCGTCCCTGGTGAATGAACGTCACCTCCCGTACCGTTGTGCCCTGTTGACCCGAAGGCGGCTGGTGACGGGCCGATTGCGTCGTCGGGTCACCGTCGGCTTCACCCGTCACGGCAACAGGTGCCCGGACCGTCCTCCACTCAGGCAATCGGACGGCTACGCTCGACGTCTGTACGTCGTTCGGGCGACTTGGGGAGGTAGCGGGATGACGGAGGTACGGCCCACGGCCGGCCCCTCGGCTTCCCTTTGGGAGCGCGACGAGGAAGTCGCCGCCGTCGCGCGGGCGGTCGAGAGCCTGTGCGCGGACCGCTCCTCGTCCGGCGGACTGCTGGTCTTCCGGGGCGAGGCCGGACTCGGCAAGACCACGCTGCTGGCCGAAACCCGCCGCATCGCCGAGGCCCGCGGCTGCACGGTCTGGTCGGCCCGCGGCGGAGAGACCCTCCGGTCGGTCCCCTTCAACGTGGTACGGCAGTTGCTGCAGCCGGCACTGGTGTCGATGCTGCCGGAGGAGGCGCGCGAATACCTCGGCGACTGGTACGACATCGCCGGCCCCGCCCTCGGCATCGCGGAACCCGGCGACCGGCAGGCCGACCCGCAGGGCGTGTGCGACGGACTGGTCGTCGCCGTGCGCCGGCTCGCCCGCCGGGACTGGCCGCTGGTGCTGCTGATCGACGACGCCCACTGGGCCGACCAGGAGACCCTGCACTGGCTCGCCGGGCTCACCGAGCGCCTCGACGAGATGTCCGTGCTGGTCGTGGTCACCCGCCGACCCGGCGAGGTCTCCGGCACCAGCGCCCGCCACCTCGACACCGTCGCCGCCGCCGCGGACGGACCCGTCGCGACCCTGAGCGCCCTCACCCCGGACGCGACGGCCGGACTCACCCGCGCCACCCTCGGCCCGCACGCCGACGCCGCGTTCTGCCGCGAGGTCTGGGCCGTCACCGCGGGCAACCCCTACGAGACCGTCGAACTCCTCGCCAAGGTCCAGGACAGCGAACTCGAACCGGTCGAGGCCCGGGCCGGGGAACTGCGCGAACTGAACCGCTCGGCCCGGGGCGGCGGCCTCGTCGCCCGCCTGGAGGAACTCGGCATCGACGCCACACGGTTCGCCTGGGCCGCCGCCATCCTCGGCACCGGCATCTCCACCGGCCTGGTCGCCAAGCTCGCCACCCTGGGCCCCGGCGAAGCCCGCCGCTGCGCCGAACTGCTGCGCACCGCCCGCATCCTCACCACACCCGACCCCGCGACCGGCCGCAGCGCCGACGGCGACCTGGAGTTCGTCCACCCGCTGATCGCCACCGCCGTCTACAACTCCATACCCGACGCCCTGTGCACCGCCATGCACGGCATAGCCGCCCGGATCGTCACCGACGAGGGACGCGGCGCCGCCGCGGCCGCCCGCCACCTCCTCGAGGTCCACCCGGACGACGACGAGGAACTCGTGGGGCAGCTTCGCGAAGCAGCCCGCGAGCACCTCGCCGTCGGCGCCCCCGACGCGGCCCGCCGCTGCCTGGAGCGCGCCCTGGCGGAACCGCCCCGGCCCGAGTCCCTCCCGCACGTGCTGTACGAACTGGCCGAGGCCACCTTCCTGACCGCGCCCGCCCGCACCATCGGCCATCTGCGGACCGCGCTCGGCATGCCCGGCCTCGGCGGGGACAAGCGGGTGGACGCCGTGTTCCGGCTCTCCCAGGCGCTGCTCCACAACGACCAGCTGGAGGAGGCCGTCCGCACGGTCGAGGCGGAGGCCGCCCGGCTGAGGCCCGGGCCCGCCCGAATGCGTCTCCAGGCCGTGCACTTCATGTGGGAGGGCCTCCACGCGGGCGAGGCCACCTCGCCCGACCGCTCCCGGCGGCTCGCCGACCTCGCCGCCACCTGCACCGGCCGGGACAACTCCGAACGCGCGCTGCTCATGCTGCGCGGCTTCGACGCCCTCATGCACGGCGAGAACGCGGAGGAGGTCGCCGAACTGTGCGACCGCGCCCTCGTCAACGGCCGCCTGGCCCCCGGGCTCGGCTGGACCGACACCGAGTGGGGCATCGAACTGCTGCTGATGCTGGCCAACGCGTACGCCTTCACCGACCGCCTCGACCGCGCCGAGACCCTCTACAACGAGGCCCTGCGCGCCTACGAGACGGCCGGCTGGAGCGGCGGCCACCTCGCCCTCGCCCACGCCTACGTCGGACTCGGCCACCGCAGGCGGGGCCGTCTGAAGGAGGCGGAGTCGTCCCTGCGCGAGTCGCTGCGCCTCGCCGAGCGCGTCGGCCGCGGGCTGCCGCTGTACTGGTCCGCGACCTGCAACCTCGTCGACACGCTGCTCGCCCGCGGCCATGTCCAGGAGGCCTGGGAGGTCGCCGAACGGTACGGCTTCGCCCCGCCCTACCCCTCCACCATCGTCCTGCCGGACCCGCGTTCGGTGCGCGGCCGGCTGCTGCTGGCCGTCGGCCGCACCAAGGACGGCGTCAACGAACTGGAGGCCGCCGAGAAGGCGGCGGCGGCACGCGGCCACCTCAACCCCGTGCTCGTCCCGTGGGCGGCGGACCTCGCCCGGGCCCTCAGCACCGAGGACCCGGCCCGTGCCGCCCGGCTCGCCGTCGACGTCCGCCGGCAGGCGGAGCGCTTCGGCACGGACACCGCAATCGGCGAGGCCCTGCGCTGCGCCGCCGCCCTGGAGACCGGGCAGCGCGCGGTCCGGCTCGCCGCTCAGGCCGTCACCTACCTGGAGGCGTCGCCCTGCCAGTACGAGCACGCGGCGGCCCGCATCGAGTACGGCATCGCCGCCCGCTCGGTGAGCGACCTCGAACGCGGTCTGGACCTGGCGGTCTCGTGCGGCGCGGACGGACTGGCGGAGCGGGCGCGGGCCGTGATCGAGGCCGGCGTCGGACCGGCGTAGCTACCCTCCGGCGGGGTCCTCTTCGGCCAGCACCCGCTGGGCCGTCGCGAACGCCGAGTTCGCCGCCGGCACCCCGCAGTACACGGCCGTCTGCAGCAGCACCGCGCCGATCTCCTCGGGTGTGAGCCCGTTGCGGCGGGCCGCCCGGACGTGCATGGCCAGCTCGTCGTAGTGGCCGTGCGCGACCAGCGCGGTGAGGGTGATCATGCTGCGCTCGCGGCGCGACAGCGTCGGGTCGGTCCAGATCTCGCCCCAGGCGTAGCGCGAGATGAAGTCCTGGAAGCGTGCGGTGAAGGGCGTCTGCCTGGACTGGGCGCGGTCGACGTGGGTGTCGCCGAGCACCTCGCGCCGCACCTCCATCCCGCGTCCGGCGGGCCCGCCGAAGTGGGCCCGCAGCGCGGTCAGCACCGCTTCCGGGCACTGGGCCGGCGCCAGGTGCGAGGCGCCCGGGAGTTCCACGAGCGTCGAGCCCGGCACCGCGTCGGCGATCTCCCGCAGATGCGCGGGCGGCGTCGCCGGATCCTCGCGGCCGGCGACCAGCAGCGTCGGTACGGCGATCTCGGGCAGCCGGTCCCGCAGATCGAACGCGGCGAGCGCGTCACAGCACGCGGCGTACGCGTCCGGGTCGGCGTCCCGGTGGTCCCGCACCAGTTCCGGCACGGTGAACCCGGACGTGAACCAGCGCGCGTCCGCGCCGTCCGCCAGCTCGGCCAGCCCCTCCCGCCGTACCAGCGCGGCTCGTTGCTCCCACGGCCCGCGGCCGTTGAAGTGCGCCGACGAGCAGATCACGGCGAGCGACGACAGCCGCTCCGGATGGTGCACCGCGAGATGCAGCCCCACGGCCCCGCCCAGCGACACACCCGCGTACGCGAACCGTTCGATGCCGAGCGAGTCGGCGAGCGCCAGCACCGGACCGGCGAGGTCGGCGACCGTCGCGCCCGCCCCGATGAGCTCGGCCGCCGAACCGCCGTGCCCCGGCAGATCCCAGCGGACCACCCGATGGGTGATCGACAGCTCGGGCGCCACCTTGTCCCACAGGGCGTACGACGTGCCGAGGGAGGGGCCGAGCAGCAGCGGGGGAGCGGAAGCGGGCCCTTCGGTGTGATGGTTCAGGAGTGTCAACGTCGCTCCAGAGCACGGTCGGTGAGGGCTCCGGCGGAGCCGGTGTAGTGGGTGGGGTCGAGGTCGACGTCCGCCAGCTCCGGTGCCTCGGAGAGCGGGCGCCCCTCGGCGGCCAGCCGGGTGAGGAGTTCCTTGGCGCGGGCGCGTCCCAGCACCGGGGCCAGCTCGGCGGAGAGCCGCTCGGACACGATCAACCCGCCGGTCAGGTCCAGGTGTTCACGCATGACCTCGGACCTGACCCGCAGTCCCTCCGCCAGCTCCACCGCGTCCCGGGCGGCCCCGCCGACCAGCCGCAGCAGATCCCGCAGCGGTTCCCACTCGGCGTGCCAGGACCCGGCCGGCCGCTCGTCCTCCGCGGCCAGCGAGCCGTACAGCGTGGCCGCGAGCTGCGGGGCCCGGCGTGCGGCGGAGGCGATGAGGGTGGACCGTACGGGGTTGGACTTGTGCGGCATGGCGGACGAGCCCCCGCCGCTGCCCTCCGCGACCTCGGCGATCTCGGTGCGCGACAGGGTGAGGACGTCCACGGCGATCTTGCCGAGCGCGCCCGCCGTGAAGGCGAGGCACCCGGCGAGATCGGCGACGGGCGTCCGCAGGGTGTGCCAGGGCAGATCGGGTGCCCTGAGGCCGAGTTCACGGGCGTACACCGTCGGCAGTCCGGTCGGATCGCTCGCGCCGTACGCCCCGAAGGCGGCCAACGTGCCTGCCGCGCCGCCGAGTTGGGCGGGCAGTGAGTCCCGTACGGCCGTCGTGCGGTCCCGCGCGTCGAGGACCAGCGCCCGCCATCCGGCCGCCTTCAGCCCGAAGGTCGTCGGTACGGCGTGCTGGGTGAGCGTCCGCCCCGGCATCGCGGTGTCGCGGTGCTCGGCGGCCAGCCGGGCGAGGCCCCGCTCGGTGCGTCCGAGGTCGGTGAGGACCGGGTCCAGGGTCCGCGCGGCGACCAGCATCGTCGCCGTGTCCATGATGTCCTGGCTGGTCGCGCCCCGGTGGACGTAGGGGCCGTACTCCTCGCCGACGGCCTTCGTCAGCTCAGCGACCAGCGGGATGACGGGGTTGCCGCCCGAGCGGGCCCGCTCGGCGAGGGTCCTTACGTCGAAGGAACCCGTAGCCGCCTCGGTCACCGCCGTCGCCGCCTCGGCGGGGGCGAGCCCCAGCGAGGCCTGGGCCCGGGTCAGCGCGGCCTCCGCGTCGAGCAGCGCCCGCAGATACGCCTGGTCACTCGTCGCGGACGCGGCCGCCGAATCGGCCCACCCGGGGGCGAGCAGGCCGGTGTCGCCGTGCGCAGCTGTCACTGGAACTCCAGGAAGACCGTCTCGCCTTCGCCCTGAAGGCGGATGTCGAAACGGTACGTGCCGCGCGCCTCCTCCACGGCGATCAGCGTGTCGCGGCGCCCGTCCTCCAGCTGGGACAGCAAGGGGTCGGCGGCCAGCACGGCCACATCGCCCGGCAGATAGATCCGGGTGTACAGATGCAGCAGGAGCCCACGCGCGAAGACGCACACGCTGAGGTACGGCGCGTTCCGCCCGCGTGCGCCGGGCCGCAGGGTGCGTGCGTACCAGTGGCCGTTCGCGTCGGTCTGGATCCGTCCCCAGCCCGTGAACTCCACGCCGTTGCGCCCCAGGAAGCCGCCCGACGCCGGGTCGCGCCGCATCGAACCGTCGGCCGTCGCCAGGTTGCCGTCCGGGTCCGGCCCCCACAGTTCGATCAGGGCGTCCGGCAGCGCATTGCCCTCGCCGTCGAGGACGTACCCGTGCACGGTGACCGTGTCCGGATGCCCGGCGGGCGCGATGTCCTCACCGCCGCGGAACGGCAGGGCGTGGCCGTAGAACGGGCCGACGGTGTGCGAGGGGGTGGGCAGCACGCTCTCGGGCCTGCTGGTGTCGATCTTCGTCATGGCAGGTCAGCGCCCTTCTTCGATCCAGGTGGCCTGCGGCCCGTCGAGCACGATGTCCCAGTGGTAGCCCATCGAGAACTCCGGCACCGACAGGCTGTGGTCGTATGTCGCGACCAGCCGCTGCCGGGCCGCGTCGTCCGTCACCGACTGGATGATCGGGTCGTAGGGGAACAGCGGGTCGCTCGGGAAGTACATCTGCGTCACGAGCCGCTGGGTGAACGCCGAGCCGAAGAGCGAGAAGTGGATGTGGGCCGGCCGCCAGGCGTTGACGTGCTGGCGCCACGGGTACGGGCCCGGCTGGACGGTGGTGAAGCGGTAGTGGCCCTCGGCGTCGGTCAGCGTGCGGCCCACGCCGGTGAAGTTCGGGTCCAGCGGGGCGTCGTGCTGCTCACGCTGATGGGCGTAGCGGCCCGCCGAGTTGGCCTGCCATATCTCCACGAGCTGGCCGCGCACCGGGCGGCCGTCGCGGTCCAGCAGCCGGCCGGAGACGGTGATGCGCTCACCGATCGGCTCACCGTCGTGCTGCCGAGTGAGGTCACAGTCTATTTCGGTGATGTCCCGCTCCCCGAACGCCGGGGAGGACAGCTCCACCAGCTCCGGATCCTTGCTGACGTCGATGGTGACCGGCGGCTGCTTGGGGTGCCGGAGCACCGAGGAGCGGTACGGCGCGTAGTCCCGCCGCGGCTGGTGCTCGACGGGCCCGCCCTCGGCGAGCCGCTTCTCGTACGCGGCGCGCTCGGCCGCGATCTCCTGATCGATGTCGTGCTGAGTGAGAGTCATGGGGTTCCCTGAAAAGGTTCGTGGGGTTCTCGCCCCCTTAGGGGCGCGGGGAACTGCGCGACGAGCCACATACGGCCCGCGGCCGAACGCTCAACGCTCCAGAACAAGCGCAAGCCCCTGGCCCACGCCGATACAAAGCGTGGCGACACCAACGCCACTGCCCCGCCGGGCAAGCTGATGGGCAACCGTCCCGGTGAGCCGGGCCCCGGACGCACCCAGCGGATGCCCGAGAGCGATCGCCCCACCCTGCGGATTGAGAATCGCGGGATCGAACTCGGGCCACTCGGCCACACACCCCAGCACCTGCGCCGCGAACGCCTCGTTCAGCTCCAGCACGGACAGGTCACCGAACCCCTTGCCCGCCTTGGCCAGCGCCCGGTTGACGGCCTCGACGGGAGCGAGCCCGAAGTAGTCCGGGTCGAGGGCGTTGACGCCGGTCGCGGAGATCCGGGCCAGCGGCTCGCGACCCGTGGCTCTCAGCCCCTCCTCGTCGACGAGGAGCAACGCGGCGGCCCCGTCGTTGAGCGGTGAGGCATTGCCCGCCGTCACCGTGCCGCCCTCCGTCCGGAACGACGGCTTCAGCTTGGCCATCGTCGCCAGGGAGGCATCCGGACGGACACACTCGTCGGCGGCGAAGGAGACCGGCTCGCCCTTGCGCTGCGGGACCGCCACGGCCGCCAACTCGGTCTCGAACAGACCGGCCCGCTGAGCCTCGGCCGCCTTCTCATGGCTGCGGAGCGCGAACTCGTCCTGCTGCTCGCGGCCGATCTTGTGCTTGTCGGCGATGAGTTCGGCGCTCTCGCCCAGCGGGATCGTCCACTGCGGCTCCATGCGCGGGTTGACCATCCGCCAGCCGAGAGTGGTGGAGTGCAGCTCGGTGTGCCCGGCCGGGAAGGGCTTGTCGGACTTGGGCAGCACATAGGGGGCCCGGGTCATCGACTCGACGCCACCGGCCAGGGCGATGGAGGCGTCCCCGACCGCGATCGCGCGGGCCGCCTGGATGACCGCCTCCAGCCCGGACGCGCACAGCCGGTTGACGGTCACGCCCGGCACCGAGGTGGGCAGGCCCGCCAGCAGGGCGGCCATGCGGCCGACGTTGCGGTTCTCCTCACCGGCGCCGTTGGCGTTGCCGAAGTACACGTCCTCGATCCGCGACGGGTCCAACTCGGGTGTGCGGGCGAGGAGTTCGCGGATCGCGTGCGCGCCCAGGTCGTCCGGGCGCACCGAGGCGAGGCCGCCGTTGTAGCGGCCGATCGGCGTGCGGACCGCGTCGACGATGTAGACGTCCTTCACTTCAGGCCCTCCGGCACGGTCAGTTCGGCGTCGGTCTTGGTGACGATCTCCCCGGCGCTCACACCCGGTGCGGTCTCGACTAGGACGAGCCCGTCCTCGGTGACGTCCAGGACGCCGAGGTCGGTGATGATCCGGTTCACGCACCCCTTGCCGGTCAGCGGCAGGGCGCACTCGGTGAGGATCTTGGGGGAGCCGTCCTTGGCGGTGTGGGTCATGACGACGACGACCGTACGGGCGCCGTGCACCAGGTCCATGGCCCCGCCGATACCGGTGATCAGCTTGCCGGGGATCGCCCAGTTCGCCAGGTCGCCCCGCTCGGACACCTGCATGGCGCCCAGTACCGCGACGTCGATGTGCCCGCCCCGGATCATCGAGAAGGACAGCGCCGAGTCGAAGAAGGACGCGCCCGGCAGGACCGTCACGGTCTCCTTGCCGGCGTTGATCAGGTCCGGGTCGACGGTGTCCTCGGTGGGGTAGGGGCCGGTGCCCAGGATGCCGTTCTCCGACTCCAGCACCACCTCCACGCCCGGCGGCAGGTAGTTCGGGATCAGCGTGGGCAGGCCGATGCCGAGATTGACGTACTGGCCGTCCCGCAGCTCGCGCGCGGCCCGCGCGGCCATCTGTTCACGCGTCCAGGCCATCAGTCGCTCACCGTCCGCCGCTCGATCTTCTTGTCCGCCGCCTGCTCAGGGGTGAGCGCGAGCACCCGCCGCACGAAGATGCCGGGCAGATGCACCGCGTCCGGATCGATCTCGCCGGGCTCCACCAGTTCCTCCACCTCGGCGATCGTCACCCGCCCGGCCATCGCGGCGAGGGGGTTGAAGTTGCGGGAGGACTTGTTGAAGACCAGGTTGCCGTGCCGGTCGCCCTTCGCCGCCCGGACCAGGGCGAAGTCGGTACGGATCCCGCGCTCCAGCACGTACTCCGTACCGTCGAACTCCCGGACCTCCTTGGGCGGCGAGGCCAGCGCGACCCCGCCCTCACCGTCATAGCGCCACGGCAGACCGCCGTCGGCGACCTGGGTGCCCACCCCGGCCGGGGTGTAGAAGGCGGGGATCCCGGCACCGCCGGCCCGCAGCCGCTCGGCCAGCGTGCCCTGCGGGATCAGCTCGACCTCCAGCTCCCCGGCCAGGTACTGCCGCGCGAACTCCTTGTTCGCACCGATGTAGGAGCCCGTCACCCGGGCGATCCGGCCCGCGGCGAGCAGGACCGCGAGGCCCGACTCCATCGCCCCGCAGTTGTTGGAGACCACCGAGACCCCGGCCACCCCGCGCTCGTACAGCGCCTGGATCAGCACGTTCGGCACACCGCTCAGCCCGAAACCGCCCACCGCGAGCGACGCACCGTCCGGCACATCGGCCACCGCCTCCAGGGCTGTGGCGACCACCTTGTCCATCCGGGAAGCCCCATCTCTTCCGAGCGCCTCGACCATAATTAGTCAGCGCACTGAGTATTTCCGTGAAGCTCCTTTCACGCTGCCATCGCCACAGCGGGGCGTCAAGACCTCGGAGTATGTGCCTCCGGTCGCCTGCGCAGTCGGCAGACAGCCGGGGAGCGGGTCGGTATTGTTCAGTGCACCAACGAAAACGACCGAGGGGTGCACATGGCGGCGGCCGACCTCACCACCCACCCCGGGCACCTGGCCCGGCGGCTCCAGCAGGCGCACTACCTGCTGTGGAACACGATGGTCTCCGAGGAGATCACCTCGCCCCAGTACGCGGTCCTCAACACACTCGTCGCCGAACCCGGGCTGGACCAGCGCACGGTGGGGGAGCGGGTGGGACTCGACCGGTCCACCATCGCCGAGGTGATCAGCCGGCTCATCCGGCGCGGACTGCTCGACAAGGTCCGTGACCCGCAGGACGGCCGCCGCTTCCTGCTGCGTCTCACGGAAGAGGGCGTACGCACCCACCGCAAGCTGACCGTGCGCACCGCCCGGATGAACCAGATCTTCCTCGCGCCGCTGACCGCCGAGGAGCAGACGGTGTTCTTCGACCTCATCCGGCGTGTGTCGGACGCGGCCGAAGGGCTGCGCAACCCGGGGGAGTCCCTGGTGGCGCCCCGCTGACCGGCGCGGCCCGCGCGGGCCGGTCAGGGCGCCTCGGCGTACACCACCCACACCTGGCCTTTCGCGAAGTTCACCGGTGTGCCGTCGCGGGTGGTGAACGCCGTACCGTCCGTGGCGTCCTCGCGCTCCCAGTTCACGTCGTGGGCGCGCCCGTCGCGCAGCACCTTCGCCTTTCCCGAGCCCACCGTCTCGGTGTACGGCGTGTTGTTGCCGAGGAAGTCCCGGAAGGCGGAGTCGCGCACCTTCACGTACTGCACGACGACCGTCGCGGCCGCCATCCGCTTGCCGTCCGCCGTAGTGGCGGGCGTGCCGTCCATGCCGACCAGCCAGCGGTCCCCGGAGTCCGACCAGGTGAAGGTGAAGCGGGCCGCCGGATAGCGCACCGTCTGCGAGGCCGTCGTGGTGCCGCCCGCCGGGGCGGAGCCGTAGCGGAAGCCGGTGGTCAGGGCGGACCGGCCCGGGGCTTGCGGCACGATCCGCTCGGGCCGCACATAGAGGTTGTGCGGGGCGGACCGGTCGGGGTCGCGGAAGAAGGCGTCGGAGGCGCTGCCCGGCGTCGCCGTTCGCAGCGGTGCCTTGTCGATCAGCGGCAGGAGCTTCGTCTGGGCGCCGGAGAAGGCGAGTGTGGGCCGGTCGAACTGGCGCAGCAGCTCCAGATCCGACTCACGGGCGCTGCGCACCGGACCGACCGCCTTCGGCAGCTTGGTCGCGTACACCGCCATCAGGCGGCTCAGTCCGCCCTCGACCTGCTCCACGTACACCACGTCCGCGGCGTCGACACCCGTGGGCGGGCGGGCCGAGGCGGCGTTGTCGATCTTGACGGCGAGTACGGAGCCGTCGGTCGGCGTGGGTGACGTGCCGCGCTCCGACGCGCCGCCCGAGCCCCGCCCGTCGTCGGGCGGCCCGCCCCCGCTCGTGCAGCCCGCCGCCAGGGCCGCCGTCACCGTGGCGGCCAGCAGCGCCGCCGTCGCCGCGGACCGCCGTCCGCGCGCATCTCGTCCCATGCCCACCGTCGCCACCGCGCCTCATGTCAGCTTCTTGTTCTGATTGTGCGCTTATCTGAGCATTGATGGCCATGTCCGATTGTTTCTGGGCGGACGGTGTCCTTGTCGCGTCCGTCGATCGGCTCAAGGTTCAGTGCGGGGCACCCGGGTACCCGGGCCTCTCCGAAACGGCCGAGCCGAAACGACCGACGCGCACGCCGACGGAGGGAGCGCGGGGCGATGAGGGCAGTGACCTGGCAGGGCAAGCGGGACGTGCGGGTGGAGAACGTGCCCGATCCGACGATCCAGGAGCCGACGGACGCGATCATCCGCATCACCTCCACCGGGTTGTGCGGGTCCGACCTGCATCTGTACGAAGTGCTCACGCCGTTCATGACACCGGGGGACATCCTCGGCCATGAGCCCATGGGCATCGTCGAGGAGGTCGGCGCCGGTGTGCCGGACCTCCAGGCCGGAGACCGGGTCGTGGTGCCGTTCCAGATCGCCTGCGGCAACTGCTGGATGTGCCTCACCGGCCTGCCCACCCAGTGCGAGACCACCCAGGTCAGCGGTGAGGGTATGGGCGCCGCCCTGTTCGGCTACACCCGCCTGTACGGCGCCGTGCCCGGTGCCCAGGCCGAGTACCTGCGGGTCCCACAGGCGCAGTTCGGCCCGATCAAGGTCCCGGAGGGCCCGCCGGACGACCGTTTCGTCTACCTCTCCGACGTCCTGCCCACCGCCTGGCAGGCGGTCGCCTACGCCGAGGTCCCGCAGGGCGGCAGCGTCGCCGTGCTCGGCCTCGGGCCCATCGGCGACATGGCCTGCCGCGTCGCCCGGCTCCGGGGCGCCGGACGGGTGTTCGGCGTGGAGCTGGTCCCGGAGCGACTGCGCCGGGCGAAGGCACGGGGCGTGGAGACGTTCGACCTCAGGTCCTTCGACGACGAGAAGGAACTCGTCGCCGCGATCCGCGACGAGACCGACGGCCGCGGCCCCGACGCCGTGATCGACGCGGTCGGCACGGAGGCCCACGGCAGCGCGGCCGCCCGCATGGTGCAGAACGCCGCCACGATCCTGCCCCACAAGCTGAGCGGTCCGATAGCCGAACGCTTCAGCGTCGACCGTCTCGCCGCCCTCCACATGGCCATCGACCTGGTCCGCCGCGGCGGCACCATCTCCCTGTCCGGCATCTACGGCGGCACTGCGGACCCGCTGCCGCTGCTCACCCTGTTCGACAAGCAGGTCCAGATCCGGATGGGCCAGGCCAACGTCCGCCGCTGGAGTGACGACATCGTCCCGTACCTGACCGACGAGGACCCGCTCGGCGTCGAGGACTTCGCCACCCACCGGATGCCGCTGTCGGAGGCCCCGCACGCGTACGAGATGTTCCAGCGCAAGCAGGACGGCGCGGTCAAGGTGCTGATGCAGCCCTGAGCCTCGCTCAGACCCCGAGGATCTCCGCCAGGTCGTAGCGGGCCGGCTCCTGCAGTTGCGCGTAGGTGCAGCTCTCCGGGGTCCGGTCCGGGCGCCAGCGGCGGAAGCGGGCGGTGTGCCGGAAACGCTGCCCGTTCTCCATGTGGTCGTACGCCACCTCGGCGACCCGCTCCGGCCTGAGCGGCACCCACGACAGATCCTTCCGGCCCGACCAGCGGCTCGGCGCCCCGGGCAGCCGGGCCTTCTCGTGCGCGGCCTCCTCGGCCCAGGCCGCCCACGGATGCCCCGCCGCGTCGTCCAGCCGCAGCGGCTCCAACTCCTCCACCAATTCGGCACGCCGCTTCATCGGGAAGGCCGCGGACACGCCCACGTGCTGGAGGGTGCCCCGGTCGTCGTAGAGGCCGAGCAGCAGCGAGCCCACGACGGGGCCGCTCTTGTGCAGGCGGTACCCGGCGACGACCACGTCCGCCGTGCGCTCGTGCTTGATCTTGAACATCGCGCGTTCGTCCGGGCGGTAGCGCACCGTCAGAGGCTTGGCGATGACACCGTCCAGGCCCGCCCCCTCGTACTGCTCGAACCACTGCCGCGCCACCTCGATGTCGGTGGTCGCCGGCGCCAGGTGCACCGGCGCCGTCACCTCCGCCAGCTCCCCGGCCAGCCGCTCCCTCCGGTCCGTCATCGGGACGTCCATCAGCGACTCGTCCCCCAGCGCCAGCAGATCGAAGGCGACGATCGAGGCCGGCGTCCGCTCCGCCAGCATCCGCACCCTTGAGTCCGCCGGATGGATCCGCTCCGTCAGCGCGTCGAAGTCCAGATGCCCCTCCCGCGCGATCACGATCTCCCCGTCCACCACACAGCGCTCCGGCAACAGCTCCCGCACGGCCGTCACCAGCTCGGGAAAGTACCTGGTCAGCGGCTTGCCCGTACGGCTGCCGAGCTCGACCTCGTCCCGGTCGCGGAACACGATCGCCCGGAACCCGTCCCACTTCGCCTCGTACTGCATGCCCGGCGGGATCTTGGCGACCGACTTGGCGAGCATCGGCTTCACGGGGGGCATCACCGGCAGGTCCATGGTGCATTCACCTCCCCTTACTACTGAGGGTGACCCGGGAGTTCGTTCTCATTTTTTGTCGTCCATTCCGGTGGATTCCGCTTGGGGAGTGCCTCCATCCGTGCCCTGATCTTGTCGAGTTCCGTCCCCGAGGAGGCCGCTCAGTCCCTGCTCAACGGCCGCCCTGGTCGACTCGTCCGAGTTCGGGCTACAGATGCCCGTACACGTCCAGCGTGACGGCTGCCGACGCGTGGCCAAGCCGCTTCTGGACGACCTTGACGGACTCTCCGTGCTTGATCAGCAGTGAGGCGTACGTGTGGCGGAGCGTATGCAGGCGTGGTCCCTGCCGGAATCTGCTCTGTGCCCTGATCGGCAAGGATCTTGTTCGCGTCGCCCACCATCTTCCGCCATGTCCTCGCCCACGGCGACCGCTGCACCGGCTCACCCGCGGCCGTCGTGAACACCAGCCGTACCCGGCGCTCCCGCCGATTGCCGTCGGTCGTGTCGGCCATGGCCTGAGAACGTGCCGGGAACCTCTTCAGGTGGGCGCTCAGGGCGGTCCGTGACGGCCACCGGCACCGGTACCACCCTGCGGCTACCGGACGACTTCACAGGAGCGATGTAGACGCCCTTCCCGTCGATCACGGACACCTGCTGTCGTACGACGATCTCCCCGTCCCGGACGTGCCCCGGTTCGAGTCCGCACAGCTCACCCTGCCGCAAGCCCGACGCCGCCGTCAGCAGGATCGGAGCCCGGTACCGATCGGGTGCGGCATCAGCCAGCGCGGACACCTGGGCGACCGACAGGGGAACGATCTCCTTCGCCGGTACGGTCGGCAGCCGGACACGGTCCGCGCGGCCTCTGGAGTCGCAAGGGGACAGCGGTATGTACTCACCGACGGCCCAGGCGAACACGGCTCGCAGCGTTCCGTCCACGACTTCGAGTGTGGAAGGGGCGAGGACGGCGGCCCGGTCGGTCACCCACGCCTGTATGTCTGGCTTGCGGATGGCCCCGATTTCCAGGTTGCCGAACGCCGGAAGGATGTGCAGCTTCAGGGCGCGGTCGGTGTTCGCGAGCGTTGAAGGACGGTGCTGTATTCCGCTCGCAGTCTGCCATTTGGCGGCGACTTCCCGGAAGGTAGCGCATTTGCCTCCACGCCGGGGGCTGAGTCATGTGCGTGCCACGACAGGCCCAGCCCAGGGGCGTCGAGCGGCAGCAACGGGCCACAGAGCCCCCGTATGTGGGGGGGCTACAGGGCCTGTCGCGCCTGGCTGATCACCCGCTGGGCGTCGGCTCCGTACACGGCCGACTCGCGCAGGGTCGTCCACACCCGCGTGTACGTCGAGACGCTGTCCTGGTCGTTGATCCACAGTTCCGCGTGCCAGTCCTCGACGATCACGAGTCGCTCGTCGTACATCACGAACCCGTTCGCGGGCGGGATCTTCAGCGACGCTGAGAACGGGATGACGCCCAGGTGCACGGTGTCGAGACCGACGATCCCCGTCAGGCGGTCGAGCTGGGCGGCCAGCACGGAAGGCGGGCATATCAGGGACCGGAGCCCGGCCTCGCCGACGAGGATATTGAACCGCTTGCCGGAGTCGTACAAGCCTTCCTGCCGCTTCAAACGGGCGCGCACGGCCTCCTCGGTGTCCCGCTTGGAGCGGTGCAGTTCGGCGTACCGAGTGAAGATCGACCGAGCGTAGTCGGCTGTCTGGAGAAGACCTGGGACCATGGCGCCCTGCCAGGCGTGGAAGACCTTGGTCTGGGCATGCTCGGCGTTCAAGGTGTCCTGTACCGGCCGGTGTCCTGCGGCCAGTTGACGACGCCAGGACCGGTAGTCGGATTCAAGGCCCTTCAAGCGCGCGGTCAGTTCGCCGGCCGCCTCGGGGTTGCCCGTCGCCTCGGCCCATGCCCGCAGATCTTCGGCTGTCGCGGTCTGCCGCCCGTTCTCCAGCTTGGACACCTTTGACTGGGTCCAGCCCAGTAGCTCCGCGAGCTGGGTACCGGTGAGACAGCCGTCCGGGCAGGCTCGGCGGAGTTCGCGGAGCCTGTCGCCGAGGGCCGCCCGCGCCCGTTGGAAGTCTGTGCTCACCGGTACCCGCTCGACGCTTACAGTCCTGCCGCGAACTCTTCGAACGGCATCGCATAGTGCCAGGCGGCGTCCCGCACTTGGGCGTACCGCACCACCTCAGCTGGCTCGGTGATCAGCTCCACGTCGACAAGGTGGTCGGCGTCGTCGAAGTTGAGCAGGGCGACCAGCCGCGAGTCGAAGATCCAGAAGTCCTCGTCGGGGAGCTGAAGGCGCAGAGCCTCCGCCCGCGACAGGTTCCGGATCTCCTCGCCGACGGCGCTGTTCCGCTTCGCGTTGTCGAGAAGGTAGAGCTGCCCCGTGGTGGGTGGATCGTCGACGACACGGACGCGCTCGACGCGCTTGCCCTCGGAGGCCTGCCTGCGCCGGTTCTCGCACCAGGGGTCGTCAAGATCCCACCGTGCCGCGCCGGTCTCGACGAACTGGGCGTAGGTGTCGGTGGTTTCGTCGCTCGCGTACCGGTGCCGGGTCTCCAGACGCCATGCGGTGTGCTGGAAGGTGGTGAACAGCTCGCCGAAGGCGTCCAGGTCGATGATCTTCGCTTCGCGGGTCACGTCCTTGGGTCCCCAGTCCACCAGCAGCTCTCGCGGTACAACGATCGGTACCTCACCCTCGCCGAGGTGTCGGAGCCGGGCGACGTCTTCCGGATCGGTGAGCGGCGGTCCATGGACGATGACCTCCCCAGTGTCCAAGTCCTCGTGTACGGCAGGGCAGCCGTCGTTCCCGGAGCCAGTGCCGTTGAAGCGCAGCCGTCGCGTCATGGGGCGTCCAACCTCTCTCAATGGAAGGATGACCTGTCGGGCTACAGCGTGTCGTGTGCCGTACGGGAAAGTCGATGCATGCCCAGCCTCTGCGAGAGAATAAACGGGAATATCGCCTCGCGGCCCTCAACGCTCCCTCTCTAGCGTCCAGTCCATGGAGCGACGACAGCAGACAAGCGAGGCGAGGGCACGGCTGGCCGAGGCGATCGAGCTGTTCGGCGCTGACGGGCGGTTGTGCGTCTTCAAGGACCCCGACGATCCGGGCGGCATCCCAGCCGAAGGCGCCGACCTGCCTCCGCTCACGCGGATGAGCGAGAAAGTGGCGGAGGCCAACGCGCGGAGCCGGGGAGAGATCCTCTGATGGCGTACAGGGAGCGACGGCAGACGTATCCCGATCCGATCCCCGTGGTCTTGCCTGTGGGCTTCAATGCGTGGTTGCTGGACTGCGCGCCCGTGAAGGACTGCAAGACGTGTCAGTCCGAGTGGCGGAAGCTCAACGCTGCGAAGAACGCAGGCAGCATCGCCCAGGCTGCCAGACATGCCACGGCCGTCCGCGACCATGCCGGTGGCGTTCACTCGTGACGAGGTCCAGGACTGTCAACGCCCGAGTCGCATTTCAGAAAATGACGGTGTGTCGTACTCGACATATGCTCCAATGGAGTCATGACCGCTCCCAGGCTTACGAAGCCGACCATTGCCGTGCTGGAGGTGCTGCTGGCCGCGACGGACGACGCCCCCGCATGGGGGCTGAGTATCTGCCGTGACGCGGACCTCGGCTCCGGCACCGTGTACCCGATCTTGGATCGCCTGCTGGAGCGTGGTTGGGTAGCGAGCTACGCAGAGTCGGAACCGCACCCCGCTCGCCCGCCGCGCCGCTACTACGAGCTTACTGGGGCGGGTCGCGCGAGTGCCGTTGCCGCGCTTGACGCTCGCCGCAAGCGTCAGGCCCGCCTGGGCTTTGCTGGGGGTGCGCTTTGAAGCGCATTGGTTCGGCTGTGGCCGCTTCTGGGCCAGCACTGCTGTTGGCGATGGAGGCCTCGCCAGCGATCACTCAGGCGGTCAACTCCACTTCGAAGATCCTTGAATTCTCCACGGGGGTCTTCTGGATCGACTTTGCACCGATACTGCTTGTGGGGCTGATGGTCGCATGGGGCGTCTGGTCTGAGCGTAGGAGTATCTATGACTGGCTGCGTGGCATCGACTGGCGCGCGCAGTGGAGGAAGTTCAGTCGAGCGGTAACCGTCCGCAATATCCGTTTTGCGGGCATCTTCCTCGGGATGGCGGCCCTAGCGGTGACGCTCATGGAGCTGATCGAGTGGCGGTATGGCGCTGCTGGATTCTTCGCAGTGCTGCTCTTCTGGCTGGGCTCCATCTTTCGGACGCTGAAGTCGCGATCATCGGTACGTGCTCAGCGGTTGGCAGGGCTTGCTGCAGCGATCGCAGGGCCGAGGCGACCGCATCTCCGCGATGAGTGGACGGCCATTCTGTCCTCTGGCACCGACTCCGATGTCTCGCTTCTCCCGGGTGAGCAGCGACGCCTTGCCCGAGGCTTCGTTCTTGCAGCTCTCAAGATGCGCCTTCACGATCTGGTCCGGCCGCTGTGGCACCCGGTCGATTGGCTGCTCTCGAAGGACTCGCGGACGAACGGCGTTATCGCCACCGTGGTCGGCGCACAGGCGATCTACATCGTGGGTGACGGCGGCCTTCCGGCCCTCGTGACGGAGGTCTGGGAACCGTGCGGCATCCTCGGCGCAGGCCTCTACGTCGTGGCCCGATGGCTGCGCCGGGTGCGCGGCATCGAACTCGCGGCCACGAGCCCTCCATCAGAGGAGTAGAGCCGCGAAGAAAATGTGGCTCGACACAGATTGCTCTCCTGCGCAGGCCGAGGGGCTTGCCTAGGTCAGCTTGACTAAGTCCCGCCGGTTCGCCGATCTACGCGACCCGGTCCGGCCATGAGCGGCGGGATCCCGAACCCGAAGGCCTTACATCGGCCCCCGCCCGCCCCGCCGCGCACGCCAGGCCGCCTCGGGCAGGCTCGGCGCGTGCAACCCCGCCAGGAAGCGCTTCAGCGAGAGGAGTAGCGCCCCAGACCTAGGCGGGCCCCTCCTCCGCCGATGGGGTAGGAGAGCCCCTTGTGTTGTGTGCCCTGGAAGTGCCCTGAGGGTCACCCGGTAAGCCTACCTTTGCAGGTCGGAGTGGGTATGTTGCCACTTCGCCTCGTACTGCATACCGGCGGGGATCGCGGCCACGGACTTGGCGAGCATGGGCAGCACGGGGGGCATCACCGGGAGATCCATGCCTTGACTCTAAGAGCCGCCCGCTGGCTCCGCTTGTTGAGCGGGCTACGAAAGCCGCAGGTCAGGGCGAGATCCCGGGGAGCTGCGGATGCGCGGCCCCGACCCGGGCGACACACTGGACCGTGGCGTGTTCCGATCAGGGAGGGGGACGAGGAGGAGCCGCATGGGCTTCGACCAGCATCCGCCGACGTGGCTCTTCTCGGGGGCCGACGACGCCCTGCTGTCGATCGTGTCCGACGCGCCGACGGAGGCCGTCGAGAAAGCCCACGAGTACAAGATCCTCCGCAATGTCCTGGACGGCACGTCCGCCGCGGTGGCCATCCTGGACGAACGGCTGCGCTATCGGTACGTCAACGACGCCATGGCCCGGATGAGCGGAGTGCCGCCCGACGCGTTCCACGGCCGGACCATCGCCGAGGTCCTGCCGGACATCCACCGGTCGGAGGACACCCTGCGCATGATCCTCGGCGACGGCCGGCCCCGGACGCTGTCCGTCACCGGCACGACGTACGTGAGTTCGCCGTTCAGACGCCGGCAGTGGAGCGCGGTGTACCACCGGCTCCAGGACGGCGACCGGGTTCTCGGGCTGTGCGGCATCGCGGTGGAGGTCAGCGGACTGCGCCAGTACCTGGACGACCTGGAGCGGGACCACCAGCGGCTGGCCCTGCTGGACACCGCCACCACACGGGTGGGAACGACCCTGTGTGTCGAGAAGACCTGTACCGAGCTGGCCGAGTTCGTCGTGCCGAGCCTGGCCGACCGGGCGTCCGTGCGGATCGTGGACACGGAGGGGGCCGACGACCTGCCGCCGCCGGCTCCCGGCGTCCTCCGGCTGCGCATCATGGCCTCGGCGGGCGGCCCGGACATCGTCGCCCGCATCGGACTGACCGCGAAGAGCGGCTACTACTTCGACGTCCCGCGCGACTCGCCGGTCCGGAGCTGCCTGGACACCGGCCGCCCGTGGGTCGGGAACCTGGCCTCGGACGACGTGCTGCTTAAGATGCTGCGCACACCACTCGACCTGGAGGTGGTCCGCGAACTCGGGGTCCACTCCATCGTCGTGGTCCCGCTGCCGACACGGGAGCACCCGGTCGGTGTCCTGTACCTGCTCCGGGCCGGCGATTCCGCGCCGTTCACCGACGAGGACGTGGTGGTGGCCCAGGAACTGGCCGCCCGTGCCGCCGTCGCCATCGACAACGCCCGGCAGTACACCCTCGAACACAGCATGGCCCTGGAACTCCAACGCGCCCTGCTGTCCGAGCCCGGCGGCCCCCACCCCGACATCGAGACCGCCTCCCGCTACCTCCCCGCCGGGCAGCGCGCCCTCGTCGGCGGGGACTGGTTCGACTCGATGGCCCTGCCCTGCGGCCGCACCCTCCAGGTGATGGGCGACGTCATGGGCCACGGCTTCACCGCCGCCGTCGCCATGAGCCAGTACCGCTCCCTGCTGCGCACCATCGCCGCCTCCGGAGCCCCCGTCGAACGGATCCTCCAGGAGGCCGACCACCGGCTGGCGAGCATCGGCCTCGACCGGGTGGCCACCTGTCTGCTCGCCCTCGTCGACCCCGGCCGGGGCACCTGCACCTTCGCCGGCGCCGGACACCCGCCGCCCGTGCTGCTGCACCCCGACGCCCCGGCCGAACTCGTGCACGTCCCGACCGGGCCGCCCCTCGGCACCGACATCGGCGGCTACGAGGCAGTGACCCTTCCGGTGCGGCCCGGAACCGTGCTGCTCATGTACACCGACGGTCTGATCGAGGACCGCCGCAGGGACATCGACGCCTCGCTGCGCCGCCTGACCCATCTGCGCCTCGACCTCGACGGCTCCCTGGAGAGCGTCGTCGACGCGCTCCTCGCCCGCCTCGTGCACGGCACCACCGAGGACGACGTCACCCTGCTCGCCACCCGTCTGCGCGCCCGGTGACGCCCGAACGCTCCGCATGCGAGGCCCACGCGCTGCGCCTACCGTGGCGAGCATGGGTGACGCGGTGGAACTGGAGGCGGGAGGCCGGACCGTACGGCTGTCCAGCCCGGACAAGATGTTCTTCCCGGAGCGCGGCTTCACCAAGCTGGACCTCGCCCGCTACTACATCGCCGTCGGCCCCGGCATCCTGCGCGCCCTGCGCGACCGGCCCACGACCCTGGAGCGCTACCCCGAGGGGCTGAACGGCGAGAACTTCTTCCAGAAACGGGCGCCCAAGAACATGCCCGACTGGATCCCGACCGCGCACATCACCTTCCCCAGCGGCCGCAGCGCCGACGAGATGTGCCCCACCGAGGTCGGAGCGGTGGTGTGGGCCGCCCAGTTCGGCACCCTCACCTTCCACCCCTGGCCGGTTCGCCGCGACGACGTCGACCACCCGGACGAACTCCGCATCGACCTCGACCCGCAGCCCGGCACCGACTACGACGACGCCGCCCGCGCCGCCCACGAACTGAGGGCGGTGCTCGACGAGTTCGGCGGACTGCGCGGCTTCCCCAAGACCTCGGGCGGCCGGGGCCTGCACGTCTTCGTGCCCATCGAACCGCGCTGGACCTTCACCCAGGTCCGGCGCGCCGCCATCGCCGTCGGCCGGGAGCTGGAGAGGCGCATGCCGGACCAGGTCACCATCAAGTGGTGGAAGGAGGAGCGGGGCAGCCGCATCTTCGTCGACTACAACCAGACGGCACGCGACCGCACGATCGCCTCCGCCTACTCGGTACGGCCCCGCCCGCACGCCCCCGTCTCCGCGCCCCTGAGCTGGGACGAGGTGGGGGTCGCGCACCCCCAGGACTTCGACCTCGCGACCATGCCCGCGCGCTTCGCCGAACTCGGCGACGTGCACGCGGACATGGACGACCACCGCTACTCGCTGGAGACCCTGCTCGACCTCGCCCGCCGCGACGAGCACGACCACGGGCTGGGGGACCTGCCGTACCCGCCCGAGTATCCGAAGATGCCGGGAGAACCGAGGCGGGTACAGCCGAGCAGGGCCAGGAAGGCGCCCGAAGGGCCTACAACTCCTTGATCCGGATGTCCCGGTACGACACCACATCCGTCGTGCCGTGCACCTGGAGCCCGAGGTAGCCGGAGGCGAACCGCCGTCCGTCCGTGCCCGGGTCGTCCGAGCGGGGCGGGGTGAACGCCTGGCCGCCGGTGTTGTCGAACTCGTTGATCAGCACACCGTTGCGGTACACCGAGTAGTGCTGGTCGACCACCCGGATCTCGTAGTCGTTCCAGGTGCCCTTCTGGGTCACGCCGGCACCGGCGAGCCCCACCCGGTCGAAGCCGTAGACCGACCCCGTCTTGTACATGTCGCCGTCGGGCCGGTCGAGCACCTGCACCTCGTGCCCGTACTTGATGGCGACCCACTCCGGCCGTGACTCCTCCGGGTGGTCGTGGACCCAGGGGAAGCGCACGAACACACCGGAGTTGGCGCTGCCCGTGCCCGGCGCGTCGTCACGCCACTGGAGCTTCAGCGAGAAATCGCCGTACTTGCGCTCCGGGAACCACAGCATGCCCATGCCGGGCGTGGTGGTGCTGGAGGTGATCGTCCCGTCGGCGTTCAGCCCGAACGAACCGCCGCCCACCTGGCGCCACTTGGCCAGCGACTCCGCGCTGCCGTCGAAGAGCGCGCGATAGCCCTCGGTCTGCCCCGGCTTGCCGATGCCGGACTGGCGGGCGGCCTTCCGGACGGCGTTGTACTCGCGCTGGTCGAGCACGCCCTCCTTGAGCAGCGCGTCGAGGACGGACGTCACATGCTTGAGGAACAGCGCGTGGGACGTCCACTCCTTCTCGTCCTCGATCAGCTCGCCGATCCGGCACCGGTTATCGGTCACCCGGTTGCGCACTCCGGAGTCGACCGAGCCGACGATCACCGTCAACCGCTCGTCGTACTCCGGGCAGTCGGGCGCGGGGACCTGCCCGGAGACGACCGTGAAGGTCACGGTGCGCGCCGCCGCGGTGTTGCCGGCCTTGTCGCTCGCCCGGTAGGCCACCGTGTGCCCGCCGGCCCGGTCGACCACCACGGGGGCCGAGTAGACGAGATACGGCCCGCCGTCGAGCGAGTACTCGATCCTCTCGACGCCCGAGCCGTGCGCGTCGGTCGCCGTGACGGTCACCCGCGCGCTGTTGACGTACGCCCCGGCGGAATTCTTCGTACCGTCCACGGTCACACCCGTCACCGGCGGCGTGGTGTCCTGCGGCGGTGCCGCGACGACCTTGAACTGCACGCTCTTCTCGGCCGCGACGTTGCCCGCCTTGTCGGTGGCGCGGTAGCGGACGGTGTGGGTGCCGACCTGGTGCACCATCACCGGCGCGGTGTACGGCTGCCAGGCGCCGGTGCCGACCGCGTACTCGATCGTGTTGACGCCGGAACCCGTGTCGGAGGCGGAGACGGTGACCGTCGCCATGTCGATGTACGCCCCGTCGGGATCGCGCTCACCGCTCACCGTCGCCGAGGTCTCCGGCGCGGTGGTGTCGTCCGACTGCGGCGCCACGACCGTGAACACGGCGCTTTTCTCGGTGGAGACGTTCCCCGCCTTGTCGAAGGCGCGATAGCGGACCTTGTGGGCGCCGACCTGGTCGACGACGACCGGCGCGGTGTACGGCTGCCAGGCACCCGTGTCACCGATCGCGTACTCGATCCTCTCGACGCCCGAGCCGCCCTCGTCGGTCGCGTGCAGCGCCACGCTCGCCGAGCCGACGTACTCGCCCTGCGTGTTCTGCGTCCCGCTCACATGGGCCGACGCCTCGGGCGCCGTGGTGTCCTCGCCGGTGCCCTCGGTCACGGTGAGAATGCCCTGCATCTGGCCGTGGCCGGGGATCGTGCAGTGGTAGAAGTACCGGCCGGGCGTGAGCGTGACCTGGGCGGTGTACTTGCCGCCCTGGGCGTCGTTCGGGTTGGCCATGATGTTGAGCTGCACGTCGTCGTTGAACTCGGGATCGCTCGTCACGAACGTCAGCGTGTGCGGCATGCCCGTGGTGTTGCCGGTGGCCACGCTGTTCTCGAACACGATCGTGGCCGTGCCCGCGACCGCCGTCTTCGGCGCCGAGAGGTATTTGTCGATGTCGTTGCCGGCCGTCCAGGTGAGGACCTGTTCGGCGGCCTTCGCCTTCGGCTGCCCGGACGCCGGCATCGCCTGCACGCCGAGCATCACGAGCAGGGCGGCCAGCAGGGCGGCCCAGATTCTTCGGTGCCGGATCACTCGGTCCCCCTCGCCAGCTGGTCGGCGGCCGGGGTCGGCCCGCCGCCCTTGTAGGTGACCCGCCACAGGGCCGACCTGGAGTCCGAGGTGAAGAAGCCGCGGCCGTAGTCGAGGACGTACAGCGCACCGTCCGGACCGAACCTCCAGTCCATGAGGTTCTTGATGCCGTCGTTGCCGATCGGCACGATCTTCTTCAGCGACTCCGAGTGCACCGGCAGACCGCCGTCGCCCTGCGTCTTCGGGTCCATGACCACCGCGTTGCGCGGCTGGTCGGCGTCGTAGAAGTCACCGACGAACCACTTGCCGTCCCAGTACGCGGGCCACTTGGCCGCGCTCGTGCTGCCGGCGTCGTACCGGTAGACCGGCCCGTTCATCGCGGCCTGACCGCCGCCCTTCAGCCAGGGCAGCCGGTACGTCGCCTCCTCCGGCTTGTACGAGGGGACACCGTTCGCGTCCCTCGGGTAGTCCGGCGCCCCGCCCTGCGGCGAGTACCAGATGTTGTTGCCGGTGACGGGCGGCAGATTGACCAGGCCGTCGTTGTTCGGCGACTCGTTCTTCGGGCGGTCGCAGTCGTACCAGCCCAGCGGCTTGGACGGATCGGGCAGATTGCGGTCGCGGTAGGGCTGCTTGTTGCCCATGCAGTACGGCCAGCCGCGGTTGCTCGCCTTGGTGATGGCGGCGAACGTGTCGTACTTGGCCGGACCCCAGGTCGTCGAGGGCGCGCCCGCGTCCGGGCCGACCCAGCCCGCGTAGAGCACGTCGGTCGACTTGTCGACGAAGATACGCGCGGGGTTCCTGACCCCCATCACATAGATCTCGCCGCGGGTCTTGCCGCCGCCCTCGTCGGTCTCCTTCCCGGTGAAGAGGTTGCCCTCGGGAAGCGTGAACGTCCCGTCCTGCTCCGGGTGGATGCGCAGGATCTTGCCGTTGAGGTTGTTGGTGTTGCCGGCGGTACGGCGCGCGTCCGCGAAGGAGACGCCCTTGTAGTTCGGCTGAGGGTTGTTGCCCGAGTAACCGGAGCTGAACCCGCTGGAGTTGTTGTCACCGGTGGCGATGTAGAGATTGCCCTTCGAGTCCCAGGCCATCCCGCCGCCCGAGTGGCAGCAACTGTGAATCTGCACCGGCCACTTCAGCAGCACCTTCTCACTGGCCAGGTCCAGCTTGTTGGTGGCCTGGTCGAGCGTGAAGCGGGAGACGCGACGCTCGGCCATCCGGGTGTCGCGGTTGATCCCGGAGTGGGGCGTGTAGTGGAGATACACCCAGCCGTTCTGCGCGAACCCCGGGTCCAGCTCGATACCGAGCAGCCCTTCCTCGACCTTGATCAGCTCGTCGCCGCCGCCCTTGTTGCCGAAGACGGTGAGCGCACCCGCGAGCGTGACCTGCTTGGTCTTCGGGTCGTAGACGTGGATCTCGCCCTTGCCCTTGCCGATGTCGGGGTTGTTCCAGTCCGTGACCACCGGCTGCGAGGAGTCGGCGCCGCCCCGGCCGATGTAGAACACCCGGCCGTCGGGCGCGGTGACCAGCCCGTGCGGTTCGCCGATCTGGTCGTTCTGCCCCGGCTGGTTGGGCTTGGTCAGCCGTTCCGCCTGGTAGTTGGCGTTGATGGTCGCCTTGCAGTCGGCCTGCTCCAGCCGGGTCGTCCACAGCAGCGCGCCGCGCAGATGGGCACGGAAGTCGGTCTCGTCGTACGACGACACCGTGCCGCCCATGCCGGTGTAGAAGGAGCGGCCGCCGTCGTAGTCACGGCACCAGCTGACCGGGTGGTCCCAGCCGTTGGCGCCCGTCCCGGGCTGGTAGCTCGACTCCCGTACCCGGGCCACCGTATGCACGTCACCCGACGGGTTCTTCGCCCAGTTCAGCCACTTGTCCGGGTGCTTCCACTGCACCGGCAGGTCCTTGGTGGCCGGGTGCCTGCGGTCGCCGACCTCGACGGTCGCCCGCTGCGCGGCCGAGGGGCTCGACGCGGCCGGGCGGGCTCCCACCAGTCCGGTGAACCAGTCGGAGTACGGCTCCGCGCGCGCCGCGTCATGAAGGCCGACGAACCCGCCGCCGGCCTCCATGTACGCCTCAAGGCCCGCCTCCTGCTCCGCGTCGAGGACATCGCCCCCGCCGGTCAGGAACACGATCGTGTTGAAGCGGCCGAGCCTCGTCTCGTCGGTGAACACCGAGGCGTCGGCCGTGGCCTGGACCTTGAAGCGGCGGTTCGCCGGGCCCGAGAGCCCGATCTTCTCGATCGCCTCGATCCCGGCGTTCACGACCGGGGACTCCTCCCCGGCCGCCGCGGAACCGTGGAAGAGCAGCACTCGTACATTCGCGCCGCCCGGCGGCGACTTGATCGACATCGTTGTCAGCGGGGGTTCCGGATACGGTCTCGCGTTCGCGGCCGGCCCTGACAGCAGTCCGGCGGTCACGACTCCGGCGGCCACGGAGGCCGCCCAGACACGTCTTCCCTTGCTCAACCCTCGTAAGTGCATGGGCACCTCCTCGGTCACAGCAACACCGCCAAGGAAGCTAAACCCCTTTGCTCGGCTCGCCAATACCTATGACCGGGATGGCTCCAACTTTGTCTTGAGTGTGGATAAACGGGAGCGCGGCCGGTACCGTCGCACAGGTTCATCACAGGTACGCCTCTGTAAAAGCCTTACCAGGGTGGGGAGTTCCGCATGGACAGACGCAGCTTCAACCGGCGGGTCCTGCTGGGCGGCGCGGCCGTCGCGACATCGTTGTCGGTGGCGCCGGAGGCCGTGAGCGTCGACGGACCGGCGAAGACGGCACCCGCCGGCGGCGAGGTGAAGCGCATCAAGCTGTACGCCGAGAAGCTCGCCGACGGCCAGATGGGCTACGGCCTGGAGCAGGGCAAGGCGAGCGTCCCCGGCCCGCTGATCGAGCTCAACGAAGGCGACACCCTGCACGTCGAGTTCGAGAACACCATGGACGTGGCGGTGAGTCTGCACGTCCACGGCCTGGACTACGAGATCACCAGCGACGGCACGAAGATGAACCGCAGCCATGTCGAACCGGGTGGCACCCGCACCTACACCTGGCGCACCCACGCCCCCGGCCGCCGCAAGGACGGCACCTGGCGGGCGGGCAGCGCGGGTTACTGGCACTACCACGACCATGTCGTCGGCACGGAACACGGCACGGTGGGACTGCAGAAAGGCCTGTTCGGCGCCGTCATCGTCCGCCGCAAGGGAGACGTCCTGCCCGACCGGACGCACACGGTCGTCTTCAACGACATGCGCATCAACAACAAGCCGCCGCACTCCGGGCCGAACTTCGAGGCCACGGTGGGGGATCGCGTCGAGTTCGCCGTGATCACGCACGGCGAGTTCTACCACACGTTCCATATGCACGGTCATCGCTGGGCGGACAACCGCACCGGCATGCTGACCGGCCCAGACGACCCCAGCCAGGTCATCGACAACAAGATCACCGGACCGGCCGACTCCTTCGGCTTCCAGGTGATCGCGGGGGAGGGGGTCGGCGCCGGGGCCTGGATGTACCACTGCCATGTGCAGAGCCACTCCGACATGGGAATGGTGGGGCTGTTCCTCGTGAAGAAGCCGGACGGGACGATCCCCGGGTACGAGCCGCACGAGCACGGGCGACACGAAGGGGAGCAGCAGGCGCACGAGCACTGAGGGACGCGGGGCGAGAGCGCTCTCACCACCTCTCGCTCCCGGGGCTATCCTGATCCGCAACCGCAGATGAGGAGCCCCGAAGTGACCGACACCGCGCCGCGTCCCACTCTGGAGGCCGTGGCCGCCCGGGCCGGTGTCTCGCGGGCCACCGTCTCGCGCGTGGTCAACGGCGGGGACGGGGTGCGGGACGTTCTCGTGGAGCGGGTCCGCAAGGCCGTGGACGAACTCGGGTACGTGCCCAACCAGGCCGCCCGTTCCCTGGTGACCCGGCGGCACGACGCGATCGCGGTCGTCGTCGCCGAACCGGAGACCCGGGTCTTCGCCGACCCGTTCTTCGCGCTCCAGCTGCGCGGCATCAGCAAGGAGCTCACGGCCCACGACAACCAGCTCGTCCTGCTGCTCACGGAGGGCCGGGACGATCATGCCCGGGTCGGCCGGTATCTGGCCGGCGGGCATGTCGACGGGGCCCTCGTCTTCTCCCTGCATCTCGACGACCCGCTGCCGGAGCTGATCCAGCGGGCGGGCATTCCCACCGTCTTCGGCGGCCGGCCCGGCTGGAGCGGCGACCGGCAGGGCGTGGTGTACGTCGACAGCGACAACCGCGGCGGTGCCCGCGACGCCGTCCGCCACCTGGCCGGCCTCGGCCGCACCCGGATCGCGCACATCACCGGCGCACTCGACCAGACCTCGGCGGCGGACCGGCTCGACGGCTACCGGGACGTCATGGCCGACGCCGACCCGCGGCTGATCGCCGAGGGCGACTTCACCCCGGCCGGGGGAGAGCGCGCGATGCGCGAACTCCTCGACCGCTGCCCGGACGTGGACGCGGTGTTCGCCGCCAACGACCTCACCGCCTCCGGTGCCCTGCGCGTCCTGCGCGAGTCCGGCCGCCGCGTCCCCGACGACATCGCGGTGATCGGCTTCGACGACATGCTGCCCGTCGCGGAACAGACCGACCCGCCCCTCACGACGGTCCGTCAGGACATCGAGGAGATGGGCCGCCTGATGGCCCGCCTGCTGCTGCGCGACCTCGACCGAGGCACCCCACACCCGGCCTCGGACGAGGGCGCCGGAGACACGCCCTCCAGCGTGGTCCTGCCGACGACGCTGGTCCGGCGGGCGTCGGCGTAGCCGGTCGGCGCGGTGGGGGAACGGGGCTGCCCCAGCCGCGCCGGGAGCCGGGCCGGCCTGCGTCACTCCGGGATGCGGAGCGGCGCCGGTCGGTCGGCACCTCGCCGGGGGGCGGGGTGGCCCGGGCCGGCCGGCACCGCGCGCGGTCAAGGTCCGGCTCCCGGTGCGGGTGGCGCCACGCCAAGAGCCGGTGGCCCGGGCCGGCCGGCACCTCGCCGGGGGACGGGATGGCCCGGGGCGACCGGCACCGCGCCCAGGACATGGTTCGGCCGGGGCGCGACCGGAATCACGCCAGGGGTCGGCCTCAGGTCACGTGCGGCTCGCTGCGGATCACCGCGAAGCGCGCCCCGTACGGGTCGGCGAGCTTGGCGAGGCGGCCGACGCCCGGCAGGTCCGTGGCGGGCAGGCGGATCGTGGCGCCCCGCTCCCGGGCCCGGGCGACGAGGGCGTCAGGGTCGGTGACCTCGAAGTACGGCAGCCAGTACGCCTCCTCCTCGACCGGGTCGTCGGCCAGCGCCACGACGCCACCGAACATGGCGTCCTCGGGCTCTCCGGCGGGGACGAAGGTGGTGTAGGCGCCGCCGGGGAACTCGACGCCGAAGGTCTCCAGGCCGAGCACGGACTGGTAGAAGGCGGCCGAGGCGGGGACGTCGGCGGTGTACAGCTCCACCCAGCACAGCGAACCGTGCTCCTGGACGACGTCCAGGCCCTTGTTCCGGCCCGGCTGCCACAGGCCGAACGAGACCCCCGCCCGGTCGGCGAGGATCGCCATGCGCCCCAGGTCCAGCACGTCCATCGGCCGCACCAGCACCGAGCCGCGCGCCTGCCCGGTCGCCTTCGCCGTGGCGTCCGCGTCCGGGGCCTGGAAGTACACCGTCCAGGAGGGCGGGCCCTGCTCCGGCGTGGTCTGCATGCCGCCGGCGGCGGTTCTGCCGCCGAGCTGGAAGAGACCGTACCCTCCGACCTCGGGGTCGCCCGGCTGGAACGCCCAGCCGAACAGGTCCCCGTAGAAGGCGGCGGCACCGTCGATGTCGGGGGTGCCGACATCGATCCAGTTCGGAGCGCCGGTGACATAACGGGTGGTGAGCATGGCCGCCCTCCTCGCACAGGGTCCCGTCGTCTCTCTGCCGAGTCTCGCACCGCCCACTGACAACCGCCGCCGGAGCACCCGCCGGGGCGTGGTGCGCGACGTTCCCGCGCGCCGCCGTGCGTCGGCTCGTCGAAGAGGTGATGATCGGAGCGGCCGGGGCATGAACGCGGTGTTGATCCCGCGTTGATCGAACGTTTTTCGCCGCCCGCGAGGCTTCTGGTCATGCACATCGACACCATCACCTCGCCCGAACTCGCCTGGCAGCAGGAAGCGTTGTGTGCGCAGACCGGGGCGGACTTCTTCTTCCCCGAACCGGGCAGTTCGGTGCGGGAGGCGAAGCGGATCTGCGGCCTGTGCCCGATCCGTACGGAGTGCCTCGAGTACGCGCTGGACAACGACGAGCGTTTCGGCGTCTGGGGCGGCATGTCGGAGAAGGAACGGCTGGAGCTGCGGCGCAGGTCGAGCTAGCAGGCCGGTCGCACGCGAGAGCCCCCTGGCAGAGGACGTCCTGCCAGGGGGCACGGCGTGTGGATCGGTCTACCGGGTCAGGCCCCGGCCGCCCGGGCCGCCATGCGGGCCTTGCGCGCGGCCAGCTTCTCGTCGAACTTCGACGCCTCGGAGTCCAGGCCGCCCATGAACAGGCCCAGTTCCTCCTGCGCCTTGCGGCCCTCGGGGCCCAGGCCGTCGATCTCCATGATCTTCAGGAAGCGCAGCACGGGCTGGAGCACGTCGTCGTGGTGGATGCGCATGTTGTAGACCTCGCCGATCGCCATCTGCGCGGCGGCCCGCTCGAAGCCGGGGATGCCGTGACCGGGCATCCGGAAGTTCACGACCACGTCCCGC
The DNA here is from genome assembly GCF_055589465.1 of Streptomyces sp. NPDC041940. Classification (NCBI taxonomy): domain Bacteria; kingdom Bacillati; phylum Actinomycetota; class Actinomycetes; order Kitasatosporales; family Streptomycetaceae; genus Streptomyces; species Streptomyces sp. NPDC041940. Next base: position 219,672 of record NZ_JBVJBP010000002.1, read on the forward strand.
ACCGCCTGCATCGTCAGGTCGGGCGCGAGCTGGAACGCCGACTTGAGCAGGTTGCGGTAGAAGACCATGTGCAGGTTCTCGTCGGTCGCGATACGGGCCAGCATGCGGTCGCAGACCGGGTCACCGGACTGGTGGCCGGTGTTGCGGTGCGAGATGCGGGTGGCCAGCTCCTGGAAGGCGACATAGGCGATGGAGTGCAGCATCGAGTGGCGGTTGTCCGACTCGAAGCCCTCGCTCATGTGGGACATGCGGAACTGCTCCAGCTTGTCCGGGTCCACGGCGCGCGAGGTGAGCAGGTAGTCCCGCATCACGATGCCGTGCCGGCCCTCCTCCGCCGTCCAGCGGTGCACCCAGGTGCCCCAGGCGCCGTCACGGCCGAAGAGCGAGGCGATCTCGTGGTGGTAGCTGGGGAGGTTGTCCTCGGTCAGAAGATTGACGATGAGTGCGATGCGGCCGATCTCGGTGACCTGGGACTGCTCCTTCTCCCACGCCTCGCCGTCCTCGAAGAAGCCGGGGAAGTTGCGCCCGTCGCTCCACGGCACGTACTCGTGCGGCATCCAGTCCTTGGTGACCTGCAGATGCCGGTTGAGTTCCTTCTCGACCACTTCCTCCAGCGCGTACAGCAGCTGGGCGTCGGTCCAGGCGCCGGCGGGGCTGCCGAGATGGGGAGTGGCGATCGTCATGGACTCTCCAGGGGACGTGCGTACGAGCGGCGAGCGGTAACTTACGGAATCGTAGGCTACGTTTCCGTAGGTTACGAGGCCGTAGGTTAAGAACGCTGTAAAGGCCGCTGATCAGCGGGTCGCTCGTGCGCCCGGCGACCTCCCCGGACCCGCAGGTCGAGGTCCGGAAGAGTGAGTCGCCGACCCGGTCAGGCGTACAACTCCCGCAGCCGCACCGAGAGGCATGTCACACATCCCTCGAGCTTCTCGAACTCGCTGATGTCCACGACGACCGGTTCGTACCCGAGATCCGAGAACAGCTCCGCGGTCTTCGGTGCGCTCGCCGCCATCAGCAGTTTGTCACCGCCGAGCAGGACCACGTGCGCGCCGGCCTCCTCGGGCACCGGCAGGAAGCGCGCGAACAGCGACGGCGTGTCCATCTTCGGGATGTGCCCGATGACCGTGCCGTCGGGCAGCGCCGTGACCGCCGACTTCAGGTGCAGCACCTTGCTCACCGGTGCGGCGACGACCCGCGCGCCCAGCGGCTCGAACGCGGCCCGCAGCTGCTGGACCCCGGCGGCGTTGGTGCGCCCGCCCCGGCCCACGTACACGGTGTCGCCGATCTTCAGGACGTCGCCGCCCTCCAGGGTGCCCGGCTCCCAGATCCAGTTCACCGAGCAGCCCAGACCGGCCACGGCCTCCTCGACCCCGGCGGTCTCCGCACGCCGGGACTCGGCGCCCGGGCGCGCGATCAGCGCCACGTTCCGGTACATCACGACCGTGTCCTCGACGAACACCGAGTCCGGGCAGTCGTCGGCCGGATCCACCTCGATGGTGTCCCAGCCGTGCGCGCGCAGGGCCGTCACGTACGCCTCCCACTGCTCGACCGCGAGGTCGGCGTCGACCCTCTCCCGCTCGATGTGCGTCACCAGCCCCTCGGCAAGACGTGGGCTGGGGCGGCGGACGAGGGCCTTCTTGCTGGGCACGAGCGTGACTCCGTATCGGATGGGACGTGTCGGGACCGCACCGACGGGGCCCCCGGGATCGACCGGAACGCGTCGGGCGTCAGCCGACCATGATGCAGGGCGATCCGGCCGGACGACACCCCTCCCCGAAGGGAAGGGGATGCCTGACCGGACGCGGCGACGTTGCGTGTCGCATCCTCATGCCACCGGAGCTAGGCGGGAAAACCGACAGCCTCCGGCGTGATCTCCTTCAGTTCTCCGTCCTCCAGCCGCAGCCAGCGTGTGATGCCGATCGACTCGAGGAACGGCAGGTCGTGACTGGCCACGATCAGCGCCCCCTCATAGGACTCCAGGGCCGTGGTCAGCTGCCGCACGCTCGCCATGTCGAGGTTGTTGGTCGGCTCGTCGAGCATGAGCAGCTGCGGGGCGGGCTCCGCCAGCATCAGCGCGGCCAGCGCCGCCCGGAAGCGCTCGCCGCCGGACAGCGTCGCCGCCTTCTGGTCGGCCCGGGCGCCCCGGAACAGGAAGCGGGCCAGCCGCGCCCGGATCCGGTTGTTGGTGGCGTCCGGCGCGAACCGGGCCACGTTCTCGGCGACGGTCAGCTCCCCGTCGAGAACGTCGAGCCGCTGTGGCAGGAACCGCAACGGCACATGCGTCCGTACGTCGCCCGACTCCGGATCCAGCTCGCCGGTGATCGTGCGCAGCAGCGTGGTCTTGCCCGAACCGTTGCGCCCGATCAGCGCGACCCGCTCGGGACCGCGCAGGTCGAAGCCGCCCTCCACACGGGCGCCGTACCGGAGCCCGAGATCCTGGAGGGTGAGGACGGTACGCCCCGGCGGCACGGCCGTGTAGGGCAGGTCGACACGGATCTCGTCGTCGTCCCGTACGGCCTCCACCGCCTCGTCGAGCCGCTCCCTGGCCTCGGCGAGCCTCTCCTCGTGCATGATGCGGTGCTTGCCCGCGGACTCCTGCGCCGCGCGCTTGCGCGCCCCCATGACGATCTTCGGCTCGCGCTTCTGTTCGAACATCTTCTGTCCGTACCGCTTGCGGCGAGCCAGCTTGACCTGGGCGTCGGCCAGTTCGCGCTTCTGTTTGCGGAAGTCGGACTCGGCGACGCGCACCATGCGCTCGGCCGCCTCCTGTTCGACCGACAGGGCCTCCTCGTAGTCGGAGAAATTGCCCCCGTACCAGGTGATCTCCCCGGAGCGCAGATCCGCGATCTGGTCGACGAGGTCCAGGAGCTCACGGTCGTGGCTGACGACGACCATCACACCCGGCCAGGACTGGACGGCCGCGTACAGCCGCCTGCGCGCGTACAGGTCGAGGTTGTTGGTCGGCTCGTCCAGCAGCAGCACCTCGGGTCGGCGCAGCAGCAGCGCGGCCAGTCGCAGCAGGACCGACTCGCCGCCCGAGACCTCGCCGACGGTGCGGTCCAACTCGACGTGCCCGAGCCCGAGTTCGCCCAGGGTGGCGAGGGCGCGCTCCTCGACGTCCCAGTCGTCGCCGACGGTCTCGAAGTGCGCCTCGGCCACGTCGCCCGCCTCGATGGCGTGCAGCGCGGCCCGCTGTGCGGCGATGCCGAGCGCCTGGTCGACGCGCAGGGTGGTGTCGAGCGTGACGTTCTGCGGGAGGTAGCCGACCTCGCCGGCCACCCGGACGGCGCCGTCGGCGGGTGCGAGCTCACCGGCGATCAGCTTCAACAGGGTCGACTTCCCCGACCCGTTGACGCCGACCAGGCCGGTCCGGCCCGGGCCGAACGCGACGTCCAGGCCCTCGAAGACGGAGGAACCGTCGGGCCAGGTGAAGGACAGGGAGGCGGCAGTGATGGAAATAGGCATGCGGGGCCTCTTTCGCGGTTGCTTGATGCGGTCAGGGGCAAACGCGTATCGAGACACCTGCGACCAGGGAGGAGGGACTCCACAGGCATGAGAAAAGCCCTGCACCGGAGGACGGCTCAGTCGCCGAGGTCGCACGCAGCGCACACACCTGATGTGTGTGACGCGGTGTCTCAGGACCTCAGACGAGCAACGTCCTTCTCCTATCGGCGGCAACAGGACGCTTTCCAAATTACGAGGGGTCCTCGGGCCTGTCAACGAATTAACGTGCGGCCCGAGCGCCCCGAGGAGGCCCCGTGACCGACGGCCCGCTCTCGCTGCCGGCCCGGCTCTGCCTGCTGGCCTGGGACTCCGCGTGTCCGCCGGCCGCCGACGCCGGCCGCCTGGCCGGCCTGGTGCGGGCCGGTGCCCTCACCGAACTGGCCCAGCGCGGCCTGCTCACCGACGAGGACGGCATCGCCACGCCGGTCGACCTCGACGCGCGCGCCGGTGACGCGGTCCTCGACGGGCTGCTGGAACTGGTCCGCGAGTCGTGCCCGCACTCCTGGCGGACCTGGGTGACCCTGCGGGCCCGGGTGACCCTCGACGCCGTACGGGAGCAGCTCGTGGCCGGGGGGTATCTGCGGGCGGAGAAGAGGCGGGTCCTCGGCGTGTTCCCCTCCGTCGACCACACCCTGGAGCGGGTCACCGCCGTGGAGGCGCTGCGGGAGGAGGTGCGGCGGATCCTCCGGGGACCGTCACCCGTCGCCGAGACCTCCTGGTGCGACGCGGCGCTCGTCGCCCTCGCCGCGGCGGCGGACCTGCTGTCCGAGCCGGACGTCCGCGCCCACGAGCAGCGCGTCGAGGAGCTGACCGAGCGCGCCGGGGCGGCAGCGCCCGGGCTGCGGAAGATCGTGCGCGAGGTGCGTACGGCGGTGGCCGCCACGGTGACGGCGTCCGCTCTGCCCTGACCACGTGCAGGTCGGATTCCTGCCGGCCACGGTCCCCGTCCCGCTGCTCGGGTTGCCCTCATGACGAACCAGAACGACCGCGCCTCGGCCTTCCTGGCGACGACCAGCGCTGGGCTCGTCTGGGCGCTGGGCGCGCCGGACGGTGAACGGGTGGACCGCGACACGGCCCTCGAAGCGGTCGCCCGCATCACCGGCGCCGCCACCGTCCCCGTGACCGCGGACATCGAGAGCGGCTGGGCCGACGACGCCGCCGACGACGCCGCGGGCGTCGCCGCCACCGTCCGGGCGGTCCTCGCGGCGGGAGCGGTGGGGGTGAACATCGAGGACGCGCTGTACGGCGCCGGCGCGGGTGGTCCGCTGCGGGACGTGGAAGGGCAGGCCGAGCGGATCGCCGCCGCGTACCGTGCCGCCGGTGCCGACGGGATCTTCGTCCCCGGGGCCGTCGACCCGGGGATCGTGAAGGAACTCGTGGACGGCGTCGACAGGCCGCTGAACGTCATGGCGGGCCCTGGCGCACAGCCGGTCGCCGAACTCGCCGCCCTGGGAGTGGCTCGTGTCAGTGTGGGCTCGGGCCTCGCCCAGGCCGCCCACGCCCTGGTCCGCCGAGCCGCGCGGGAGCTGCTGAACACGGGGACATACGGGTCACTCGCGGACGCTCGGGACTACGGCGAGGTCAACGCCCTGCTGGAGCAGGGGCGTCAGCTCAGCACGCGTCGCGCATCAGCTCCGCGAGGCCGTGGTCCAGATCCAGCTGGAGGTGCTCGAGACCGACCGGCACGAGCTCGCTCGTGGCCTCCAGGAACCGGCGCACCTCACTGGAGCGGACATGCACGACGGCGGTGCCCTCGGGGGCGTGGAACTCCAGCACGGTGCGGTCGTACCCGTACGGCCGCACCCGCACGTCCCCGTGTCCCTCGGCCTCCTTCAGGCCCGCGGAGAGCAGCTCGCGGGAGAACGTCCAGCAGACCTCGACGCCCTCCAGCGTGGCCGGGGCGGGGAAGGTCATGCGGACGGCGAACGGGTCACGTCGGTCGTAGTGGAGCGTCGCGGGAATGCTCGGCATTCGCGGCGCGGCGGCGACGAGACGGGCCTCCACGGGCTGCTCGATGACGATGGACAACGCCTTGCTCCCTTGTGACGGCTGGACGGACTTCCGGCCGGATGAGGCCGGGCATTGGAAGAGACGCCGGATTCAGCCAATCCGTGCACATGAAGTGCGAGTGACCTCCGTCACCGCGTTCATGCACCGGAGTGACGTGACTCTCCTCATGTGCCACGGCGGGCACTTGTGGCGCCCACCGGAACACCCGCCGCCTCCGTGAGGCCGTCTGGACGGCGACCGGACCGTGGGCTAGCTTCCCCGGCCATGAGGCGCTTGGGGAGCACGCGACGTACGGGACGAACACGGCGCAGGGTGACCGCTGCGGCGGCGTGCGCGGCGGCACTTGCCGCCCTGACCGCCGTACCGGCGCAGGCGCACGAGCCGGAGCGCCGGGTGCCGCACTGGGAACTGAAGGACACCGGCACCCCGGAGACACGGTTCCGCGGCCTCGCCGCCGTCAGCCGGAACACCGCCTGGCTCGCCGGGACCGGCGGCACCGTCCTGCGCACCACCGACGGCGGGGCGAGCTGGCGGAACGTCTCGCCCCCGGGCGCGGCGGAGTTGCAGTTCCGGGACGTCGAGGCGTTCGACGCGCGCCGGGCCGTGGTCCTGGCCATCGGCGAGGGCGAGGCGTCCCGGGTGTACCGGACCGACGACGGCGGGGCGACCTGGACGGAGTCGTTCCGCAACACCGACCCGAAGGCCTTCTACGACTGCCTCGCCTTCTTCGACCCCCGCCACGGCCTCGCCATGAGCGACCCGGTGGACGGGAAGTTCCGCATCCTGTCGACCGGTGACGGCGGCCGTACCTGGAAGGTGCTGCCGAACGCGGGCATGCCGGCCGCGCAGGAGGGCGAGGCCGGATTCGCGGCGAGCGGCCAGTGTCTGGTCACCTCCGGGCCGAAGGACGTCTGGCTCGCCACCGGCGGGGCCGCACGCGCGCGGGTGCTGCACTCCGGCGACCGGGGGCACACCTGGACGGCCACCGACACGGCCCTCCCGGCGGGCGACCCGGCCCGCGGTGTCTTCGCGCTGGCCTTCCGCGACCGCGCCCACGGCCTCGCCGTCGGCGGTGACTTCCGCCCCGACCAGCCCTCCCCGCAGGCCGCCGCTCGCACCCCCGACGGCGGCCGCACCTGGCGCCCCGCCGCCACACCCCCGCCCGCCTACCGCTCCGGCGTCGCCTGGCTCCCGCACAGCCGCACCGCCGCCCTCGCCGTCGGCCCCACCGGCACCGACCTCACCACGGACGGCGGCCGCACCTGGCGCACGGTCGATACCGGTTCCTACGACACCGTCGACTGCACCCCCGACCGAGGCTGCTGGGCCGCCGGCGAGAAGGGCCGGGCCGCCCGCCTGGAGCACTGAGCATGCGGACCGCCCTGATCGTTGGCAACGTGGGTACCCGTTCACTGTCGTGAAAGGAAGTGAGCGGTGATGCCACGCGGTTCGAGCCCCAAGCGGGAGCGTCAGTACGAGCACATCAAGGAGAGTGCGCGGGACCGGGGCGAGAGCACCGGCCGCGCCGAGGAGATCGCCGCGCGGACGGTGAACAAGGAACGCGCCCGCTCCGGCGAGTCGAAGACGGCCAGCCGCACCTCGACGGAGGACATGTCCTCCGGCAAGCGCGGCGGCCAGCGGTCCGGGAAGGGCGCCCAGGGGCCCACCTACGACCAGCTCTACCAGGAGGCCAAGCGCAAGGGCGTCGAGGGCCGTTCGAGCATGAACAAGAGCCAGTTGCAGCGCGCACTGAACAAGTGAGGCGCGTGCCTCCCGAGGCCGGCCGGACTCCCTGGCCCCGCCGGCCTTCGCGCTGCCCGTAGGCTCGGGCCCACCATGACGACCGTACGCATCCCCGAAGACTGGCCCGCGAACGAGGAACAGGCCCGCGCCGTCCAGGACGAACTGCGCGAGCGCGTGATCCTCGACGAATCCGGACCGCCGCCGGGAACAGGCCATGTGACGGGGGTCGACGTGGCCTACGACGACGAACGGGACGTCGTCGCGGCGGCCGCGGTCGTCCTGGACGCGTCGAGCCTCGAGGTCGTCGCGCAGGCCACGGCGGTGGGCCGCGTCTCCTTCCCCTATGTGCCCGGTCTGCTCGCCTTCCGCGAGATCCCCACGGTCCTGGCCGCCCTCGACGCCCTGCCGGTCCCGCCGGGCCTGGTGGTCTGCGACGGCTACGGCCTCGCCCACCCCCGCCGCTTCGGCCTCGCCAGCCACCTCGGCGTCCTGACCGGCCTCCCCACGATCGGCGTCGCCAAGAACCCGTTCACCTTCGCCTACGACGACCCGGACACCCCGCGCGGCAGTGTCTCCGCGCTGCTCGCCGGCTCCGAGGAGGTCGGCCGCGCTCTGCGCACCCGGGAGGCCGTCAAGCCGGTCTTCGTCTCGGTCGGCCACCGCGTGACACTCGACGGCGCCTGCGCCCACACCCTCGCCCTGACCCCCGAGTACCGCCTCCCGGAGACCACCCGCAGAGCGGACGCCCTCTGCCGCGAGGCCCTGCGGGAGACCTGCTCGTCCTGACCGCCCGCACGACTGCGGCGGTGTGATCTGAGTACCGGCTCTGAGTACCCGTACGGATGTCCGGCCCCCGCCGGGGTCGGCAGGCTGGGGCGCATGACAACGCACCGCGCTCCCAAGCCTGTTGCCGGACCGACCCAGACGGTCGAGCGGGCCGTCACGGTCGGGCTGGTCCTCGCCGTGCTGGCCGGTCTCGCCTGGATCGCCGGGATGATCTACACCATCGCCGAGTGGCCGCTGTAGACCCGAACCCGTCTCAGCGGGCCGACGCGACGCGGAAGCGGATGCCCGCCGCGCGCAGCCGGTCGATCAGCGCGTCGCCCATCGCCGCCGCCGTGGTGACCTGGCCCGCCGTCTTCGGCAGCTCGTCGAAGGCCAGGCACAGCGCCGACTCGGCGAGCATCTTCGCCGTCTCGTCGTACCCCGGATCGCCGCCCGAGACCTCCGTGTACACCCGCCGGCCGCCGCCCTCGCCCACGAAGCGCAGGGAGAACCAGCTCTTCGCCCGCTTCTCGGGGCTCGGCCCCTCCCCGGGCTTGAGCCGGTCCGACAACCAGCGCCGCGCGGGCGGCACCTGGGCCGCCGCGACCAGCGCTCCGACGGCCGCGACCCCGCCCACCGCTATGGGCAGGTGCCGGACGGCCGCGTACTGCCGGTAGCGGAAGTCCGGGCCGTACCGCTCGAGGGCGGCCGCCGAACGCCGCACGATCTGCGGGTCGATGGTCGGCATCGGCAGCGCCCAGGCGCCGACCTCCTTGGCGAACCGAGGCGTACCCGTCGGCGCGGAGACCCGCCGTCCCACCAGCCGCGGCTCGTGCCGCCGCCGGTCCCGCACGGCCGCCGCCATCTCCCGCTGCCGCGCGAACTGGTTCAGGGCCGAGTTGAAGGTGCCGCCCGAGAAGGCCGCGTCGGCGGTCACGAAGCCGTCCACGGTCAGCGGCACGTCCTCGGGCAGCTGCTGGACGGTGAAGTACACGCCCAGATCGTGCGGGATCGAGTCGAAGCCGGCGGCGTGCACCAGCCGTGCCCCGGTCTCCCGCGCGCGTGCGTCGTGCCGGACGTACATCAGGTCCACGAACTCCGGCTCGCCGCACAGGTCGAGGTAGTCCGTCCCGGTGTCCGCGCAGGCGGCGACCAGCTCCTCGCCGTAGGTCACGTACGGGCCGACCGTCGTGGCCACCACGCGCGCCTGCTCGGCGAGAGCGCGCAGCGAGGCCGGGTCGGTGACGTCCGCCCGCAGCACGTCCACCTTCGCATCGCCCGGCAGCCCCTCCCGTAGCCGCTCCAGCTTCTCCGCGCTGCGTCCCGCGATCGCCCAGCGCAGCCCGTCCGGCGCGTGCGCGGCCAGATATTCGGCGGTGAGCGCTCCGGCGAAACTGGTGGCTCCGAAGAGCACGATGTCGTACGGACGGTCCGTCCTGTTCAGCCTGCTCATGACACCCCTCGGTCGTGCAGCCCGTGCCGCTGTCGGTGGCCGAGGCTAGCGTGAGGGGTGCGGTGCCCGACGACGAGCCCGGAGGAACGACGATGGCCGTGCCCAGGAATGCCCTGAAGAAGTGGGAGAAAGTGCGCGAGTTCGCGCTGGGGCTGCCGGGTGCCGTCGAGGAGTTCCCGTGGGGCGAGTCCGTCGCGAAGGTCAACAAGAAGGTGTTCGTCTTCCTCGGCGTCCAGGACGGCAGCTACCCCCTGGGTGTGACGGTGAAGCTCAAGGACGAGACGGCCCACGCCCACGCCCTGTCCAGCCCTGGCGCCGAGCCCGCCGGTTACGGCCTGGGGAAGGCCGGCTGGGTGAGCATCCCCCTGGAGCGGCAGGGCGCCCCGGCCGCGGAGATGCTCTGCGACTGGGTGGAGGAGAGCTACCGGGTGATCGCGCCGAAACGGCTGATAGCGGAACTGGACGGGGACTGACTCCGTCAGGCAGATTACTAAGCGCTTGCTCTCTTCAGGTCTTGTGCCGATCGGAACGCGTTCTTAGCATCACTGGTGTTACATCGGTTGTGTCACAGCACTGGGGGCTGGATGACCACGGCAAGGACGCCAGGACACGGCCCGCTCACCGGCGTACGCGTCGTCGAGCTGGCCGGCATCGGGCCCGGCCCGTTCGCCGCCATGCTCCTGGCCGACCTCGGGGCCGACGTCGTGCGCGTGGACCGCCCCGGCGGCCCCGGACTCGCGATCGACCCGGCGTACGACGTCACCAACCGCAACAAGCGCTCGGTGGTCGTCGACCTGAAGTCCCCGGACGGCCCCGGCCGGGTGCTCGACCTCGCCGCCCGCGCCGACATCCTGGTCGAGGGCTACCGCCCCGGTGTCGCCGAGCGCCTGGGCGTCGGCCCCGAGGCCTGCCACGCCCGCAACCCTCGTCTCGTCTACGGCCGGATGACGGGCTGGGGGCAGGACGGCCCGCTCGCCGAGCGCGCCGGGCACGACATCGCGTACATCGCCCCCACCGGCACGCTCGGCATGATCGGACGGCCGGACGAGCCGCCGGCCGTCCCGGCCAACCTGCTCGGCGACTACGCGGGCGGCTCCCTGTACCTCGTCGTCGGAGTCCTGGCCGCCCTGAACCACGCCCGCGCGAGCGGCACCGGCCAGGTCGTCGACGCCGCCATCGTCGACGGCACCGCCCACCTCGCCACGATGATCCACGGCATGCTCGCCGCCGGCGGCTGGCAGGACCGCCGCGGCGCCAACCTCCTGGACGGCGGTTGCCCGTACTACGGGACGTACGAGACGGCCGACGGCCTGCACATGGCCGTCGGCGCCCTGGAGCCGCAGTTCTACGAGGAGTTCCTGAGCCTCCTCGGCATCGAGGACCACGTCTCGGCCCGCAAGGACGTCACCCGGTGGGGCGAACTGCGCGAACAGATCGCGGTCCGCTTCAAGACCCGGACGAGGGACGAGTGGACGGCCGTCTTCGAGGGCTCCGACGCGTGCGTGGCGCCCGTTCTGTCCCTGCGCGAGGCCCCGCACCACCCGCATCTCGCCGCGCGCGGCACCTTCACCGACCACGGCGGTATCACCCAGCCCGCCCCGGCCCCCCGTTTCTCCGCGACCCCGACCTCCGTCCGCACCGGCCCGGCGCGGCCGGGCGCAGACACGGCGGACGTCGCCCGGGACTGGGACGTCCCCGGGCTCCTCCCAGCGTTCCGCAACCCTCAGTGAAAGGCCCTCCCGTGAGCACCGAAGCGTACGTGTACGACGCGATCCGCACCCCGCGCGGTCGCGGCAAGGCCAACGGCTCCCTGCACGGCACCAAGCCCATCGACCTGGTCGTCGGACTCATCCACGAGATCCGCGCCCGCTTCCCGGACCTGGACCCGGCCGCCGTCGACGACATCGTGCTCGGCGTCGTCGGCCCGGTCGGCGACCAGGGCTCGGACATCGCCCGGATCGCCGCCATCGCGGCGGGCCTGCCCGACACAGTGGCCGGTGTGCAGGAGAACCGCTTCTGTGCCTCGGGCCTGGAGGCCGTCAACCTGGCCGCCGCCAAGGTGCGTTCCGGCTGGGAGGACCTCGTCCTCGCGGGCGGTGTGGAGTCGATGTCCCGGGTGCCTATGGCCTCCGACGGCGGCGCCTGGTTCAACGACCCGATGACCAACCTCGATGTGAACTTCGTGCCGCAGGGCATCGGCGCCGACCTCATCGCCACCATCGAGGGCTTCTCCCGGCGGGACGTCGACGAGTACGCGGCCCTCTCCCAGGAGCGGGCGGCCACCGCGACGAAGGACGGCCGCTTCGAGAGGTCCGTCGTCCCCGTGAAGGACCGCAGCGGCCTCGTCGTCCTCGACCACGACGAGTTCCCGCGCCCGGGCACCACCGCCGACTCCCTGGCCAAGCTCAAGCCGTCCTTCGCCGACATCGGCGAACTCGGCGGCTTCGACGCGGTCGCGCTCCAGCAGTACCACTGGGTGGAGAAGATCGACCACGTCCACCACGCGGGCAACTCCTCCGGCATCGTGGACGGCGCCTCGCTCGTCGCGATCGGCTCCAAGGACGTCGGCGAGCGCTACGGCCTCACCCCGCGCGCCCGGATCGTCTCCGCCGCCGTGTCCGGCTCCGAGCCGACCATCATGCTGACCGGGCCCGCCCCCGCCACCCGCAAGGCCCTCTCCAAGGCCGGACTGACCATCGACGACATCGACCTCGTCGAGATCAACGAGGCGTTCGCGGCGGTCGTGCTGCGCTTCGTGAAGGACATGGGCCTGTCCCTGGACAAGGTCAACGTCAACGGCGGCGCGATCGCGCTCGGCCACCCCCTCGGCGCGACCGGCGCGATGATCCTCGGCACGCTCGTCGACGAACTCGAGCGCCAGGACAAGCGCTACGGCCTCGCCACGCTGTGCGTCGGCGGCGGCATGGGCGTCGCCACCATCGTCGAGCGCATCTGACCCCCTCCCGACGGATCACACGGAGCACCTCCACATGAGCACTGAATCCACCACCATCCGCTGGGAACAGGACCGCACCGGCCTCGTCACCCTCGTCATCGACGACCCGAACCAGTCCGCGAACACCATGAACCAGGCGTTCCGCGACTCGCTCGCCGCCGTCACCGACCGCCTGGAGGCCGAGAAGGACTCCATCCGGGGCGTCATCATCACCTCGGCGAAGAAGACCTTCTTCGCCGGCGGCGACCTGCGCGACCTGATCCGCGTCACCCCCGAGACGGCCCAGGAGCTGTTCGACGGCGGCATGGCGATCAAGCGGAACCTGCGCCGCATCGAGACCCTCGGCAAGCCGGTCGTCGCCGCGCTCAACGGCGCGGCCCTCGGCGGCGGCTACGAGATCGCCCTGGCCTGCCACCACCGCGTCGCGCTCGACGCGCCCGGCTCGAAGATCGGCTGCCCCGAGGTCACCCTCGGCCTGCTCCCCGGAGGCGGCGGCGTCGTCCGCACCGTCCGCCTGCTCGGCATCACCGACGCCCTGCTGAAGGTCCTCCTCCAGGGCACCCAGTACAGCCCGCGCCGCGCCCAGGAGAACGGCCTCGTGGACGACGTGGCCGCCACTCAGGAAGAACTGCTGGCCAAGGCCCGCGCCTTCATCGACGCCAACCCGGAGTCCCAGCAGCCCTGGGACAAGCCCGGCTACCGGATCCCGGGCGGCACACCCGCCAACCCCAAGTTCGCCGCCAACCTGCCCGCCTTCCCGGCGAACCTGCGCAAGCAGACGGGCGGCGCCCCCTACCCGGCGCCGCGCAACATCCTCGCCGCCGCCGTCGAGGGCTCCCAGGTCGACTTCGAGACCGCCCAGGTCATCGAGGCCCGCTACTTCGTCGACCTCGCGGCCGGGCAGACCTCGAAGAACATGATCCAGGCCTTCTTCTTCGACCTCCAGGCCGTCAACTCCGGCGCCAACCGCCCCAAGGGCATCGAGCCCCGCAAGGTCCGCAAGGTCGCCGTCCTCGGCGCCGGCATGATGGGCGCCGGCATCGCCTACTCCTGCGCCCGCGCCGGCATCGACGTCGTCCTGAAGGACGTCTCCCTGGAGTCGGCCCTCAAGGGCAAGGGCTACTCCGAGAAGCTGTGCGCCAAGGCCGTCTCCAAGGGCCGTACGACCCAGGAGAAGGCCGACGCGCTGCTCGCCCGCATCACGCCCACCGCCGAGGCGCAGGACCTGGCCGGCTGCGATGCCGTGATCGAGGCGGTCTTCGAGGACACCTCCCTGAAGCACAAGGTGTTCCAGGAGATCCAGAACGTCGTGGCGCCCGACGCGCTGCTCTGTTCCAACACCTCCACCCTCCCCATCACCGCACTCGCCGAGGGCGTCGAGCGCCAGAGCGACTTCATCGGGCTGCACTTCTTCTCGCCCGTCGACAAGATGCCGCTCGTCGAGATCATCAAGGGCGAGCGCACCGGCGAGGAGGCCCTGGCCCGCGCCTTCGACCTGGTCCGGCAGATCAACAAGACCCCGATCGTCGTCAACGACTCGCGCGGCTTCTTCACCTCCCGCGTCATCGGGCACTTCATCAACGAGGGCGTCGCCATGGTCGGCGAGGGCATCGAGCCCGCGTCGGTCGAGCAGGCCGCCGCCCAGGCCGGCTACCCGGCCAAGGTGCTGTCCCTGATGGACGAGCTGACGCTGACGCTGCCCCGCAAGATCCGGGGCGAGACGAAGCGGGCCGTGGAGGAGGCGGGCGGCACCTGGACGGCCCACCCCGCCGAGGCCGTGATCGACCGCATGGTCGACGAGTTCGGCCGCACGGGCCGCAGCGGCGGCGCCGGCTTCTACGACTACGGCGACGACGGCAAGCGCGCCGGACTCTGGCCGGGACTGCGCGAGCACTACACCAAGCCCGGGTACCAGATCCCCTTCACGGACATGAAGGAGCGCATGCTCTTCTCCGAGGCGCTGGACACCGTCCGGCTGCTGGAGGAGGGCGTGCTGACCTCGGTCGCCGACGCCAACATCGGCTCCATCTTCGGCATCGGCTTCCCGGGCTGGACCGGCGGCGTGCTCCAGTACATCAACGGCTACGAGGGCGGTCTACCGGGGTTCGTGGCACGCGCGCGTGAACTCGCCGAGCGCTACGGCGACCGCTTCACCCCGCCCGCGCTGCTGGTGGACAAGGCGGAGAAGGGGGAGCAGTTCAGCGACTCAGCCCGCGGCTGACCCCCCTGAGGGCTCTGCCGAAGGCTCCGTGAGCCACTCGCCCAGCTCTTCCTTCAGCGACCGCTGAAAGGCCGTGAGGAGCGCCTGCACCACCAGGGGGTGCATGTGCGCCGACAGGGACCGCACGTCCCGGGCGTCACGCTCCGCGACCTCGCCACGGAAGAGCTGGGAGAGTTCACGGGCCGCGGCGCGCGCGTGTTCGATGAGCACCGTGCGCGCCGCGAAGATCGCCTCCTGGGAGAGCGGCACGTCCAGCAGCCCGACGCCCAGCCGGAGCAGACCGAGGTCGGCCTCGTACCCGTCGTCCCCGGGCCGGACCACGCCCATCGCGACCAGCCGCTCGACGTCCTCGGCGCCGAGTGGCCGCCCGGCCAGCCGCTCCAGCTCCTGCCGGGTGACCGTCTCGACGGTGTCCGGCGCCCAGGAGGCCACCACGGCCCGGTGGATGGCGAGGTCGTGCGCGCTCAGGTCCGGCGGCAGTTGCCGCAGATAGCGCTCGATGCCCGCCAGCGTCATGCCCTGCCGCTGCAACTCCTCGATCAGCGCCAGCCGGGCCAGGTGCTCCCGCCCGTAGTGCCCCACCCGCCGGGGGCCGAGCACCGGCGGCGGCAGCAGCCCCTTCGTGCCGTAGAAGCGGACCGTGCGCACCGTGACACCGGCCCGGGCGGCCAGCTCGTCGATCGTGAGGGTCGGCTCCTCGGCGTCGGTTGTCATGTGCAGCAGTATCGCTGTCTCACCAGTGCTGTGAAACCTCTGGCGGCCGAGGTGACGATTCTGTGAGAAGTAGCGCTCTGTGACGTATGCCACCGCGTGAGTCGCTCTCGGCGGGGAAGGTGGCCCTCGGTCTGTGCCCTTACCGAGGGCCCAGACCTTATGTACGTCCGGACAGCCGAGCGGGACCCGCTCGGGCGCACCAGAGAAGTGGATCCACCGTGAGCAAGGACGCCGTGAACACGGCAGCAGCCGCATCCCGCAGCGATGCGGCCCAGGTGCCCGCGGACGCGGGCGACGCCGGCTACAGCAAGGACCTCAAGCCCCGCCACGTCAACATGATCGCCATCGGTGGCGCGATCGGCACCGGACTCTTCCTGGGTGCCGGCGGGCGGCTGCACAACGCGGGCCCGGCGCTGGCGATCGCCTACCTGGTGTGCGGCATCTTCGCCTTCTTCGTCGTGAAGGCCCTCGGCGAACTCGTGCTCTACCGCCCCTCCTCGGGCTCCTTCGTGTCGTACGCGCGGGAGTTCCTCGGGGAGAAGGGCGCCTACGTCGCCGGCTGGATGTACTTCCTGAACTGGTCGACCACCGGCATCGCCGACATCACCGCGATCGCCCTCTACACGCACTACTGGAGCCTGTTCACCGACATCCCGCAGTGGGTGCTCGCGCTCGCCGCCCTCGCGGTCGTGCTGGCCGTGAACCTGATCTCGGTGAAGATCTTCGGCGAGATGGAGTTCTGGTTCTCGATCATCAAGGTCGCCACGCTCGTCGGCTTCATGCTCATCGGCATCTTCCTGCTCGCCACGCAGCACAAGGTGGGCGGCCAGACCCCGGGCCTGGGCGTGATCACGGAGAACGGCGGCGTCTTCCCGCACGGCATGATGCCCGTGGTCCTGGTCATGCAGGGCGTGATCTTCGCGTACGCCGCGCTGGAGCTGGTCGGTGTCGCCGCGGGTGAGACCGCCGAGCCGGAGAAGGTCGTCCCGCGCGCGGTGAACTCGATCATGTGGCGGGTCGGGCTCTTCTACGTCGGCTCGGTCGTCCTGCTGGCCCTGCTCCTGCCCGGCTCGGTCTACTCGGCCGACCAGAGCCCCTTCGTCACGGTCCTGTCGAAGATCGGCATCCCGGCGGCCGGCGACGTGATGAACCTGGTGGTCCTGACGGCCGCCATGTCCTCGCTGAACTCGGGCCTGTACTCCACGGGCCGCATCCTGCGCTCCATGGCGATGGCAGGCTCCGCGCCGAAGTTCACCGCCCGCATGAACCGCAGCCAGGTCCCCTACGGCGGCATCCTGCTCACCTGCGCGGTGTGTGTGCTCGGCGTCGGCCTGAACTACCTCGTGCCGGCCCAGGCCTTCGAGATCGTGCTGAACATCGCCTCCCTCGGCATCATCAGCACCTGGGTGATCATCATGATCTGCCACCTGGTCTTCGTCCGCCGCGCCAAGGAGGGCCTGGTCGACCGCCCCTCCTTCCGCCTCCCCGGCAGCCCGGTCACGGAGATCACCACGATCGTCTTCCTGCTGGCCTGCCTCGGCATGATGTGGAACGACCCCGAGGTCGGCCGCAAGACACTCCTGCTCGTCCCCGTGATCGCGGCCATGCTGGTCGCGGGCTGGTTCGGCATCCGCCGCCGGGTGTCCGCGACGGCCGACCAGGAACTGTCCCAGCTCACGAAGTAACAGGGAGTGCGGGCCCGTCTCGATGTAGCGGGAATGCGGGCCCGCCTCAGCCCTGCCCGTCGAAGCCCCGCAGCAGGCACTCGGTCAGACGGCCCGCGATCGAGCCGTCCGGATCCAGCCGGGGGTTGAAGATCGCGACGTCGAGGCCCACGGCTTCGCCGTCGGACAGTGCCGTGCGCAGGACGGTCTCCAGTTCCTGCCAGGTCAGGCCGCCCGGGAGCCGGTAGTCGACGGCGGGCATGGCCGCGTCGTCCAGTACGTCGACGTCGAGATGGATCCAGTACCCGGCGCCCGCGCCGTCGCCGGTCAGCAGCCCGACCGCGTGCCGGGCCGCCTCGGCCGCCCCCAGGGCACGCACGGTGTCGAGATCCATCGCGTGCAGCGCGGTCGGCAGCGGCTGCATGCCGTAGGACGCGGACTCCTCCGTGTCCCGGAACCCCAGGGCGACGACGTCCTCGTCCCGCACGAGGGGGCCCAAGCCCTCCAGGTCGGCCAGGACGCGCGGGCCGCGCCCGGTGGCCAGGGCGAGTTCCATGGAGGCCGCCTCACCGGCCGGTTCCGCCGACGGCTGGTAGAAGTCGGTGTGCCCGTCGAGGAAGAGCAGCCCGTGCCGGTCCCGGCGGCGCAGCGCGAGCAGGTTGCCCAGCAGCACGCTGCAGTCGCCGCCCAGCACCACAGGGAACCGGCCGGTGTCCAGGACACGGCCGACGGCATCGGCCAGCGCGACGGAGTACCCGGCGATACCGCCCGGGTTGAGCACCCCGCTGTCCGGATCCCGCTCCGGGTCGTACGCCGGCGGCTCCACCCGGCCCGCCCGCACCGCGCCCAGGCCCTCGGCCAGCCCGGCCCGGAGCAGCGCCTCCGGCAGTTCCTCGACCCCGGTAGGCCGCAGCCCCAGCACGGACGGTGCCTCGATGATCGCCGCGTCCCGCACGCCCGGCTCCCTTCACCCGCCGGTCTACGCGTCGCCCGGGCCCATGCGCCGGACGCGCATGGGCCCACCGTAGACCGCCGTGCGGGAACAGGCGCGTCAGTGCTTGTGCTCCTCGCTCCCGTGCCGCGCGTGCTCGTGCGCCCCGTTCGTCGTGGCGATCTTCTTCCACGACCTCGGCTGCGACACCGCCCCGCCGGCCTTCGCGACGGACGCGGTCCTGGCCGCCGCCGACGCCGGCTTGGACGCCTCGAACAGCCACGTGTCGAACAACGCGGCCAGCGGCTTCCCGGACACCTCCTCGGCGTAGCGCCGGAAGTCGGCGACCGACGCGTTGCCATGGGCGTACTTCCGCGGCCAGCCCTGGAGGATCGCGAAGAACGCCTCGTCGCCGATCTCGTTGCGCAGCGCCTGGACGGCCAGCGCGCCCCGGTCGTAGACCGCCGCGTCGAACTGGTTCTCCGGACCCGGGTCGCCGGGTTTCACCGTCCAGAACGAGTCGTCCGCCGGATGCGAGGCGTACACGTAGTCGGCGAGTTCCTGCGCCGTGCCCTCGCCCTCGTGCTCGGACCACAGCCACTGCGCGTAGCGCGCGAACCCCTCGTTGATCCAGATGTCCTTCCAGCGCTTGAGGGACACGTCGTCCCCGTACCACTGGTGGGCGATCTCATGGACGACGAGGGACACGTTCGACCCGTTCGCGAACTGCCGCGGGCTGTAGTACGGGCGGGTCTGCGTCTCCAGCGCATAGCCCGTGGTGGTGTTCGGAACGTAGCCGCCGAGCGCGTTGTAGGGATACGGCCCGAAGTACCCGGACAGCCAGTCCGCGATCTCCCCGGTCCGTTCGATGCTCGCCCGTGCCGCGCCGGCGTGGTCGCCCAGGTCCTTGCTGTAGGCGTTGAGGACCGGAATGCCGCTCTCGGTCGTGCTCGTCGTGATGTCGAACTTCCCGACCGCGAGCGTGGCGAGGTACGTGGCCTGCGGCTTGTTCGAGCGCCAGTTCCAACGGGTCCAGCCGAGGCGTGAACTCGTCGACTGGAGCGTGCCGTTGGAGATGGCCTGGGTGCCGTCCGGGACCAGCACGGACACGTCGTAGGTGGCCTTGTCGAGCGGGTGGTCGTTGCCCGGGAACCACCACGCCGCGGCCTCGGGCTCGTTCGCCGCGACACCGCCGTCCGGAGTGCGGTGCCAGCTGGTGAAACCGTAGGCCTGCTTCGACGACGGCACCCCGCGGTAGCGGACGACGACCGTGACGGACGTGCCCTTGGCCAGCGGTGTCTTCGGCGTGATCTCCAGTTCGTGCTCGCCCGACGTCCTGAACGAGGCCTTCGCGCCGTTGACGCGCACCTCGCCGACGTCCAGCAGGAAGTCCAGGTTGAAGCTCGACAGCTCCTGCGTGGTACGGGCCACGAGGGTCGCCGTGCCCTCCAGTTCGTCCGTGGCCGGCTGGTACTTCAGCCGGAGGTCGTAGTGGGAGACGTCGTAGCCGCCGTTCCCGTAGGCCGGGTAGTAGGGGTCGCCGATACCCGGCGCGCCGGGGGAGTGGGGCGCGGCCGATGCCGGGATCGCCAGCAGGAGAACGGCCGCTGCCAGGGCTCCCGGCGCGATGATTCTGCGGTGCACGCAAGGCTCCAAGTCGTAGGTCCCGAAGTCTGTTCGGAGCCTATTGATCCTTGTGCCCGTGGTCATGTCCATGGCCCCTGCTGTCACACGATCGCCATTCGGCCGACATGCGACACCCGCCCCGCGGGCCCCTCCGGGACACGCCGGTCCGTCAGCTGCCCTCTTCTGAACAGGAGTTCACCGATGTAGCGTCCGGCGCATGCCGAAACGCACGCGCTTCACGACCTGGAGACCGCTCGCGACGGCGGCCACGGCCGCCCTCTTGGCCACCCTGCTCACCCCGGCCGCGGCGCAGGCCACGCCGCGCGGGAGCGAACCCGTCTACTCGTACGAGAAGGCCGTCCGTGAGGCCGTCTGGGTGGACACCGGACTCGACGGAGACGGCGACGGGAAGGCCGACCGGGTCGCCGTCGACATCGTCCGCCCCCGCGAACCCGCCCGTCAGGGCCGCAAGATCCCCGTCATCATGGACGCCAGCCCGTACTACTCCTGCTGCGGGCGAGGCAACGAGAGCCAGCGCAAGACGTACGACGCGAACGGCGACGTCGTCCAGATGCCGCTGTACTACGACAACTACTTCGTGCCCCGCGGCTACGGCTTCGTCGGCGTCGACCTGGCCGGAACCAACCGCTCCGACGGCTGCGACGACGTCGGCGGCCGCTCCGACATCCAGTCGGCGAAGGCCGTCGTCGACTGGCTGAACGGCCGCGCCAAGGCCTACACGACCCGCACCGGCACCACCCGCGCCAAGGCCGCCTGGACCAACGGCCGCACCGGCATGATCGGCAAGAGCTGGGACGGCACCATCGCCAACGGCGTCGCGGCCACCGGCGTCAAGGGCCTGAAGACCATCGTCCCGATCAGCGCCATCTCCTCCTGGTACGACTACTACTTCCAGCAGGGCGCCCCGCTCTACGACTCCGGCCCCGAGTGGCTGTCCGACTACGTCAACAGCCCCGACGCCCGCGAGAAGTGCGCCGCCGTCCAGCAGAAGCTCGTCGACGGCGCCCCGCGCACCGGTGACCGGACCCCGCTGTGGACCGAGCGCGACTACGTGAAGGCCGCGAAGAAGGTCAGGGCCAGCGTCTTCCTGATCCACGGCACGCAGGACCTCAACGTGCGCATGAAGCACGTGGGCCAGTGGTGGGACGCCCTCGCGAAGCACGGCGTCGAGCGCAAGATCTGGCTCTCCCAGACCGGCCACGTCGACCCCTTCGACTTCCGCCGCGCCACCTGGGTCGACACCCTGCACCGCTGGTTCGACCACGAACTCATGGGCTACGACAACGGCATCGACCGCGAGCCCATGGCCGACATCGAACGCCGGCCCGACCAGTGGAGCACCTCCAAGGTCTGGCCGCCGACCGGCACCCGGGCCACCACCCTGCGCCCCGACCGGGGAACGCAGCCCGGCGTCGGCACCCTCGGGCTTGACCGCGGCCACGGCACCGAGACCTTCACCGACGACCCGAAGCTGAGTGAGACCGACTGGGCCGCCCGGATCGACAAGTCGACACCGGAGAAGGCCGGTTTCGTCACCGGGCCGCTCACCCGGAGCCTGCGCCTGTCCGGCTCCTCCGAGGTCACGGTCACCGCGACGCCCTCCACCCCGACGGCCCATCTCTCCGCCGTCCTCGTGGACGTAGGCCCCGACACCATCCGCGACTACGCCGACGCCGGCGAGGGCGTCACCACCCTCCCGAACCGCACCTGCTGGGGCGCGAGCACCACCGGCGACAGCTCCTGCTTCAAGGAGGCGAAGGCCAAGACCGCCGACGTCGACTACACGGTCGTCAGCCGCGGCTGGGCCGACCTCGGCAACCACGCCTCGGACGACAAGGGCTCCCCGCTCACCCCCGGCAAGCGGTACACGATCACCCTCGACCTGGCGGCGACCGACCATGTCGTCCCGAAGGGCCACCGCCTGGCGCTGATCGTCGCGGGCACCGACCAGGGCCTCATCGACCCTCCCGCCGACACGCCGAAGCTCTCGCTCGACCTCTCCCGCACCTCGGCCGACGTGCCGTTCGTCGGCGGACCCGCCGCCTTCGCCCGCGCCACCGCGGGTTCCGCGCTCACCGCGCCCGTCGCCGCGCTCCTGGACGGCGTACGGGAACCGCGCACCACCCACCGCGTCCCGGAGGGAACCCAGTGAACCGCGTCCGCGCCCTGACCCTGACCGCCGCCCTCGCCGCGTCCCTGGTCGCCGTCCCCGCCCAGACGGCCACGGCCACCGGCTCCCCGCCGCGCACCGGCTTCGAGCGGACCGACGGAGCCCGCTGGACCACCCAGCCCGAGGAGCAGGAGTTCCTCAGGGCCGTCGACCGCTCGAGCAGCCGGGTCTCCCTGACCCGCTTCGGTACGACGAAGCAGGACCGACCGCTCCAGCTCGTGCGGATCGGCAACCGCCCGAGCCCGAACAAGGTGCTCCTCGTGTGCAGCCAGCACGGCGACGAACCCTCCGGCCGCGAAGCCTGCCTCACCACCGTCCGCGACCTCGCCCACGCCCGCGACAGTCGCACCCGGCGCTTCCTGGATCGCACCACCGTCCTCGTCGTGCCCACCGCCAACCCCGACGGCCGGGCCGCGAACACGCGCGGCAACAGCGACGGCGTCGACATCAACCGCGACCACCTCGCCCTCAAGACCGCCGAGGGCCGCGCCCTGGCCGCGCTCATCCGCGACCAGCGCCCCGACATCATCTACGACCTGCACGAATACGGAGCGACACCCCAGTACTACGACAAAGCCCTCTTCGACCTGTGGCCGCGCAACCTCAACACCCACGACGCGGTCCACGACGAGGCGAAGACCCTCTCCGAGGCCTACGTCCGCCCCGCGGCGCGGCGGGCCGGCCACTCGACCGGCACCTACGGCATCTGGACCGACCCCGAAACCGGCGAACCGGTCAAACAGGTCGCCGGAGACGGGCAGGAGCGCATTCTGCGCAATATGTCCGGTATAAAGCACTCGGTCGGACTGCTCATCGAGAGCCGTGTGGACCCGCTCACCGAAGCGGAGAAGGCGGACGAGGCACTGAACAACCGGCGCCGGGTCACCTCCCAGCTGGATGCGCTCAAGGGCCTGTTCGGGTACACCGACCAGCGCCGGGGCCGGATCGAGGCGACGACGGCCCAGGCCCGGCTCGCCGGCTACCGGGACACCGGCCCGGTCTACGTCGGCGGCGCCGACAACGACACGCCCGAACCCGCCGAGGTGATCCAGAACCCGCCCTGCGGCTACCGGCTCACCGCGGAGCAGTACGCCGAGGTCGGCGACGAGCTCGCGCTGCACGGTGTGCGCGTACGACGGGACGCCGAGGGCGTGCTCGTACCCCTGCGTCAGCCCCTGCGGGCGCTCGTCCCGCTGCTGCTCGACGGGCGAGCCACGTACCACCTGACCGAGACCGAGTCCGAAACGCAATGTTGAGAGGGGTGTAATTGCGCCACACGTGGTAGGGGCGTTACGGAGGATTTACCTTCCTCCTACGTTCAATGAAAGGTGCCGCCTGTGACACACGACCGACCAAGCGAGAACGATCCCCATGGGGGAGGCGCGCTGCCGGGTTCGGAAGCCGGTCTCCCCGGTCAGGCGGGGCCCCAGACCGACCGGATCGTGTTCGGTGTCACGGCGGCGCTCACCCTCGCCTTCGTGATCTGGGGGGCCACGGCGACCGACTCGCTCGAATCCGTCTCCACCAGCATGCTCAGCGGGCTGATGCACAACGGCGGCTGGGCGTTCATGCTCGCCGCCTCCGGCTTCGTCGTGTTCGCCCTCTGGCTCGCGATCAGCCGTTACGGCCGTATCCACCTCGGTGCGGAGGGTGAGGAGCCCGAGTTCCGCACCGTGTCCTGGGTCGCGATGATGTTCAGCGCGGGCATGGGCATCGGCCTGATGTTCTACGGCGTGAGCGAACCGCTGTCGCACTACTCGACGGCCCCGCCGGGCACGAACCCGGCCGACTCCGGTGAACGCATGGAGACGGCCATGGCCACCACCCTGTTCCACTGGACGCTCCATCCCTGGGCGATCTACGCCGTGGTGGGCCTCGCCATCGCCTACAGCACCTTCCGCAGGCGGCGCCGCCAGACCATCAGCGCCGTCTTCACCCCGCTCATCGGCAAGAAGCACGCCAACGGCACCGCCGGCCGGGTCATCGACATCCTCGCGATCGTCGCGACCATCTTCGGCTCCGCCGCCTCACTGGGGCTCGGCGCGCTCCAGATCGGCTCCGGTGTACAGGAGCTGGGCTGGATGGACAAGGTGAGCACCGGGCTGCTCGTCGCGATCATCGCGGTGCTGACCCTGGCCTTCGTCGCGTCCGCGATCTCCGGTGTGGAGAAGGGCATCCAGTGGCTGTCCAACACCAACATGGTGCTGGCGCTGGTCCTCGCCCTGTTCGTGTTCGTGGCGGGCCCGACCATCATCGTCCTCGACCTGCTGCCGACGTCGGTCTTCGCCTACCTCGGCGACCTGCCCCAGCTGGCCGGCCGTACGGAGGCCAGCGGCGGGGAGGGCGTCGCGGACTGGCTGGGCAGCTGGACCGTCTTCTACTGGGCGTGGTGGATCTCCTGGACGCCGTTCGTCGGCATGTTCATCGCCCGCATCAGCCGGGGCCGGACCATCCGCCAGTTCATCGGCGGCGTCATCCTCGTGCCCAGCACGGTCAGCCTGGTCTGGTTCGCGATCTTCGGCGGCTCGGCGATGAAGATGCAGGAGGAGGGGAGGCTCGGCAAGGAGGCGACCCCCGAGGGCCAGCTCTTCGACGTGCTGCAGCAGTTCCCCATCGCCACCGCCACCAGCCTGCTGGTGATGGTCCTCGTCGGCATCTTCTTCGTCTCGGGTGCCGACGCGGCGTCGATCGTCATGGGCACGCTCTCGCAGAAGGGCGCGCTCGAACCCGGCCGCCTCGTGGTGGTGTTCTGGGGCGTCGTCACCGGTGCGGTGGCCGCGATCATGCTCCTCGTCGGCAGCGGCTCGGGCGACGCGCTGACAGGCTTGCAGAACCTCACCATCCTCGCGGCGGCGCCGTTCGTCGTCGTGATGACCTTCATGTGCGTCGCCCTCATGCGCGATTTGCGCCGTGACCCGGTGATCGTGCGTGAGCAGATGGGTTCCGAGGCCATCGAGATGGCCGTCATGGCGGGCCACGAGAAGTACGACGGCGACTTCGAGTTCCGCGTCGGCCCGGGCGTCGGCCCGGACGTCGAGGGCGACCCCATCGGCAAGCACTGACCCGATCGACCGCCCTGCCGGATGCCCCCGGCCGGGGCGTCGGAGCCCGACGGCTCCGATGCCTCCGGCGGGGGCATCCGCCTTTGCCGGCCGGGGTGCTTCGGGCTCCCCGGCTGCCTTCGCCCCGGCCGTAGGGCGGTCAGCCGGGCTGCGGCCCGTCCCCTCCGTCGCACACCAGCCGCGCCGCCTCCTCCGCGCACCCCCATGCCACCGTGACGCCCGCGCCGCCGTGGCCGTAGTTGTGCACCAGGAGCCGGCCGTCCGGCAGGGCGTCACGGTCCAGCCGGACCGCGGGGCGAGCGGGGCGCAGCCCGACCCGGTGTTCCAGGACGCGGGCGGCGGCGATCTCCGGCCGCAGCGCCGCGCAGCGGCGGACGATCGCCTCGGCCGTCGCGGGATCGGGCTCCGGCGACCACGCGTCCTCCTCCGCCGTACCGCCGAGGACGAGCCCGCCCGGCTGCGGAAACATGTACGCGTAGTCCCCGGCCGCGTCGGTGGTGACGAGGAAGGTGTCGATCCCGGGGTTCTCCACGACCACCAGCTGCCCGCGCACGGGCCGCACGGACGGATCCGGCACCAGCTCACGCGCCCCCAGCCCCGTGCAGTTGACCACGACCGGCGCGTCGGCCTCCGCGAACGAGGACACCGTACGAGCCTCGACCACCCCGCCGGCCGTCACGAACCGCTCCCGCAGCCACGGCAGATGAGCCGGCATGTCGATCAGCGGCAGCCGTGCCCGGACACCCGTCCCCGCGTACTCCCCGGCCGTGGCAGGCCGCAGCCCCGGCACCCGCCCCGCCAGCCACCCGTCGACCTCGTCGAGACGGGTCTCGCCCAGTACCCCTTCGACCACGCGTACGCCGGTCGGTCGGGGCCGCGCCGCCAGCTCCTCGTAGATCTCCAGCGACCGCAGCGCCCACGCACGCGCGAGCGCGAGGGGCTCGATCCGGTACGGCCACCACAGCGCCCCCGCGACCGCTGAGGTGGTCGCCTCCACGGCGTCCCGCGTCCACACCCGCACCCGACGCCCGCGTTCGGCCAGCACCACCGCGGTCGTCAGCCCGACGACCCCGCCACCGACCACCAGGATCTCGTCACTTCCCTCGCCCGCCATGCCGGGACCGTAGCGGAATGTGTCATGCCGTGCTCACATCACGCGCAGTATGGGGATACTCACAGCATGTGTGCCGAATACGCGACCTTCGGCCTGGCACCCGCGATGCGGGCCGGCGGAGTTCTCCACGACGGTGGTTACCAGGTCCACCGGGACTTCGTGGACTTCATCGTCGACGGACGCCCGCTGCTGTTCCGGCTCTCCGACCTCGACGCGGTCTCCCCGCTCGCCTCCGACATCCCGCCCGCGATCTTCACCGCGCAGGTCCGCAGCCTGCTCCTGGAGAGCCCGGCACCCCTGCCCGGCGGCCGCTACGTCGTCTACGGCTGCCCCGAGTGCGAGGACCTGGCCTGCGGAGCCGTCACCGCGGTCATCCGGCGGGACGACGAGGACTTCATCTGGCGGGACTTCGCCTGGCAGACCGACGAACACGCCGACCTCGACCTCAACGGCTACCACGGTATCGGCCCGTTCCGCTTCCGCGGCGCCGAGTACCGGACGGCCCTGAGCGCCCTGCTGAACGGCTCCGCCCCCGACACCCGCCGCCGCGTCCTGCTGATCGGCGCCCGTGTCGCCGTCCTGGCCAAGCTCGCCGCGGCGTTACGGACCATCGGCGTCGGCGCGGACATCGCCCACGACGCCGACGGAGTGCCCGCCGACGAACTGCGCGGCTACGGCGCCGTCGCCTTCGGCCGCGCGACCGGCGAGCGGGACCGTGCCGCGGTCCGCCGCGCCTTCGAGGAGGCCGAGGTCCCCGTCGTCTACGTCGACGGCCTCGCCCCGATCGTCCCCCTGCTCGTCGCCCAGATCGAACACGCCCTGGACCAGGGCCCGGTGGCACAGCACCGCCTCACCGGCCTGACCGCCACCGACGGCGGGGCCGACATCGAGGTCACCTCCGCCTGCCGGGTCACCCTCACCGCGTACCGCCTCGACCGGCTCTCCCGCACCCACACCCACGAGGTCTTCGACGGCGTCCTCGAACCCGGCCGTCACCGCGTCTCCCTCGACGCCAGGGCGGTGAAGGGCCGGTCCTACGTCGTGGCGCGCACCTCCGGAAGGGTCCTGGTGACGGCGGTGACCCACTGAGCGGCCCATTAAAATCAGCGACCTGATGACTGCCACCCTCGTCGCCAAGAACCTCGCCGCCGGCCACGGCGACCGCTCCCTGTTCACCGGGCTCGACCTCGTCGTCGCGCCCGGCGATGTGATCGGCCTGGTCGGAGCCAACGGCGCCGGCAAGTCCACCCTGCTCAGGATGCTCGCCGGACTCACCGCACCCGAGCAGGGCGAACTGCGCCTGTCCCCGCCGACCGCCACCGTCGGACACCTTCCACAGGAGCCGGAGCGCCGGCCCGGAGAGACCGTCCGGGCGTTCCTGGCCCGCCGCACCGGCGTCGCCGAGGCGCAGCGGACCATGGACGAGGCGACCCAGGCCCTGGTCGACGGCGCCCCGGGCGCCGACGACGCCTACGCCACCAGCCTGGAGCGCTGGCTCGGCCTCGGCGGCGCCGACCTCGACGAACGCGCCGAGGAGGTCGCCGACTCACTGGGCCTCGCGATCGACCTGGACCAGCCCATGACGTCCCTGTCCGGCGGCCAGGCGGCCCGCGCCGGCCTCGCCTCCCTGCTCCTCTCCCGCTACGACGTCTTCCTCCTCGACGAGCCCACCAACGACCTCGACCTGGACGGCCTGGAACGCCTCGAACGCTTCGTGAGCGGCCTGCGCGCCGGCACGGTCGTCGTCAGCCACGACCGCGAGTTCCTCACCCGCACCGTCACCAAGGTCCTCGAACTCGACCTCGCCCAAGGGCAGATCAACCTCTACGGCGGCGGCTACGAGGCCTACCTCGAGGAGCGGGACGTGGCCCGCCGGCACGCCCGCGACGAGTTCGAGGAGTACGCCGACAAGAAGGCGGCCCTCCAGGACCGCGCTCAGACGCAGCGGTCCTGGATGGACAAGGGCGTGAAGAACGCGCGCCGCAAGGCGGGCAGCGACAACGACAAGATCGGCCGCAAGTTCCGCAGCGAGGCCAGCGAGAAGCAGGCCGCGAAGGCCCGCCAGACCCAGCGCATGATCGAGCGGCTGGACGTCGTCGAGGAGCCGCGCAAGGAGTGGGAACTGCGGATGGAGATCGCGTCGGCCCCGCGCTCGGGCGCCGTCGTCGCGACCCTGCGGGACGCCGAGGTGCGCCGCGGCGGTTTCGTCCTCGGCCCGGTGTCCCTCCAGATCGACTGGGCGGACCGGGTGGCGGTGACCGGCGCGAACGGCGCCGGCAAGTCCACACTGCTCGCCGCCCTGCTCGGCCGTGTCCCGCTCGACGCCGGACATGCCGCGCTCGGCTCGGGTGTGCTGCTCGGCGAGGTCGACCAGGCCCGGAAGCTCTTCCACGGCCAGGAAGCCCTGCTCGACGCCTTCCGCGCAGACGTTCCCGACACCGAACCGGCCGAGATCCGCACCCTCCTGGCCAAGTTCGGCCTCAAGTCGGAACACGTCCTGCGCCCCGCGGCGACCCTCTCCCCGGGCGAGCGCACGAGGGCCGCCCTGGCCCTGCTTCAGGGCCGGGGCGTCAACCTCCTGGTCCTCGACGAGCCGACCAACCATCTCGACCTGCCCGCCATCGAGCAGCTGGAGTCGGCCCTCGACGCCTACGAGGGCACGCTCCTGCTGGTCACGCACGACCGCCGCATGCTGGACGCGGTCCATGTGACGCGCCGCCTGGAGGTCGCGGACGGCAAGGTGACCGAGCGCTGACGGGGCAGGGGTGCGGGGAGCTGCGCGACCAGCCACAACGGCCCCGCAGCTCCCCACGGCCTCCCGGCGAAGCCGTCAGCGACGACCGTTCTTCGGATCGGCCAGGCCCGCACGGCGCAACGCGTCGGCCATCGCGCTGTTGGCGGGCGGCGGCGCCTGACGCGAGCCACCGCCACCGCCACCGCTGCTACGGCCGCCGCCACCACCACGCCCGCCCTGCCGCTGCTGCGGCGGACGCCCGCCTCGCTGCCGGCGCTCACCGGAACCGCCGCCCTGGCCCTGGGAGGCCGCCGCCTCGTCGTCCAGCCGCAGCGTCAGCGAGATCCGCTTGCGCGGGATGTCCACGTCGAGGACCTTCACCTTGACGATGTCCCCGGGCTTCACCACGTCCCGCGGGTCCTTGACGAACGTCTTCGACATCGCCGAGACGTGCACCAGGCCGTCCTGGTGCACGCCGACGTCGACGAACGCCCCGAAGGCGGCGACGTTCGTCACGACGCCCTCCAGGACCATCCCGGCCGACAGGTCGGCGATCTTCTCCACGCCGTCCTGGAAGGAGGCCGTCCTGAAGCCCGGACGCGGGTCGCGGCCCGGCTTCTCCAGCTCCTTCAGGATGTCGGTGACGGTCGGCAGACCGAACGTCTCGTCCACGAAGTCCTGCGGCTTCAGCGAGCGCAGCGCACCGGTGTTGCCGATGAGCGCGGCGACCTCCTGGCCGCTGGTCTTCACCATGCGCCGCACGACCGGGTAGGCCTCCGGGTGCACGCTGGACGAGTCCAGCGGGTCGTCACCGCCGCGGATCCGCAGGAAGCCCGCACACTGCTCGTACGCCTTGGGACCGAGCCGCGCCACCTTCTTCAGCCCGCCCCGGGACGTGAACGGCCCGTTGCTGTCCCGGTGCGCCACGATGTTCTCGGCGAGCCCGGAGGTGATGCCGGAGACCCGGGCGAGCAGCGGGGCCGACGCCGTGTTGACGTCCACGCCCACGCCGTTCACACAGTCCTCCACCACCGCGTCCAGCGAACGCGACAGCTTCAGCTCGGACAGGTCGTGCTGGTACTGGCCGACACCGATGGACTTCGGGTCGATCTTCACCAGCTCGGCCAGCGGGTCCTGCAGCCGGCGCGCGATCGACACGGCGCCGCGCAGCGACACGTCCATGTCGGGCAGCTCCTGCGAGGCGAAGGCGGACGCCGAGTACACGGAGGCGCCGGCCTCGGACACCATCACCTTCGTGAGCTTCAGCTCCGGGTGCTTGGTGATCAGCTCCCCGGCGAGCTTGTCGGTCTCGCGGGACGCCGTGCCGTTGCCGATGGCGACCAGCTCGACCGCGTGCTCCTTCGCGAGCCGGGCCAGCTTGGCGACGGCCTCGTCCCACCGGTTGGCCGGGACGTGCGGATAGATGACGTCCGTGGCGACGACCTTGCCGGTCGCGTCCACGACGGCGACCTTCACACCCGTACGGAAGCCGGGGTCCAGGCCGAGCGTCGCGCGCGTGCCCGCCGGGGC
Source organism: Streptomyces sp. NPDC041940 (assembly GCF_055589465.1). Classification (NCBI taxonomy): domain Bacteria; kingdom Bacillati; phylum Actinomycetota; class Actinomycetes; order Kitasatosporales; family Streptomycetaceae; genus Streptomyces; species Streptomyces sp. NPDC041940. The sequence goes on from NZ_JBVJBP010000002.1 coordinate 249,890, forward strand.
CGCGAGCAGCAGGTCACGCAGGTTGGCCGCGAAGACCCGCACCGCCTCGTCCTCGGCGGCCGTGCGCAGCCGCAGCCGCAGGTCGATGCCGAGGTGCACGAGGACGCGGGTGCGCCAGGCCCAGCGGACCGTGTCCTTCAGCCACTTGTCCCCGGGGCGGCCCCGGTCGGCGATCGCGAACCGGTTCGCGATGATGCCCTCGTACGAAGAGGGGCCGTCAGTGGCCTCCTCGGGCTCCAGAGCGAGCTCGAGCACCTCCTCCTTCTCGCCGCGCAGCATGGCCAGCACGCGGTGCGAGGGGAGTTCGGTGAACGGCTCGGCGAAGTCGAAGTAGTCGGCGAACTTCGCGCCCGCCTCCTCCTTGCCGTCCCGCACCTTGGCAGCGAGCCGCCCGCGCACCCACATGCGCTCGCGCAGCTCGCCGATCAGGTCGGCGTCCTCCGAGAACCGCTCGGTGAGGATCGCCCGGGCGCCGTCGAGGGCGGCCTGCGGATCGGCCACGCCCTTGTCCGCGTCGACGAACGCGGCCGCCGCGGCGAGGGGCTCGACACCCGGGTCACCGAGCAGCCCCTCCGCCAGCGGTTCGAGACCCGCCTCGCGGGCGATCTGCGCCTTGGTGCGCCGCTTGGGCTTGTACGGGAGGTAGACGTCCTCCAGGCGCGCCTTCGTCTCGGCGCCCCGGATGCGTGCCTCCAGCTCCTCGGTGAGCTTGCCCTGCTCGCGCACCGACTCCAGGATCGCCGCCCGCCGCTCCTCCAGCTCCCGCAGATAGCGCAGCCGCTCCTCGACGGTGCGCAGCTGCGCGTCGTCGAGCATCTCGGTCGCTTCCTTGCGGTAGCGAGCGATGAAGGGCACCGTAGAACCGCCGTCGAGCAGTTCCACGGCGGCCCTGACCTGCCGCTCCCGTACGCCGAGCTCCTCGGCGATCCTGCCTTCGATGGTCCCTGCGTTGATGGACCCGTTGGACCCGGGTGTCGTCACGATCCCGTACCGCCTTCTCCACTGAGGTTGCGCGGCAATTGTGGCAGGTGACACCGACACTCGGGGTCCAGGGCGGTACCCCCGGCAGGTCGCCGCCGGCCCTGGGTCAGGCCCTGCGGCTGCGGGTGGCGGACGAGGCCCCGCCGAAGAGCCGGGCCAGGGCCCGGAAGGGCAGGGTCACGACGGTGGCGATGGCGCCGCCGATCTGGCGCAGCACGTCTGCGATAGCACGGAACACGGTGTTTCCCCTTTCCTCTCCCGACCGCACCGATCGGGAGAGGCCGGGTACCTCACCAGCGCCTCACCATGCGTCACATCCTCAGCCCTTGCCGATCAGATCCGCCGGAAAGGCCCCGGCCACGAACGCGGCCTGCGCGAAACCGGCGCCCAGCTCGGTCAGCCGGGCCACGCCCTCCGGGCCCAGGTGCTCGTACGGGGCCCGGTCGAGCCGGTCCGTCTCCCGCTCGATCTCCTCGCGCAGGGCGACGCCCCGCTCGGAGAGCTCGCCGGCCGCGTCCAGCAGCCCGCGCTCACGCAGCCGGTCCGTCGCCGCGTCCCAGTCCTCCTGGCTCCAGCCCCGGGTGGTGAACACCCACTTCGGCGCCATGCCCTTGCCCGTCGCCGTGTGGGTCACCATCGCCTCGAGGCCGTCCAGGCCCGCGGCCATCAGGGCGGCCAGGTGCCCGTCGCCCCGGTGCTCGCGCAGCAGGGTCGCCGCGTGCCAGTACGCGAGGTGCGGCTCCTCGGGGACAGGCAGGTCGGCATGGGCGGCGTACAGCGGCCGCGCGCCGCGCGAACAGGCCTCCGTGGCGCGCAGCGCGAGCCGCGCGGCCTCGGCCATCTCCGCCGACGCCAGGGCCTCTTCGCCCAGCAGCCGGCGCAGGGTCGCGTCGACCGCACGCGCGCGTGCCGCCAGCACCTGGCCGGGTGCGGCGCTCTCCCACACCGCCGGCACATGCCGGGCCACCAGCTCGTACTTGTAGTTGTAGAAGGCCGCCGTCACCGCACCGGGCCCGACCGGTCCGAGGGCGGCGGCCCGCACGGCGAAGTTCACGGCGTGGGGATGGGTGATCCCGGCAGCGCCCACCTCCCGTCCCAGATCCGGCGAGAAGTAGTGCGTCGCGTGCAGGGAGTTGAGCACGTTCTGGCAGCGGCGGCCGGCGAGCGGCTCAAGGGCGGCAGTCGTCATGCCCGGCAGGTTACCAACCGCTTGGTATGCACTCCATGGCCGCACCGACCCAGGGCGCACCCATGGCATCTCATGGCAGGAAAGGTGGGAAACTCGTCATTGCGGCCCCACTCCGCGCCCGCGAAGAATCAACGGCATGGCCCAGCGCACCGTTCTCGCCGTCCTCTTCGACGGCGTGCAGAGTCTCGACGTCACGGGGCCCGTGGAGGTCTTCGCGGGCGCGGAGCTGCTCTCCCCGGGGACGTACCGGATCCGCACGGCCTCCCCGGGCGGCGCGCCCGTGCGGACCTCCAGCGGTCTGACCCTCGTACCCGACGAGTCCCTGGACGGCGCGTCCGACCCGCACACCCTGCTCGTCCCCGGCGGCCCGGGCTCCCTGAACCCCGACCCGCGCCTGGTCGACTGGGTGCGCGAGCACGGGCCGCGTGCCGTGCGTCTGGTCTCCGTGTGCACCGGTGCGGCCGTACTCGCCGAGGCCGGGCTCCTGGACGGCCGCCGCGCCACGACCCACTGGGCGTACTGCGACCAGTTGGCCCGCGACCACCCGGCCGTCGAGATCGACCCCGACCCCGTCTACGTACGCGACGGGCACATCGCCACCTCGGCCGGAGTCACCGCCGGCATCGACCTCGCCCTGGCCCTGGTCGAGGAGGACCTGGGCCGGGACGCCGCCCTGGCCATCGCCCGCCACCTGGTGGTCTTCCTGCGCCGCCCGGGGAACCAGGCCCAGTTCAGCGCCCAGCTCGAAGCCCAGACCGCTCACCGCGAACCCCTCCGGGACGTCCAGCGGTTCATCAACGAACGCCCGGACGCCGACCTCTCCGTGGAGACACTCGCCGCCCGGGCCCGCCTCTCACCCCGCCACTTCGCCCGCGCCTTCCGGGACGAGACCGGTATGACGCCCGGGCGGTACGTGGACCGGGTCCGCCTCGAACACGCCCGCCGTCTCCTGGAGGACACCACCGACGGCATCGAGGAGATCTCCCGCACCAGCGGCTACGGCACCCCCGAGGCCATGCGCCGGGCCTTCGGCAAGGCCCTCGGGACGCCCCCGGCCGAGTACCGCCGCCGCTTCCGCCCCGCCACCACGCCCTGAGCTCCGCACCCGACCGGAAGGGACCATCCCATGCAGATCGCCATCGTCCTCTACGACGGCTTCACCGCCCTCGACGCCGTAGGACCGTACGAGACCCTCGGCCGGGTACCGGACGCGCAGACCGTGTTCGTGGCGGAGCGGACCGGCCCGGTACGGAACGAGTCGGGGAACCTCGCGCTCACCGCCGACCGTACCCTGGCCGACGTGCCGAACCCGGACATCGTCGTAGTCCCCGGCGGACCGGGCCAGGTGACGCAGATGGAACACGAGCCAGTCCTGGACTGGCTGCGCGCCGCCGACGCGGGCACCACCTGGACGACGTCCGTGTGCACCGGCTCCCTGCTGCTCGCCGCCGCCGGACTCCTCCGAGGCCGCCGCGCGACCTCCCACTGGCTGGCCCTGGAGGAGCTGAAGCGCTTCGGCGCCGAGCCGACGGGGGAGCGGGTCGTCACCGACGGCAAGTACGTCACCGCGGCCGGCGTCTCCTCCGGCATCGACATGGGGCTGACCCTGCTCGGCCGGATCGCGGGCGACGACCACGCCCGGTTCGTCCAGCTCCTCACCGAGTACGACCCCCAGCCGCCCTACGACGCCGGATCACCGCAGAAGGCGCCCGCGCACGTCGTGGAACGGCTCCGGTCCTACGCCGACGTCAGCCAGGCGTAGGCACGCTCCAGCCGAACCGCGGCTGCCTGCGCTCCAGGAACGCGGCGACGCCCTCCGCGGTGTCGCCGCTGGCGCGCGCCTGACCGGCCCAGTGCGCGTCGCGGTCCGTACCGCCGTTCGCGAACTCCTTCGCCGCCGCCTGCGTCAGCTGCGAACGGGACACCAGGATCCGGGTGAACTCGGCGACCCGCTTGCCGAGTTCGCCCTCGGGCAGCACCTCGTCGGCCAGACCGGTGCGCAGCGCCCGATCCGTGTCGATCAGCTCACCGGAGAACAGCAGGTACTTGGCGGTGGCCGGGCCCACCAGGGACACCAGCCGCCTGGTCGAGGACGCCGGGTACACGATGCCGAGCTTCGCGGGCGTCACACCGAACAGCGCGCCCTCCTCGGCGAACCGCAGATCACAGGCCGCCGCCAGCTGCGCCCCGCCGCCCACGCAGTGTCCGCGCACCGCGGCCAGCGTCGGCTTCGGAAACGCGGCGAGCGCCTCCTCGGCCCGCACGGCCAGACCCTGGGCCTCCTCCGGCGAGCCCCGGAGCGTCGAGATGTCGGCCCCGGCGCAGAACGTCCCGCCCTCGCCGGTGAGCACCAGCGCCCGCACGACCGGATCCCCGGCAAGCCCCTCCAGCAGCGGCGGCAGCGAGCGCCACATCGCGGCCGTCATGGCGTTGCGCTTCTCCGGATGACGGATGACGACCGTCGCGACCGAGTCGGTCACGCTGTACAGCAACTGCGGCTCCATGCGCCGGATGCTATCCGGAAGGCAAACCCGTACAACCCGAATAGTTCGCCGAGACGGCACAACAGGGACAGGACCAGTCCCACAACTGACCGTGTCATACGCCAACGGTCAGAAGTGCTCGATACTTGCTGACTTCTGTTCAGCCCTGGGGTGCGGAGCGCATCGTTACCAACACTCGAGACGTGGCGACAATCGAGCGCGAGGGTGGCGACCGGACGATGGACGACGAGGGGCGTGGGTCCGGCCCACGTCCACAGGGCGGCGCGGTGCCCCTCGGGCCCGCGGATCCGCTGCCGTACGAGGGGGTCTGGCGGTTCACCGCGCCGGCGGTCGACGCCTCGGTCCCGCAGGCGCGGCACGCCGTACGGGACCTGCTGCTGCGTCAGGGCGTGCCGGTCTCTGACGACCTGGCCCAGGGACTGCTGCTGATCGTCTCGGAGCTGGTGACGAACGCCGTGAAGCACGCGGCGGTGCTGTCGCCCACCGTCGCCGTCGAGGTGGCCGTCGGGGCGGCGTGGCTGCGCGTGTCCGTGGAGGACAACCACCCGTACCGGCCCACCGCCCTGGAGGCCGACCACGGCCGGACCGGCGGCCGCGGGCTGCTCCTGGTGCGCGAGGTCACCCGGGAGGCGGGCGGCAGGTGTGAGGTCGAATACACCGCGAGCGGCGGCAAGGTGATCTGGGCCGCCCTGCCGCTCAAGCCCGCACCGTTCTCCTAGGGTCTGCCCGGCCCTGCGGCCGGGGCCCTCGTCACCAGCCGGCCGACGTGCCCGTCAGCTCCCTGATCGCCGGCCGGGCCGCGTCCAGGACCGTCATGAACCAGGACGAGAAGGTGTCCTTGGCATGCCGCTCCATCAGCTCGGGCGGGGTCACGAACGCCGTCGACGCCACCTCCTCCGGATCCGGCCGCAGCACGGCCTGCACCATGCCGACGAAGAGGTGGTTGTACTCCTGCTCCACAAGACCGGACTCCGGGTCCGGGTGGTTGTAGCGGACCGTGCCCGCCTCGGCCAGCAGCGACGGGGAGGCGCCGAGTTCCTCGAAGGTCCGCCGCGCCGCCGCCGCGAAGGGCGCCTCACCGGGGTAGGGATGGCCGCAGCAGGTGTTGGACCACACACCGGGGGAGTGGTACTTGCCCAGCGCGCGCTGCTGGAGCAGCAGCCGGCCGTACTCGTCGAAGAGGAACACGGAGAACGCGCGGTGCAGCTGTCCGGGTGGCTGATGGGCGGCGAGCTTCTCCGCGGTGCCGATCGTCACGCCGTCCTCGTCGACCAGTTCCAGCAAAATCGCGTCTGCGGTGCCGTTCGACGGGTTGTGCGTCGCGGTGGCAGGTGTGATCGGCATACCCATCCTTCACATCGGTCTTCGCGCCCCAAGTCTGCCGTACGAATCCGGCACTCCCGGCACTTCGCGGCGTGCCCGCATGTCCCCGCGCGACAGCGCGGAGCGCGGACGGCGCCGCTCGACGCCGGAAGAGGGACCCAGGAGCAGATCGTGCCCGTCGCGATGGGCCGAAAATCGTCCCTGCCGGTGCGGGGAGGGGCAGGGCGTGGGCGTGCGCCGTAGCGCTGCATCCCCCGGCGCACTCAAATCGGAATGCGCCCCACCAGCCCCGGACACCTCATCAGCCACACCTCAGTGGCAGAGGTGGGGCTCGTGCTCCGCGTGCCCGGTCGGCTCCAGCTGGAACGTGCAGTGCTCCACGTCGAAGTGGTCACCGAGGCAGCCCTGCAACTCGTGGAGCATCTTCTCGTGGCCTATCGCGTTCAGCGCCTCCGGGCTGACGACCACATGCGCCGAGAGCACCGGCATGCCCGAGGTGATCGTCCAGGCGTGCAGGTCGTGGACGTCCTCCACCCCGTCGGTCGCCAGGATGTGGGCCCGTACCTCCGCCATGTCGACACCCTTGGGCGCCGCCTCCAGCAGGACGTCCAGCGTCTCGCGCAGCAGCTTCCAGGTGCGCGGCGCGATCATCAGCGCGATGACGAGCGAGGCGATCGGGTCGGCGGCCTGCCAGCCCGTGAGCATGATCACCGTGGCCGAGACGATCACCGTGACGGAGCCCAGAGCGTCCGCCGCCACCTCCAGGAACGCGCCGCGCACGTTCAGGCTCTCCTTCTGGCCGCGCATCAGCAGCGCCAGCGACACCATGTTCGCGACCAGGCCGATCACACCGAACACGACGGTGAGCCCGCCCTCGGTGTCCGCCGGCGTGATGAAGCGCTGGACCGACTCGTACACGACGTACCCGCCGACCCCGAGCAGCAGCAGACAGTTGGCCAGGGCCGCGAGGATCTCGGCGCGCGCGTAGCCGAACGTGGCCCGGTCGCTGGGCGGCCGGTTCGCGAAGTGGATCGCGAGCAGCGCCATGCCGAGACCCAGCGCGTCCGTCGCCATGTGCGCCGAGTCCGCGACGAGCGCGAGCGAGTCCGCGAGCAGCCCGCCGACGATCTGGACCACCACGATGCCGAGCGTGATCGCCAGCGCGATCCGCAGTCTGCCGCGGTATGCCGAGGTCGCCGTACCTCCGGCCGGCGCCCCGTGCGTGTGCCCGTGATCGTGCCCAGCCCCCATGAAAGCCGCCTCCTGTGTCTGCCCGATGTCTGTCCGCTCGTGCCCGGGCACCCCAGTGAACTACGGGGAGGGGGTATGTGCAACGCGGCACTGAACACCGTTGTCATGTGCCCTGACCTGCGGAAACGATGTGCAGGTCAGGGCGCCCTCAGGGCGTCAGGAGCCGTGGTGCAGCAGCCAGCCGCGCCACGCCGACTCGGCCATCTCACGCACCCCGCGCCGCGCGGTCCAGCCGAGTTCCTCGGCCGCCCGGGTCGCCGAGGCCACCGCCCGCGGGGCGTCCCCGGGGCGGCGCTCCTCGACGAGGGGTGCTCGCCGGTCGCCGGTGACCTCGCCGATGACCGTGATGAGTTCGCGCACCGAGACACCCTCACCGCGGCCGATGTTGACCGTCAGATCGCCCGCGACGTCCCCGCCGGCGAGCCGCCGGGCCGCCGCGAGATGCGCCTCGGCCAGGTCGGCGACGTGAATGTAGTCACGGACGCAGGTGCCGTCCGGGGTCGGATAGTCGTCGCCGAAGATCCTCGGCGCCTCGTCGCGCGTCAGCCGGTCGAAGACCATCGGGACGATGTTGAAGACACCCGTGTCGGCCAGCTCCGGCGCGGCAGCGCCCGCCACGTTGAAGTACCGCAGACATACGGTGGAGATTCCGTGCGCACGGCCCGCCGCCCGCACCAGCCACTCACCGGTGAGCTTCGTCTCGCCGTACGGGTTCACCGGCGCGCAGGGCGTGTCCTCCGTGATGAGGTCCACACCCGGATCGCCGTACACGGCCGCCGACGAGGAGAACACGAAGCGCTCGATACCGGCCCCGGCGACCGCGTCCAGCAGGGTCGCCAGGCCCCCGACGTTCTCCCGGTAGTACCGCGTCGGCTGGTCGACGGACTCGGCGACCTGCTTGCGCGCCGCGAGATGCACCACACCCGTCACATTGTGCTCGGCGAACACCCGTTTGAGCAGCTCACCGTCGAGCGACGACCCCTCCACGAGCGGGACGTCGCCGGGGAGCCGCGCGGGCACCCCGGCCGAGAGGTCGTCCAGCGCGAGGACGCGCTCCCCGGCCTCGGTCATGGCCCGCGCCACATGTGCTCCGATGTAGCCGGCCCCGCCTGTGATCAGCCAAGTCATGGTCGCCCACCCTATGCCGCCACGACCGGGCCCCACGCGATGTCCCCGATGTCCGGTCTGGGGGGCGCGGTTTGTGGGGCGGGCCCCGGATCCACGATGATGATCGCGGCAAAGGCTTGTGCGAACCACGTTGATCGATCTGCCGAACAGGCGGTGAACGTGGCCTTCCCGGTATCCGATAGCCTCTGCCGACACGCCGCCCGGGAGCCACCGGAGCGGGCGCCCCCACCCAGCACAGCACTGGCGCGGACGCGTCGGGTACCAGGGAGTGAATTCGGTTGTCGACCGCCATCCTCACCGGTCAGCCGGTCCCCGGATCGTCGATCGAGGCCGACCTGCGGTCCCTCGGTTTCGACGTGCGGAGCGCGGCCGACACCGCCGAGGCCGAGACCCTGCTCGCCGCGGTGCCGGGCGAGGAGCGGGTCGCCCTGGTCGACGCCCGGTTCGTGGGGCATGTGCACGCGCTGCGGCTCGGTCTCACCGACCCCCGCTTCCCGCTCGCCGCGATCCCCGGCGCCGTCACCGCCCAGCACGCCGGCCGCCAGGCCCTCACCCGGGCGATGGCCCGCGAGAACTCCGCGGGCGGCGGCACCACCCTGGTCGACAGCCTCGCCGACCGCATCCTCACCGCCCTGGACACCGACGGCACCGAGGTGCACCGCCCCGAGCTGGGCAGCCTCGTCGCCGCCGTCCCCGCCGACCCGCAGGCCCGCAACGAGGCGCGGCAGTCGGTGGCGGACATCGACGACGAGGCCGTACGCCTGAAGTCGGCCGTGAAGTCCCGCGACGGCTTCTTCACCACCTACTGCATCAGCCCGTACTCCCGCTACATCGCCCGCTGGTGCGCCCGCCGCGGCCTGACCCCGAACCAGGTCACCACCGCCTCGCTCATCACCGCCCTCATAGCGGCGACCTGCGCGGCCACCGGCACCCGCGGCGGCTTCGTGGCGGCCGGCGTCCTGCTGATCGCGTCCTTCGTCCTGGACTGCGTCGACGGCCAGATCGCCCGCTACTCCCTGCAGTACTCCACGCTCGGCGCCTGGCTCGACGCCACCTTCGACCGGGCCAAGGAGTACGCCTACTACGCCGGCCTCGCCCTGGGCGCCGCCCGCGGCGGCGATGACGTCTGGGCCCTCGCCCTCGGCGCGATGATCCTGCAGACCTGCCGGCACGTGGTCGACTTCTCCTTCAACGAGGCCAACCACGACGCCACCGCCAACACCAGCCCCACCGCCGCCCTCTCCGGCAAGCTCGACAGCGTCGGCTGGACGGTCTGGGTGCGCCGCATGATCGTCCTGCCCATCGGCGAGCGCTGGGCGATGATCGCGGTCCTCACGGCGGCCACGACTCCGCGCATCACCTTCTACGCGCTGCTCATCGGCTGCGCCTTCGCGGCGACGTACACGACGGCGGGGCGGGTGCTGCGGTCGCTGACGCGGAAGGCACGGCGGACGGACCGGGCGGCGCAGGCGCTGGCCGACCTCGCGGACAGCGGGCCGCTCGCCCAGGGCCTCGCCGAGGCGCTCAAGAAGCCGGCCCGCAAGCTGCCGGGCTTCACGGCCCCCGTCATCGCCCTCCTCGGCGCTCTCGCCGTCGTCCTCACGGCCGCCCTGACCGGCTTCGGCGGACCCTGGGTGATCGTCGCGGCCGTCGCCTACGTCCTGACCTCGGGCCTCGCCGTCGCCCGCCCCCTCAAGGGCGCCCTCGACTGGCTGGTCCCGCCGTTCCTGCGCGCCGCCGAGTACGGCACCGTCCTCGTCCTCGCCGCCAAGGCCGACGTGAACGGAGCCCTTCCCGCGGCTTTCGGGCTGGTCGCCGCGGTCGCCTACCATCACTACGACACGGTGTACCGCATCCGCGGCAACGCCGGAGCGTCCCCGGCCTGGCTGGTGCGTTCCATCGGGGGGCACGAGGGACGGACGCTGCTCGTCACCGTCCTCGCCGCGCTGCTCACCGCCTCGCAGTTCACGGTCGCGCTCACGGTCCTCGCCGTGGCCGTGGCCCTGGTGGTGCTCTTCGAGAGCATCCGCTTCTGGGTGTCCGCAGGGGCGCCCGCCGTACACGATGAAGGAGAACCCGCATGATCGGCCTCGTGCTGGCGGCCGGCGCCGGACGGCGTCTGCGCCCCTACACCGACAGCCTTCCCAAGGCTCTGGTGCCGGTGGGTCCTGCGGGCATAGAGGGCGAACCGACGGTTCTCGACCTGACCCTCGCCAACTTCGCCGAGGTCGGCCTCACCGAGGTCGGCATCATCGTCGGCTACCGCAAGGAGGCCGTGTACGCGCGCAAGGAAGCGCTGGAGCAGAAGTACGGCGTCAAGCTCACCCTCATCGACAACGACAAGGCCGAGGAGTGGAACAACGCCTACTCCCTGTGGTGCGGGCGTGACGCCCTCAAGGACGGGGTGATCCTCGCCAACGGCGACACCGTCCACCCGGTCTCCGTCGAGAAGACGCTGCTCGCCGCCCGCGGCGACGGCAAGAAGATCATCCTCGCCCTGGACACGGTCAAGGACCTGGCCGACGAGGAGATGAAGGTCGTCGTCGACCCCGCCAAGGGTATGACGAAGATCACCAAGCTGATGGACCCCGCCGAGGCCACCGGCGAGTACATCGGCGTCACCCTCATCGAGGGCGACGCGGCCGCCGAGCTGGCCGACGCGCTCAAGACCGTGTGGGAGACCGACCCGCAGCAGTTCTACGAGCACGGCTACCAGGAGCTCGTGAACCGCGGCTTCCGTATCGACGTGGCGCCGATCGGCGACGTCAAGTGGGTGGAGATCGACAACCACGACGATCTCGCCCGCGGACGGGAGATCGCGTGCCAGTACTGACCCGGCTCATCCCCTCCCCGCTCGTCGTGGACATCCGCCCGGGTGCCCTCGACGACCTGGCCTGCGTCCTCGCCGACGAGCGCATCTCGCACTCCGGCCGCCTCGCCGTCGCCGTCAGCGGCGGCTCCGGCGCCAGGCTGCGCGAGCGCATCTCGCCGAGCATGCCCGGCGCCACCTGGTACGAGGTCGGCGGCGGCACCCTCGACGACGCGGTCCGGCTGGCGAGCGACATAAAGGCCGGCCACTTCGACGCGGTCGTCGGCCTCGGCGGCGGCAAGATCATCGACTGCGCCAAGTTCGCCGCGGCACGTGTCGGCCTGCCCCTGGTCGCCGTCCCGACGAACCTCGCGCACGACGGTCTGTGCTCGCCGGTCGCCACCCTCGACAACGACGCGGGCCGCGGCTCGTACGGTGTGCCGAACCCGATCGCGGTCGTCATCGACCTGGACGTCATCCGTGAGGCCCCGGTCCGTTTCGTCCGCGCCGGCATCGGTGACGCCGTCTCCAACATCTCGGCGATCGCCGACTGGGAGCTGGCCAACCGCGTCAAGGGCGAGCGCATCGACGGCCTCGCCGCCGCCATGGCCCGCCAGGCCGGCGAGGCGGTGCTCCGGCACCCCGGCGGCATCGGCGACAACGACTTCCTCCAGGTGCTCGCCGAGGCGCTGGTCCTCAGCGGCATCGCCATGTCGGTGTCGGGCGACTCACGGCCGTCCTCCGGGGCGTGCCACGAGATCAACCACGCCTTCGACCTGCTCTACCCGAAGCGGGCCGCCGCCCACGGCGAGCAGTGCGGACTGGGCGCGGCCTTCGCCATGTGGCTGCGCGGAGCGCACGAAGAGTCGGCCTACATGGCCGAGGTGCTGCGCCGGCACGGGCTGCCCGTGCTGCCGGACGAGATCGGCTTCACGACGGACGAGTTCGTCAGGGCCGTCGAGTTCGCACCGGAGACCCGGCCCGGCCGCTACACCATCATCGAACACCTCGACCTGAACACCGAACAGATCAAGGACATCTACGCCGACTATGTCAAGGCCATCGGTAGCTGAACTCCGCCCCGTCGTTCACCCCGCGGGGGTGAAGGACCGGCGCAGCGGTGAGCACTGGATGGGACGCCTCTACATGCGTGAGGTGTCCCTGCGGGTCGACCGCTACCTGGTCAACACCAGGGTCACGCCCAACCAGCTCACCTACCTGATGACCGTCTTCGGTGTGCTCGCGGCCCCGGCCCTGCTGGTGCCGGGGATCGCGGGCGCGGTGCTCGGCGTCGTCATGGTCCAGATGTATCTCCTGCTGGACTGCGTCGACGGTGAGATCGCGCGCTGGAAGAAGCAGTACTCGCTCAACGGCGTCTACCTCGACCGCGTCGGCGCCTACCTCACCGACGCCGCGGTGCTCGTCGGCTTCGGCCTGCGCGCCGCCGACCTGTGGGGCAGCGGCCGGATCGACTGGCTGTGGGCCTTCCTCGGCACCCTGGCCGCCCTCGGCGCCATCCTGATCAAGGCCGAGACCGACCTCGTCGGCGTCGCCCGGCACCAGTCGGGGAAGCCGCCGGTCAAGGAGGCCGCCTCCGAGATGCGCTCCTCCGGCATGGCGCTGGCCCGCAAGGCCGCCGCCGCCCTGAACTTCCACCGGCTGATCCTCGGCATCGAGGCGTCCCTGGTGATCCTGGTGCTGGCCATCGTCGACCAGGCCCGCGGTGACCTGTTCTTCACCCGGCTCGGCGTGGCGGTGATGGCGGGCATCGCGCTGGTGCAGACCCTGCTGCACCTCGTGTCCATCCTCGCTTCGAGCAGGCTGAAGTGAGCGGCATGAAGGTCGGCGCCGTCATCATCACCATGGGCAACCGCCCCGACGAGCTGCGCGCCCTCCTCGACTCGGTGGCCAAGCAGGACGGCGACCCCGTCGAGGTGGTCGTCGTCGGCAACGGCTCGCCCGTCCCGGACGTCCCCGAGGGCGTCCGCACCATCGAGCTGCCCGAGAACCTCGGCATCCCGGGCGGCCGCAACGTCGGCATCGAGGCCTTCGGCCCGGCCGGCCGGGCCGTCGACGTCCTGCTGTTCCTGGACGACGACGGCCTGCTCGCGAGCCACGACACCGCCGCGCTGTGCCGCAAGGCCTTCGAGGCCGACCCGAAGCTCGGCATCGTGAGTTTTCGCATAGCCGACCCGGAGACCGGCGTCACCCAGCGCCGCCACGTGCCCCGGCTGCGCGCCGCCGACCCGATGCGCTCCTCGCGCGTCACCACGTTCCTCGGCGGCGCCAACGCCGTCCGCACCCGGGTCTTCGCCGACGTCGGCGGGCTCCCGGACGAGTTCTTCTACGCCCACGAGGAAACCGACCTGGCATGGCGGGCCCTCGACGCGGGCTGGATGATCGACTACCGGTCCGACATGGTGCTCTACCACCCGACGACCGCTCCCTCGCGGCACGCGGTCTACCACCGCATGGTCGCCCGCAACCGCGTCTGGCTGGCCCGCAGAAACCTCCCCGCACCGCTCGTCCCGGTCTACCTCGGCGTGTGGCTGCTGCTCACCCTGCTGCGCCGCCCCTCCCGCCCCGCCCTGCGGGCCTGGTTCGGCGGATTCCGCGAAGGCTGGACGACCCCGTGCGGACCCCGTCGGCCCATGAAGTGGCGTACGGTGTGGCGGCTGACCCGGCTGGGCCGGCCCCCCGTCATCTGACAAGCTCGTAGTCCGGGAGTATCCGGGAGCACCCGGGCCGTACCCTGGCCCCCGGCTCATGCAGGCCCGCACAGGCCACGCATCTCGAAGACGAAAGTTTCCACTAGTGAGTGAGACAACGCACGATGCCCCGGTCGCGGTGAGCGCGTCCGCGGCGCCCGACGAGGGACTCACGGCGAGGGAGCTCGCCGCCAAGCACGGACTGAGCGTCAGCGGCGCCCGGCCGTCCCTCGTCGAGTACGTCCGTCAGCTCTGGGACCGGCGGCACTTCATCCTCGCCTTCTCCCGCGCGAAGCTGACCGCCCAGTACAGCCAGGCCAAGCTCGGCCAGCTGTGGCAGGTGGCCACACCGCTGCTGAACGCGGCCGTGTACTTCTTCATCTTCGGCCTGCTCCTGGAAGCCGACCGGGGCATGACCCGCGACGTGTACATCCCGTTCCTGGTCACGGGCGTCTTCGTGTTCACCTTCACGCAGAGCTCGGTGATGGCGGGAGTGCGCGCGATCTCCGGCAACCTCGGCCTGGTCCGCGCCCTGCACTTCCCGCGCGCCTCCCTGCCGATCTCGTTCGCGCTGCAGCAGCTCCAGCAGCTGCTGTTCTCGATGATCGTGCTGTTCGCCATCACGATCGGCTTCGGTCACTACCCCGACCTGTCCTGGCTGCTGATCGTTCCGGTGCTCCTCCTGCAGTTCTGCTTCAACACCGGCCTCGCGCTGATCATGGCCCGTGCGGGCGCCAAGACCCCGGACCTCGCGCAGCTGATGCCGTTCGTGATGCGGACGTGGATGTACGCGTCCGGTGTGATGTTCTCCATCCCGATCTTCCTCGAGTCCAAGCCGGCCTGGATCTCGAACGTCCTGCAGTGGAACCCGGCCGCGATCTACATGGACCTGATGCGCTTCTCCCTCATCGACGACTACAGCTCCAAGTACCTGCCCGACCATGTGTGGGCGGCCGCGGGCGCCTGGGCCGTGCTCTTCGCCCTCGGTGGGTTCGTGTACTTCTGGAAGGCGGAGGAGAGGTACGGCCGTGGCTGAGCAGAAGCAGGACGCCAAGATCCCCACCGTCGTCGCGGACGACCTCCACATCGTCTACCGCGTCAACGGCGCCAAGTCCGGAAAGGGCAGCGCCACCGCCGCCCTCAGCCGCATCCTGAAGCGGGGCTCCGACGACACGGCGCGGGGCGTGCGCAAGGTGCACGCCGTACGCGGCGTCTCCTTCGTGGCGTACCGCGGCGAGGCCATCGGCCTGATCGGCTCCAACGGCTCCGGCAAGTCGACCCTGCTGCGCGCCATCGCCGGTCTGCTGCCCGCCGAGCAGGGCAAGGTCTACACCGACGGCCAGCCCTCGCTGCTCGGCGTCAACGCGGCCCTGATGAACGACCTCACCGGCGAGCGGAACGTCATATTGGGCGGGCTCGCCATGGGCATGTCCCGCGAGGAGATCAAGGACCGCTACCAGCAGATCGTCGACTTCTCCGGCATCAACGAGAAGGGCGACTTCATCACGCTGCCCATGCGCACCTACTCCTCCGGCATGGCGGCCCGGCTCCGCTTCTCCATCGCCGCGGCCAAGGACCACGACGTCCTGATGATCGACGAGGCCCTGGCCACCGGCGACCGCAAGTTCCAGAAGCGCTCCGAGGACCGCATCCGGGAGCTGCGCAAGGAAGCCGGCACGGTGTTTCTGGTCAGCCACAACAACAAGTCGATCCGCGACACCTGCGACCGCGTCCTGTGGCTGGAGCGCGGTGAGCTGCGGATGGACGGCCCCACCGACGAGGTGCTCAAGGAGTACGAGAAGTTCACCGGCAAGTAGACCGGATCGGCCAGGGCCCCGCCGCAACTGTTCCGGCGGGGCCCCGCGTCTGCAAAGGAAACGTCAACTCCGGTCCATCTCAGGAAGCTTGGGGCCAATCGGTGTGTTCTCGTGATGTGCGGGACACCCTGGCGGACCGCGACACGTTGTACAACGTAAGCTGTACAGGTCCCGAAACACGGCAATCAGGGCGATAATGCGCGACACCGCTCGTCGGGCAGCCGTGCGGACGGCTGGGCGGCGTGTCCGAAATAGTGTGTATTGGGTCGGCAGTGTAGAACGGGAGATGTGACGGCGATGGCTACGGATACTCCCCAGCTCCACGCAGCACGTGCCGTCCCCGCGCCGGGCAGCCGGCGGTGACGGGAACCGGCACGGCGCGCGTCCTCGACCCGGAGCGCGGCACCCTCGACAAGGCCGCGGGCGAGAACTTCCCCGTGGCCCCCTTCTTCCTGCCCCGGGCCTGGCGCACCGACCTCATGGCCGTCTACGGCTTCGCCCGCCTGGTCGACGACATCGGCGACGGCGACCTGGCCCCCGGTGGTGCCGACGCCCGGCTGCTCGGCCTGTCCCCGCAGGACGCCGAGGACCGGCTGGTCCTGCTGGACGCCTTCGAGGGCGACCTGCGCAGGGTCTTCGACTCGACCCCGCGCCACCCCCTGCTCCGCCGCCTCCAGCCCACCGTCCGCCGCTGCTCGCTGACCCCGGAGCCGTTCCTCGGCCTGATCGCCGCCAACCGCCAGGACCAGCTCGTCAGCCGGTACGAGACCTACGACGACCTCCTCGCCTACTGCGAGCTGTCGGCCAACCCCGTGGGCCGTCTCGTCCTCGCCGTCACCGGAACCTCGACGCCCGAGCGGATCCGCCGCTCCGACATGATCTGCACGGCCCTGCAGATCGTCGAGCACCTCCAGGACGTGGCCGAGGACCTCGGCCGCGACCGTGTCTACCTGCCCGCCGCCGACATGAAGCGATTTCACGTCCAGGAGGCGGACCTCGCCACGAAATCCGCCGGAGCGTCGGTCCGTGCGTTGATTGCGTACGAAGCGCAAAGGGCCCGGGATCTCCTGAATGAAGGCGCCCCCCTGGTGGGTAGCGTCCACGGCAGGCTGAAGCTGCTGCTCGCGGGGTTCGTGGCGGGGGGAAGGGCGGCCGTCCACGCGATCGCCGCCGCCGAATACGACGTACTTCCCGGCCCGCCCAAGCCCGGCAAGGTCCGGTTGCTGCGTGAGGTGGGCGTGACTCTGCGAGGAGAGGGGTGATCCGGACCGTGGAGTCGGAACCACACGCGTCCCCACCGGTACTCGCCGCCTACAGCTACTGCGAGGCCGTCACCGGGCGGCAGGCCCGTAACTTCGCCTACGGCATCCGGCTGCTGCCGACGCCTCAGCGCCGTGCCATGTCGGCGCTGTACGCGTTCTCGCGGCGGGTCGACGACATCGGCGACGGCGCGCTCGCCCACGATGTCAAGGTCGCGAGGATGGAGGAGACCCGGGCGCTGCTCACCCGGATCCGTGAGGGCGAGGTCGACGAGGACGACATCGACCCCGTCGCCGTCGCGCTCACCCACGCGGCCGGGGCCTTCCCGATCCCGCTGGGCGGTCTGGACGAGCTCATCGACGGCGTCCTGATGGACGTCCGCGGCGAGACCTACGAGACCTGGGACGACCTGAAGGTCTACTGCCGCTGTGTCGCGGGCGCCATCGGGCGCCTCTCGCTCGGGGTGTTCGGCACGGAGCCGGGGGCGCGCGGCGTCGACCGCGCGCCCGAGTATGCCGACACGCTCGGGCTCGCGCTCCAGCTCACCAACATCCTGCGGGACGTCCGCGAGGACGCCGTGGGAGGGCGCACGTACCTGCCCGCCGACGACCTCGCCAAGTTCGGCTGCTCGGCCGGCTTCAGCGGGCCACGGCCACCGGAGGGCTCCGACTTCGCGGGCCTCGTGCACTTCGAAGTGCGACGGGCCCGCGCTCTGTTCGCCGAGGGCTACCGGCTGCTCCCCATGCTCGACCGGCGCAGCGGCGCCTGTGTCGCCGCCATGGCCGGCATCTACCGCCGCCTCCTCGACCGCATCGAGCGCGACCCGGAGGCCGTGCTGCGCGGCCGCGTCTCCCTCCCCGGCCGGGAGAAGGCCTACGTCGCCGTACGCGGCCTGTCCGGCCTGGACGCCCGGCACGTGACGCGACGGGCCGTCAGGAGGCGTGCGTGACGAGGGAACAGGACCAGGAGGAGGCCGCCGGCGACGAGGCGCATGCCTGGCGGGAGCCCCGTGGCGGGCTGGACGCCTTCGGTGCCGTCGCGGCGCGCGACCCGCGTGCTGTGCGGAAGGTTCGGCCGGGGCCTTCCCCCCGCCGCCGGGGATCCGGCGGCGGTCCCGCCGGTGTGGGTGCGGCCGCCCGGCGTGGGTACAGCGCCCCTCTCCGCCACACCGTCGGAGACAAGCGGTGGGCAACCCTCCGTCGCCTCGTCGCGTCCCAGACGGAGACGGCCGGTCCCGCACCGCTCTCGGCGCACGGCCGCCGCGCAGGGGAGGGTGCGCGATGACCCACGGCACACGGTCCCACGGGCCGGTCACGGACGGGCGGCACGCCGTCGTGGTGGGCGGCGGGCTCGCCGGCATCACCACCGCGCTCGCGCTCGCCGACGCCGGAGTGCGGGTCACCCTGCTGGAGGGCAGGCCGAGACTCGGCGGACTGGCCTTCTCCTTCCAGCGCGGCGAGCTGACCGTCGACAACGGACAGCATGTGTACCTGCGCTGCTGCACCGCCTACCGCTGGTTCCTCGACCGCATCGAGGGCGCGGCCCTGGCTCCGCTGCAGGACCGGCTCGACGTACCCGTCCTGGACGTCGCCCGGCCCGAGGGACGCCGGCTCGGCCGGCTGCGGCGCGACGCGCTGCCCGTGCCCCTGCATCTGGGACGCAGCCTCGCCACCTATCCGCACCTGTCGCTCGCCGACCGCGCCAAGGTGGGCCGGGCCGCGCTCGCGCTCAAGGGTCT
Source organism: Streptomyces sp. NPDC041940 (assembly GCF_055589465.1). Classification (NCBI taxonomy): domain Bacteria; kingdom Bacillati; phylum Actinomycetota; class Actinomycetes; order Kitasatosporales; family Streptomycetaceae; genus Streptomyces; species Streptomyces sp. NPDC041940. The sequence goes on from NZ_JBVJBP010000002.1 coordinate 268,598, forward strand.
CGACCTGGCCGATCCGGCGCTGGACGCCCAGGACTTCGGCAGCTGGCTGGCCGCGCACGGCCAGTCGGCCCGTGCCGTCGAGGCCCTGTGGGACCTGGTCGGGGTCGCCACCCTCAACGCGGTCGCGGGCGACGCCTCCCTGGCGCTCGCCGCGATGGTGTTCAAGACCGGACTGCTGTCCGACCCGGGCGCGGCCGACATCGGCTGGGCGCACGTACCGCTCGGCGAGCTGCACGACCGGCTGGCCCGCGCGGCCCTCGACTCCGCGGGCGTCCGCACCGAGCTCCGTACGCGCGTCACCTCCGTCGTCGAGAACACGAACGGCGGGTGGAGCGTCCAGGTTCCCGGCGAGACGCTGGAGGCGGACGCGGTGGTGTTCGCCGTACCGCAGCGCGAGGCCTACGACCTGCTGCCCGAGGGGGCCCTGGACGCCCCCGAGCGGCTTCTGGAGATCGGCACCGCGCCGATCCTCAACGTCCATGTGGTGTACGACCGCAAGGTGCTCGCCCGGCCGTTCCTCACCGCCCTCGGCTCCCCGGTGCAGTGGGTCTTCGACCGGACCGAGGCGTCCGGGCTGCGCGAGGGGCAGTACCTCGCCCTGTCCCAGTCGGCGGCCCAGGACGAGATCGACGAGCCCGTGGCCGTGCTGCGCGAGCGGTACCTGCCCGAGCTGGAGCGGCTGCTGCCTCTGACCCGCGGCGCCGAGGTGAAGGACTTCTTCGTCACCCGGGAGCGCACCGCGACCTTCGCTCCCACCCCCGGCGTCGGGCGCCTCAGGCCCGGTGCCCGCACCAAGGCATCCGGCCTCTACCTGGCCGGAGCGTGGACCGCCACCGGGTGGCCCGCGACCATGGAGAGTGCGGTCCGCAGTGGCGTCGGCGCGGCGGACGCCGTGCTGGGCGCCCTGGGCCGGCCCCGCCCACGCCACCTCTTCGAGTTCGAGGAGGCGGCGTGATGCTCGATCACCAGCACCACACGGCAGGCGGCCCCCGCACCTCCGGTACCGCAACAAGAGGAGAGACTGTGCCCACTGTGCCCCCGGCCTCGAAGGCCGCTCGAGAGACCGCGGTGGACGTGGCCGCGCTCCTGGAGCGCGGTCGGACCCTGGCCATGCCGGTACTGCGGGCGGCCATCGACCGCCTGGCACCTCCCATGGACACTGTTGCCGCCTACCACTTCGGATGGATCGACGCCCAGGGCAGGCCCACGGAGGGGGACGGCGGCAAGGCCGTACGCCCCGCCCTCGCGGTGCTGTCCGCCGAGGTCATGTCCGTCGCCCCCGAGACCGGCATCCCCGGCGCCGTCGCCGTGGAACTCGTCCACAACTTCTCCCTCCTCCACGACGACCTGATGGACGGCGACGAGCAGCGCCGGCACCGCGACACGGTGTGGAAGGTGCACGGCCCCGCCCAGGCCATCCTGGTCGGCGACGCCCTGTTCGCCCTCGCCAACGAGGTGCTCCTCGAACTCGGCACCGTCGAGGCCGGCCGCGCCACCCGCCGTCTGACCACCGCCACCCGCGCCCTGATCGACGGTCAGGCCCAGGACATCTCCTACGAGCACCGCGACCGCGTCACCGTCGAGGAGTGCCTGGAGATGGAGGGCAACAAGACCGGCGCCCTGCTCGCCTCCGCCAGCTCCATCGGCGCGGTGCTCGGCGGCGCCGACGACCGCACCGCCGACACGCTGGAGAAGTACGGCTACCACCTGGGCCTCGCCTTCCAGGCCGTCGACGACCTCCTCGGCATCTGGGGCGACCCGGTCTCCACCGGCAAGCGGACCTGGAGCGACCTGCGCCAGCGCAAGAAGTCGCTGCCGGTCGTGGCCGCCCTCGCGGCGGGCGGCTCCGCCTCCGAGCGGCTCGGCGAGATCCTCGCCGCCGACGCCAAGAGCAGCGACTTCGAGAACTTCTCCGAGGAGGAGTTCGCGGCCCGCGCCGCCCTCATCGAGGAGGCGGGCGGGCGCGAGTGGACCGCCGACGAGGCCCGCCGCCAGCACACCATCGCCATCGAAGCCCTTGACGCCGTCGACATGCCCGACCGGGTGCGGGACCAGTTCGCGGCGCTCGCCGACTTCGTCGTCGTACGAAAGAGATGATCACTATCGGCCGAATAGCCCTCGCGTAGTCGCCGGCCGGTGCCGCGAGGCACCACGGAGCACCGGCCGACGGCGGACCCACAGCAGCTGCACACCTTGCACCACTGCACGAAGGGGAAGCCATGACAGCGACGACCGACGGAAGCACCGGGGCCCTGCCACCCCGCGCCGCCGCGGCCAGCGAACACGACACCGACATCCCCGCGGCGGCCGGGGTACCAGAAGCCGCCGCACGCGCCGCCCGGCGTGCCACCGACTTCCTGCTCTCCCGCCAGGACGCCGAGGGCTGGTGGAAGGGCGACCTCGAGACCAACGTCTCGATGGACGCCGAGGACCTGCTGCTCCGTCAGTTCCTGGGCATCCGCGACGAGAAGACCACCCGGGCCGCGGCCCTCTTCATCCGCGGCGAGCAGCGCGACGACGGCTCCTGGGCCACTTTCCACGGCGGCCCCGGCGAACTCTCCGCCGGCATCGAGGCCTACGTCGCCCTCCGCCTGGCCGGTGACGCGCCCGACGCGCCCCACATGGCCAAGGCCTCCGCCTGGATCCGCGAGCGGGGCGGCATCGCGGCCGCCCGGGTCTTCACCCGGATCTGGCTCGCGCTGTTCGGCTGGTGGAAGTGGGAGGACCTGCCCGAACTCCCGCCGGAAATCGTCTGGTTCCCGAAGTGGCTGCCGCTCAACATCTACGACTTCGGCTGCTGGGCCCGGCAGACCATCGTGCCCCTGACGATCGTCTCCGCGAAGCGTCCGGTACGCCCCGCGCCCTTCCCGCTCGACGAGCTGCACACCGACCCGGCCACCCCGAATCCCGCCAAGCCCCTTGCGCCGATGGTCAGTTGGGACGGCGCATTCCAGCGGATGGACAAGGGCCTGCACGCCCTGCGGAAGGTCGCCCCGCGCCGGCTGCGCGCGGCCGCCATGAACAGCGCCGCCCGCTGGATCGTCGAACGGCAGGAGAACGACGGCTGCTGGGGCGGCATCCAGCCCCCCGCCGTGTACTCGATCATCGCCCTGCACCTGCTCGGCTACGACCTCCAGCACCCCGTGATGCGGGAGGGGCTGGCGTCCCTGGACCGCTTCGCCGTGTGGCGCGAGGACGGGGCCCGGATGATCGAGGCCTGCCAGTCACCGGTCTGGGACACCTGCCTCGCCGCGATCGCGCTCGCCGACGCCGGACTGCCCGCCGACCACCCCCAGTTGGTGAAGGCCGCGGACTGGATGCTGGGCGAGGAGATCGTCAGACCCGGCGACTGGTCCGTCAAGCGGCCCCAGCTTCCGCCCGGCGGCTGGGCGTTCGAGTTCCACAACGACAACTACCCCGACATCGACGACACCGCCGAGGTGATCCTCGCGCTGCGCCGGATCACCCACCACGACCCGGAGCGGCTGGAGAAGGCCATCGGGCGCGGTCTGCGCTGGACCCTCGGCATGCAGTCGCGGAACGGCGCGTGGGCCGCCTTCGACGTCGACAACACCAGCCCCTTCCCGAACCGGCTGCCGTTCTGCGACTTCGGCGAGGTCATCGATCCGCCCTCCGCCGACGTCACCGCGCACGTCGTCGAGATGCTCGCGGTGGAAGGACTCGCCCACCACCCGCGCACCCGGCGCGGCATCGAGTGGCTGCTCGCCGAACAGGAGCCGGACGGCTCGTGGTTCGGGCGCTGGGGCGTCAACTACGTCTACGGCACCGGGTCCGTCGTACCCGCCCTGGTGGCCGCGGGCATCCCCGCCGCGCACCCGGCGATCCGGCGGGCCGTGACCTGGCTGGAGTCGGTCCAGAACGACGACGGCGGCTGGGGCGAGGACCTGCGCTCCTACCACGAAGCCAAGGAGTGGAGCGGCAAGGGCGCCTCGACCGCCTCCCAGACGGCGTGGGCCCTGATGGCCCTGCTGGCGGCGGGGGAGCGGGACTCCAAGGCCGTCGAACGCGGCGTCGAGTGGCTCGCCGCCACCCAGCGGGCGGACGGCTCCTGGGACGAGCCGTACTTCACGGGGACGGGCTTCCCGTGGGACTTCTCGATCAACTACCACCTCTACCGGCAGGTGTTCCCGCTCACCGCGCTCGGCCGCTACGTCCACGGGGAGCCCTTCGCCGACCGGCACCAGGGCAGCGGGGAGGCCGGGAGGCCCTGCTCCAAGGCCAAGGGGAGCTGATGAGCAGCCAGCCCGCCCCGGTCCCGCTGCTGATCGCCTGCGCGCTCGGCATCGAGCAGCTCGCCCTGCGCGCGGGCGACCGAGGCGGCGCCGGCGGGCCGGTCACCGTGCTGCGCACGGGCATGGGCCCGGTGGCGGCCGAGCGGTCCGTCACCCGGATGCTCGCCGAGCCGGCCCTGTGCGACGCCGCCGTCCTGGCCACCGGCTTCTGCGCGGGCCTCGCGCCCGGCATGCACCCCGGTGACCTGGTCGTCGCCGAGGAGACCCGCGACCCACGGGGCACGACCGTCTGCGTCGGGACCGAGCTGCTGGTCAAGGAGCTGGCCCGGGCCGTACCCGGGCGGACCGTGCACACCGGGCCGCTCACCGGCTCCGACCACGTCGTACGCGGTCCCGAACGGTCCGATCTCCGCGCCACCGGCGCGATCGCGGTCGACATGGAATCCGCCGTCACGCTCCTGAGCGCCGTACGCGCGGGCGAGCGCCCGGTTGCGGCCGTCCGGGTGGTCGTGGACGCTCCAGAACATGAACTCGTCCGGATCGGCACGGTGCGCGGTGGAATATCAGCTTTCCGTGTCCTTCGTTCCGTCCTTCCCGCTTTCTTCGAATGGCACCGTTCCTTGCTGCTCCCCAGGAGGTGAGCCAGATGGCCATGCCGCTTCGACAGTCCATCAAGGTCGCTACATATTTGGCTGAACAGAAGCTCCGCCGGCGGGACAAGTTCCCGCTGATCGTCGAGCTGGAGCCGCTGTTCGCCTGCAACCTCAAGTGCGAGGGGTGCGGCAAGATCCAGCACCCGGCCGGGGTGCTCAAGCAGCGGATGCCGGTCGCGCAGGCGGTCGGAGCGGTGCTGGAGTCCGGTGCCCCCATGGTGTCCATCGCCGGTGGCGAGCCCCTGATGCACCCGCAGATCGACGAGATCGTGCGTCAGCTGGTGGCCAGGCGGAAGTACGTCTTCCTGTGCACCAACGCGCTGCTCATGCGCAAGAAGATGGACAAGTTCAAGCCCTCCCCCTACTTCGCCTTCGCGGTGCACATCGACGGGCTGCGCGAGCGGCACGACGAGTCGGTGGCGAAGGAGGGCGTCTTCGACGAGGCCGTGGAGGCCATCAAGGAGGCCAAGCGGCGCGGCTTCCGGGTGACCACCAACTCGACCTTCTTCAACACCGACACCCCGCAGACCATCATCGAGGTGCTGAACTTCCTCAACGACGACCTCCGGGTCGACGAGATGATGATCTCGCCCGCCTACGCCTACGAGAAGGCCCCCGACCAGGAGCACTTCCTCGGCGTGGAGCAGACCCGCGAGCTGTTCAAGAAGGCCTTCGCGGGCGGCAACAGGCGGCGCTGGCGGCTCAACCACTCCCCGCTCTTCCTGGACTTCCTGGAGGGCAAGGTCGACTTCCCCTGCACCGCGTGGGCGATCCCGAACTACTCGCTGTTCGGCTGGCAGCGCCCCTGCTACCTGATGAGCGACGGGTACGTGCCGACGTACCGGGAGCTGGTCGAGGACACCGACTGGGACAAGTACGGACGCGGCAAGGACCCGCGCTGCGCCAACTGCATGGCGCACTGCGGCTACGAGCCCACCGCCGTGCTCGCCACCATGGGATCGCTGAAGGAGTCCCTGCGCGCACTGCGCGAGACGGTCTCCGGGAACCGGGAGCAGATGCCATGACCGCCATCTCGCTGGGTGTCCCCGAGGTGCCGGCCCGGCCGATCGCCGAGCGGCGTGCGTCGCGCCGGATCGAGGTCGGTCCGGTGGCGGTCGGGGGCGGGGCCCCGGTGTCGGTGCAGTCGATGACGACGACCCGTACGTCGGACATCGGCGCCACCCTGCAGCAGATCGCCGAACTCACCGCGTCCGGCTGCCAGATCGTCCGGGTCGCCTGCCCGACCCAGGACGACGCGGACGCGCTCGCGACCATCGCGCGCAAATCGCAGATCCCGGTGATCGCGGACATCCACTTCCAGCCGAAGTACGTGTTCGCGGCCATCGAGGCGGGCTGCGCGGCCGTCCGCGTCAATCCCGGCAACATCAAGCAGTTCGACGACCGGATCAAGGAGATCGCGCAGGCCGCCAAGGACCACGGCACCCCGATCCGGATCGGCGTCAACGCCGGGTCGCTGGACCGGCGGCTGCTCCAGAAGTACGGCAAGGCGACCCCGGAGGCGCTGGTGGAGAGCGCGCTCTGGGAGGCCTCGCTCTTCGAGGAGCACGGCTTCCGGGACATCAAGATCTCCGTCAAGCACAACGACCCGGTCGTGATGATCGAGGCGTACCAGCAGCTCGCCGAGCAGTGCGACTACCCGCTGCACCTGGGGGTGACGGAGGCGGGCCCGGCGTTCCAGGGCACGATCAAGTCCGCGGTGGCGTTCGGCGCGCTGCTGTCGCGCGGCATCGGCGACACGATCCGGGTGTCGCTGTCGGCGCCGCCGGCCGAGGAGGTCAAGGTCGGCATCCAGATCCTCCAGTCCCTGGGGCTCAAGGAGCGCCGGCTGGAGATCGTGTCGTGTCCGTCCTGCGGGCGCGCCCAGGTCGACGTCTACAAGCTGGCCGAGGAGGTCACGGCCGGACTCGACGGCATGGAGGTGCCGCTGCGGGTCGCCGTCATGGGGTGTGTGGTCAACGGACCCGGCGAGGCACGGGAGGCCGATCTGGGGGTGGCCTCCGGCAACGGCAAGGGGCAGATCTTCGTGAAGGGCGAGGTCATCAAGACCGTCCCCGAGTCGAAGATCGTCGAGACGCTGATCGAAGAGGCGATGAAGATCGCCGAGCAGATGGAGCAGGACGGCGCGGAGCCGGGGGAGCCCGCCGTCACCGTGAGCTGAACAGCACGGAATCCGAAGGGGGCCCGACGTGACGATTCTGGAGAGCATCCGGGGACCACGCGATCTGAAGGCGCTGTCCGAGGCGGAACTCGGTGAACTGTCCGAGGAGATCAGAGAGTTCCTGGTGCACGCGGTCGCCAGGACCGGCGGCCATCTGGGACCCAATCTGGGCGTGGTGGAGCTCACCGTGGCCCTGCACCGGGTCTTCGAGTCACCGGTCGACCGCATCCTGTGGGACACCGGCCACCAGAGCTATGTCCACAAGCTTCTGACGGGACGGCAGGACTTCTCCAAACTGCGCGGCAAGGGCGGCCTGTCCGGCTACCCCTCACGCGCGGAGTCCGAGCACGACGTCATCGAGAACAGCCACGCCTCCACGGCCCTCGGCTGGGCCGACGGGCTCGCCAAGGCCCGCCAGGTGCAGGGGGAGAAGGGCCATGTCGTCGCGGTCATCGGCGACGGCGCCCTGACCGGCGGCATGGCCTGGGAGGCCGTGAACAACATCGCGGCCGCCAAGAACCGGCCGCTGATCATCGTCGTCAACGACAACGAACGCTCCTACGCCCCCACCATGGGCGGCCTCGCCAACCACCTCGCGGCCCTGCGCACGACCGACGGCTACGAGCGGGTCCTGGCCTGGGGCAAGGACGTGCTCCAGGGCACGCCCCTGGTCGGCCGCACCCTCTACGAGGCCCTGCACGGCGCGAAGAAGGGCTTCAAGGACGCCTTCGCCCCACAGGGCCTGTTCGAGGACCTGGGCCTGAAGTACGTAGGACCGATCGACGGGCACGACATCGGGGCCGTGGAGTCCGCCCTGCGGCGCGCGAAACGGTTCCACGGGCCGGTCCTCGTCCACTGCCGCACCGAGAAGGGCCGCGGCTACGAACCCGCCCTCGCCCACGAGGAGGACCACTTCCACACCGTCGGCGTCATGGACCCGCTGACCTGCGCGCCGCTCTCACCGGCGGGCGGCCCCTCCTGGACCTCCGTGTTCGGCGAGGAGATCGTCAGGATCGGCGAGGAGCGGGACGACGTGGTGGCGATCACCGCCGCCATGCTGCATCCGGTCGGCCTCGGCGCCTTCGCCGAGCGGTTCCCGGACCGGGTGTGGGACGTCGGCATCGCCGAGCAGCACGCGGCCGTCTCCGCGGCGGGCCTGGCGACGGGCGGCCTGCACCCGGTCGTCGCCGTCTACGCCACCTTCCTCAACCGCGCCTTCGACCAGCTCCTGATGGACGTGGCCCTGCACCGCTGCGGGGTGACCTTCGTCCTGGACCGGGCCGGGGTCACCGGCGTCGACGGGGCCTCCCACAACGGCATGTGGGACATGTCCGTCCTCCAGGTCGTCCCCGGTCTGAGGATCGCGGCACCACGTGACGCCGACCAGCTACGGCTCCAGTTGCGCGAGGCGGTGGCCGTCGACGACGCCCCGACCCTGCTGCGCTTCCCGAAGGAGTCCGTCGGCCCGTCGGTCCCGGCTCTCGACCGGGTGGGCGGACTGGACGTGCTGCACCGTGCTCCGGAGCCTCAGGTGCTCCTGGTGGCCGTGGGCGTGATGGCGCCCGTCTGCCTCCAGGCCGCCGAGCTGCTCGAAGCCCGTGGCATCGACTGCACCGTCGTCGACCCCCGCTGGGTCAAGCCCGTCGACCCGGCGCTCCCGGGCCTCGCCGCCGAGCACCGACTGGTCGCCGTCGTCGAGGACAACAGCCGCGCGGCCGGGGTCGGCTCGGCCGTGGCGCTGGCCCTCGGCGACGCCGACGTCGACGTACCGGTACGGCGCTTCGGCATCCCGGAGCAGTTCCTCGCGCACGCCAAGCGCGGCGAGGTGCTCGCCGACATCGGCCTGACACCCGTCGAGATCGCCGGACGGATCAGCGCGAGCCTGGCCGTCAAGCAAGAGCTGTCCAAGGAGCCACTGGAATGACAACCGCCGAGTCCGCGTCGGAGTCGTCGCAGGCCGGGGAGTTCGACCTCGGCAAGCTGCTGGCCGAGCGCGCGGCCGAGCGCTACGAACTGCACACCAGGTACCTCAACCACCAGCTCCCGCGCATGCTGCGCACCATCGGCTTCGACAAGGTCTACGAGCGCGCCGAGGGCGCCTACTTCTACGACGCGGACGGCAACGACTACCTCGACATGCTCGCCGGGTTCGGGGTGATGGGCGTCGGCCGCCACCACCCCGTCGTCCGCAAGGCCCTGCACGACGTCCTGGACGCCGGGCTCGCCGACCTCACCCGGTTCGACTGCCAGCCGCTGCCCGGCCTGCTGGCCGAGAAGCTGCTCGCACACAGCCCGCACCTGGACCGGGTGTTCTTCGGCAACAGCGGCACCGAGGCCGTCGAGGGAGCGCTGAAGTTCGCCCGGTTCGTCACCGGCAGACCCAGGATCCTGTACTGCGCGCACGCCTTCCACGGCCTGACCACCGGCTCCCTCTCCGTGAACGGCGAGTCCGGCTTCCGCGACGGCTTCGCCCCGCTGCTGCCCGACACGGCCGTACCGCTCGGCGACCTCGACGCGCTGGAGAAGGAGCTGAAGAAGGGCGACGTCGCCGCCCTGATCGTCGAACCGATCCAGGGCAAGGGCGTGCTGGCCGCCCCGCCCGGCTACCTGCTCGCCGCGCAGGAACTGCTGCACCGGCACAAGGCGCTGCTCATCGCCGACGAGGTGCAGACCGGCCTCGGCCGGACCGGCGACTTCTACGGCTACCAGCACGAGGACGGAGTGGAACCCGACCTCGTGTGCGTGGCCAAGGCGCTCTCCGGCGGCTATGTGCCGGTCGGCGCCACGCTCGGCAAGGACTGGATCTTCAAGAAGGTCTACTCGTCCATGGACCGGGTCCTGGTCCACTCGGCGAGCTTCGGCTCCAACGCGCAGGCCATGGCGGCGGGCCTGGCGGTGCTGTCGGTGATGGAGAACGAGCAGGTGGTGGCCAACGTCCGCGCCACCGGGGAACAGCTCAGATCCCGGCTGGCGGCGCTGACGGACCGGTACGAGATGCTCGCCGACGTCCGCGGCCGGGGGCTGATGACCGGCATCGAGTTCGGCCGGCCGAAGTCGCTGAAGCTGCGCAGCCGCTGGGCCATGCTCCAGGCCGCGCGCAAGGGGCTGTTCGCGCAGATGGTCGTCGTGCCGCTGCTCCAGCGGCACCGGATCCTCACCCAGGTCTCCGGCGACCACATGGAGGTGATCAAGCTGATCCCGCCGCTGATCATCGGCGAGCGGGAGGTGGACCGGTTCGTCGACGCCTTCACCGCCGTGATGGACGACGCGCACAACGGCGGTCTGGTGTGGGACTTCGGGAAGACCCTGGTCAAGCAGGCGGTGGCCAACCGGTAGGCGCTGGCGGTTTTGCCTCTGAGGCAAGAAAGTTGCCGCTGGGGCAAGCCTCCGGCTGAATGGAGGCATGAGCTCCTCCGAACAGCCTGGTGAGCTGCCCGCCGTAGCCCCACAGCTGCGCGCGCTGCGCCGCCAGGCCTCCCTGACGCTGGAGGCCGCGGCCCGTGCCGCCGGGCTGTCGCCCGCCCACCTCTCCCGTCTGGAGACCGGACAGCGCCAGCCCTCGCTGCCGATGCTGCTCGCGCTGGCCCGCGTCTACGGTACGACCGTCTCCGAACTGCTCGGTGAGACGGTCGCCGACCGGGACGCCGTGGTCCGCGCGGCCGACATGGAACCGACCACGGCGGGCGGCTGGACGTACTGGCAGGCCGGCGCCTCCGGGCGCGGGATGCAGGCCCTGCGCGTCCATGTGCCGTACGGCTCCCAGGGCGACATCGTGCGCGTCCACCCGGGCGAGGAGTGGCTCCATGTGCTGCGAGGCCGGCTGCGGCTGCGCCTCGGTGACGCCACCCACCGGCTGGCGCCCGGCGACAGCGCCCACTTCGACTCGCTCACCCCGCACCGGATCGCCGCCGAGGACCAGGACGGCGTCGAGCTGCTGTTCGTCCACACCCTGATGCAGAGCCCGACGGCCACCCTGTGCCTGGGCCCCACCCCTGGAGAGACGCCATGAGCGACATCGAGGACAAGTTCCCGCGCGCCCTGTGGGTGCGGCTGTTCGTCTACCTCGTGTTGGGGCATGTCTTCGCCGCGTTCGTCTACTTCCTCTTCGAGGCGGGGGCCCGCTAGCCCCGTTCGGCCCCGTTCCTCAGTCGAGGAGCCGGTCGCGCAGGCGCTCGCGGGTCTCCGGAGTGAGGTCGAGCCCCTTCTCCAGGTAGGTGTCGACGTCGCCCCAGGTCTCCTCGAGAGTGTCGAAGGCGGCCGTCAGATACTCGGCGCGCGCGTCGAAGAGAGGGCTGAGCAGCTCCATGACCTCGGGGGAGTAGGCCGAGTCGGCGGAGCCGCTGCGCCGCACCTTGTAGCGGCGGTGCTTGGCGTTCGACTTCAGGTAGTCCTCGACGATCGCCTCACGCTCGACGCCCACCGCGAGCAGCGTCACCGCGACCGACAGGCCCGCGCGGTCCTTGCCCGCCGCGCAGTGCATCAGCGCGGGGACGCTGTCCTCGGCGAGCGCGTGCAGCACCTTCGAGTGCTCGGCGGTGCGGTGCTTGATGATCGTGCGGTAGGAGGCGATCATCCGGCCCGCTCCCTTGCCGTCCGAGAGGATGGCCCGCAGCTGCTCCAGGTCGCCGTCGCGGACCAGCTTCCAGAACTCGGCGCCGTCGGCGGGGTCGCTCAGCGGCAGGTTCACATTGCGCACGCCCGGCAGCTCGACGTCCGGCCCTTCGAGCTTCTGGTCGGCCTCGTTGCGGAAGTCGAAGATCGTGTGCAGGCCCAGGCCGGTCAGGAAGGCGGCGTCCTCACCCGTCGCGTGCGCGAGGTGGCCGCTGCGGAACAGCACTCCCTGCCGCACCCGCCGTCCGTCCACGGTCGGCAGTCCGCCCACATCACGGAAATTGCGCACTGCGGCGAGCTCGGGTTCGGTCGAGGGGACCTGCTGCGTCACGGGGGCTCCTCCCACACGGCGCCGTCGGCGCGGCTCGTCGACGGGCACCACTCGACGATACGACATGCCTGCCAGGGGCAATGAGTTGTCCACAGGCGTTGCCGGAAGCCCCCGAAGCCCTTGATGATGTTCGTGCCTGGTCGCACCTGGTCGGGCTTGTTCGAATCTGTGAGGGCCTGATGCTGGAGATCTCCGAAGACGGTCGTACGTGGGTGCTCTCGGGGCCGGCCAGCAGTTACGCCGTCCATGTCACCGACCGGGACGAACTGCTGCACCTGCACTGGGGCGCCCGGATCGGCCTCGCCGACGCCGAGGCCCTGGCCGTCCGGCCGTTGCCGGACTACTGGGCCTTCGAGTCCCCGCTCGACGGACGCGAGGAGTACCCGGTCGAGGGCGGCCCCCGCTTCGCCCGGCCCGCCCTGTCCGTGCGCACCGCCGAGCGGCGCGGCACCGAGTGGAGCTACGAGGGCCATGACGCGGGGGACGCCGAGCGCGGCGAGGGCGGTGAGCTGCGGCTCCGCTTCCGCGACGGCGACCTGGCCGTCACGCTGCACTACCGGATGCGCTCCGCGGCCGATGTCGTCGAGCGCTGGGTGACCCTGGAGAACCACGGACCGTCCGTCGAGGTGCTGCGCGCCGACTCCGCCACCTGGACCCTGCCCGACCGCGACACCTGGCGGCTGTCCCAGCTGCACGGCCGCTGGGGCGCCGAGTCCCGGCTGACGCGCTCGGCCCTCACCTACGGCGAGAAGATCATCGGCAGCCGCCGCGGCCACACCTCCCACCAGCATCTGCCCTGGGTCGCCCTCGACACCGACGCGACCGAGGAGCGCGGGGAGGTCTACGGCTGCGCCCTGGGCTGGTCCGGGTCCTGGCGGATGTCGGTGGCCCAACTCCCGGACGCGCGCGTGCAGATCACCGGCGGGGCCGGGTACGACGACTCGGGCCTGCTGACGCTGGACACGGGCGAGTCGTACACGACCCCCGTCTTCGCCGGGCTCTGGAGCGACGGCGGCTTCGGCGGGGCGAGCCGCGCCTGGCACGCCTACCAGCGGACCCACGTCGTCCCGGACGCGGACCGGGACCGCCCGGTGCTGTTCAACTCCTGGGAGGCCACCGAGTTCGACATCTCCGAGGAGCAGCAGCGGGCGCTCGCCGAGCGGGCCGCCGGCATGGGCGTGGAGCTGTTCGTGGTCGACGACGGCTGGTTCGGGGCCCGGACCAGCGACCGCGCCGGACTCGGTGACTGGACGCCCAACCCCGACCGCTTCCCCGGCGGCCTGAAGCCGCTCGCCGACCATGTGCACGGCCTCGGCATGCGGTTCGGGATCTGGGTCGAGCCGGAGATGGTCAACGCGGACAGCGACCTGTACCGCGCACACCCCGACTGGGTGCAGTACCAACCCGGACGAAAGCGGACGGAATTCCGCAATCAGCTCGTGCTGAACCTCGCCCGCGAGGACGTCCAGGAGTATCTGTGGGAGCAGCTCGACGGGCTGCTCTCCAGCGCGCCGATCGACTACGTCAAGTGGGACTTCAACCGCTGCTTCAGTGACGCCGGCTGGCCGGACGACCCCTACCCGCAGCGGCTCTGGGTCGACCACGTGCGCGCCCTGTACGCCCTGCTGGACCGGCTGCGGGCGGCCCACCCCGGGGTGGCCTTCGAGTCCTGCTCGGGCGGCGGCGGCCGGATCGACCTCGGGGTGCTGGGCCGCACGGACCAGGTGTGGACCTCCGACAACACCGACCCGCTCGACCGGCTCGCCATCCAGCACGGCTTCAGTCAGATCCATCCGGCCCGGGTCATGGCCGCGTGGGTCACCGACAGCCCGAACGCCATGCTCAACCAGCGGGCCAGCTCCCTGCGGTTCCGGTTCGTCAGCGCCATGGCCGGGGTGCTCGGGGTGGGCGGCGACCTCACGCGGTGGACGGCGGAGGAGCTCGCCGAGGCGCGCGAGTGGGTGGGGCTCTACAAGGAGATCCGGCCCGTGGTGCAGCGCGGCGACCTGTACCGGCTGCGGCCCCCGGAGGGCGGCCTGAGCGCGGTGCAGTACGTCCTCGGCGACGAGGCCGTCGTCCTGGCCTGGCTCCAGGCGCAGCGCTACGGCGAGCCCGTTCCGGCGCTCCGGCTGCGGGGCCTCGACCCGGCAGCGACGTACGAATGCCTCGAAACGGGCGAAGTTCACCGAGGGGCCGTACTGGCGCATCACGGGCTGCGGGTCGGCCTGCGCGGGGACCTGGATGCCGCGGTCGTCCGCCTTAAGCGCAAGTAGCCCTTCTGTCCGAATAAGGAACTTAAGGTGTTTCGGCATAACGTGCCCCGATCGTAAAGGAGATGAGGTCGGGGTGCGTGACCATCGTCATATTCGTGACGATGCGTTGTCGTCATGTTCACGTAATTCTTGCGCTATTCAGGGGCATTGCGGAAAAACAGAGATCGGAAATCCACGCTCGGTGACGGGAAATGTGCCGACGCGTCAAGAGAACCGCCCTCACAGGGAACCGCAAGCTTGTCCCATTGCGTCTCGGTCGCTTACGTTCCACACCAATCCGGACGGACGCCTAATCCTGCCGCCGCCCGGAGCCCCACACACTCACCCGTGTATGGCAGGAGCGGGGGACCCACAGGTACGACGCCTGTTCCGGTTCCCGGAACGGCTTGGGGTTCAGCCGCACTTCGGCGCGGCCGGGCATCTCCAGCCCGCACCCGACAGCTCACCTCGCAGGCGCCGGAGAGGAATTCGCCATGCCCGCGAAGGGTAAGCACCGCCGCCCGAAGTCCCAGCGTTTCACCCGCTCCATCGCCGTCGCCGGAACCGGCGGGGCCGCCCTCGCCCTTCCGCTCATGGGTGCCGCCGGCGCCCACGCCGCCACCCCGCAGTCGGCTCCGGAAAAGGCCGTGCAGTCCGCTCCGGCACCCGAGAAGAAGGCAGCCGAAAAGGCCACGGGCGCCCACACGTACACAGTGAAGGCCGGCGACTATCTCGCGAAGATCGCCGACGACCAGCACGTCAGCGGCGGCTGGAAGAAGCTCTACAGCGACAACCGTGACGCCGTCGGCTCCGACCCGTCGATGATCCACCCGGGTCTGAAGCTCTCGGTCGGCGAGAAGGCGGCGAGCGCGCCCAAGACGCAGTCGTCCGCGCCCAAGGCGGCCGAGAAGCCGAAGGCGTCGGCTGAGAAGTCGGCCGCCACCGAGTCGTCCGCGAAGGCCGACACCGCCGCGAAGCCCGCCGCCGCCAAGCCGGCCGCCGAGGCCACCGGCTTCAGCCTCCCGGTGGACGGAGCCGGCGTCGGCACCCCGTACCACATGTCCGGCAGTATGTGGTCCAGCGGCTACCACACCGGTGTCGACTTCGTCGTCCCGACCGGCACCTCCCTCAAGGCCGTCGGCGCGGGCACGGTCGTCTCCGCCGGCTGGGGCGGCGCGTACGGCAACCAGGTCGTCATCCAGCTCGAGGACGGCAAGTACGCGCAGTACGCCCACCTGTCCCAGCTCTCCGTCTCGGCCGGCCAGACCGTGACGGCCGGGCAGCAGGTCGGCCTGTCCGGTGCGACCGGCAACGTGACCGGACCGCACCTGCACTTCGAGATCCGCACCACGCCGGACTACGGCTCGGACGTGGACCCGGTCGCCTACCTGCGCTCGCACGGCGTCTCCGTGGGCTGACCGATCGCACGACCACCTGCCTGACACGCGGCCGAAGGCCGGACCCCGATCCCCGGGTCCGGCCTTCGGTGTGTGCGGGCGTCGAACGCCCTTCGCCTCAAGGGATCGACAGGATGCGGCAGTTGGGACACAGTGATCCCGTCGTTAGCGCAAGCGCTTTCCGAAGGAGCTGTGTCCCGTGCCGACCACCCGGAGAACGTTCGGAGCCCTGGCCGCCGGAGCCGCCCTGGCCGCCCTCGCCCCGACGGCGACCGCGAACGCCGCACCCCGCCACCGTCGCCTCATCGCCCACGACGACTTCTGCCACGGCCTCGCCCAGTGGGCGACCGAGCTCCAGAACGGCGGCACCGTCACGGCCTCACGCGGCGTCCTGGACATCGACGTGCCGAGCGGAGCGACCGTCTGGTTCCGGCGGCGCCTCGAAGGACCGTACGTCCTCGAGTACACCGCCACGCCCGTCTCCGAGGGCGGGGCCAACGACCGGGTCTCGGACCTCAACAACTTCTGGAACGCCACCGACGTCCGCTCCCCGGACGACCTCTTCGCGACACCGCGTGGCGGGGCGCTGGAGGAGTACGACCACCTGACGACGTACTACGCCGGGTACGGCGCCAACTACAACACCACGACCCGGCTGCGGCGTTACGTCGGCCAGGCCGGTGTGCGTCCCCTGATCCACGACTACACCCGGCCGCTGCTGGTCCCGGGCGAACCGAACCGGGTCCGGATCGTCTCCGACGGGTCGACGGTGCGCTGGTGGAACAACGGGCGGCTCGTCTTCGACCACACCGACCCACAGCCGTACACGAGCGGGCACTTCGCCTTCCGAACCGTGTGGAGTCACTTCCGGATCGCGGGCTTCCGGGTCTGGCGACTGACCCCGCAACATTCCTGACGGACGGCCTATTCCGGAGTTGGCGAACCCTTTAGGAGTGGCTTATCTCACCGCCCGTCAACCCTTTCCTACGGTCGCGTAGGTCACATTCGAGGGTGAAGTATGAGCTGCTGTGGCAGACGATTCGAAGAGTTACAGCAGAGCAGTGATCGGGTCGTACGTGGCGGTGGGGGACAGCTTCACCGAGGGCGTCGGCGATCCCGGCCCCGAAGGGGCGTTCGTCGGCTGGGCCGACCGGTTCGCCGTGCTGCTCGCCGACCGCAGGCCCGAAGGCGACTTCCGGTACACCAACCTCGCCGTACGCGGAAAACTCCTCGACCAGATCGTGGCGAACCAGCTTCCGAGGGCCGTCGACATGGCCCCGGACCTCGTCTCCTTCTGCGCCGGGGGCAACGACATCATCCGGCCCGGCACCGACCCGGACGAGGTGGCCGAGCGGTTCGAGCGGGCCATCGCCCAGCTGGCCGCGGTGGCCGGCACGGTGATGGTGACGACCGGGTTCGACACCCGTGGCGTGCCCGTGCTCAAACATCTGCGCGGCAAGATCGCCACGTACAACGGGCATGTCAGGGCCATCGCCGACCGGTACGGCTGCCCGGTGCTCGACCTGTGGTCCCTGCGCAGTGTCCAGGACCGCCGGGCCTGGGACGCCGACCGGCTGCACCTGTCGCCCGACGGGCACACCCGCGTGGCGCTCCGCGCGGGGCAGGTGCTCGGCCTGGAGGTGCCGGCCGACCCCGAGCAGGAGTGGCCCCCGCTGCCGCCCCGCGGCACCCTCGACGTCCGGCGGGACGATGTCCACTGGGCGCGGGAGTTCCTGGTGCCGTGGATCGGGCGCCGGTTGCGCGGGGAGTCGTCGGGGGACCATGTGACGGCCAAGGGGGCGCTGTCGCCGGAGGACATCAGGATGCGGATCGGGGCGGTGGCGTAGCGCCTGCGGTCTCGTCGTGGGTCGGGGCCGTGCCGGGGGGTGCGGGTTCGCGCAGCCGCGCAACGCCCCGGGCCCCGGCACCAACGCCGCATACCCTACGGCGAGGTCGACGTGGCCGACCGTAGGCCCAGTTCGCGGGACAGCGCGTCCTCCACCCACTCCTGCGCCCGCGCCCGCGGCACCGCGCCCTCGTAGGACGTCAGCTGGACGGCGAGCCCGTCGAGCAGGGCGGTGAGGCGCAGGGCCGTGCCGTGCGGGTCGGGACAGTGGAACTCGCCGGCCGCCACGCCCTCCGCGATGACCTCGGCGATGGCCGCCTTCCACTGCCGGTCGAGATCCTGGGCGACCTCCCGCAGCGCGGGCTCGCGCAGTGCCGCCGCCCAGCCCTCGATCCACAGCCGCCAGCCCTTGGCCTGGCCCGTCGGGGCGTACCACCGTACGGCCGACCGCAGCCGGCGCAGCGCCGACGTACGACGGCCCAGCAGCTTGCTCAGATGCGCGAGGTCGCCCTCCGCCGCGTGCCGGAACGCGGCGGCCACCAGCTGTTCCTTCGTCGAGAAGTGATAGAGGACCAGCGCGTTGCTCACACCGAGCACCGAGGCGATGTCGGCGATCCTGACCGCCGTCACGCCTCGCGCCTCGATCTGCTCGACGGCGGCCCGCAGCAGATCACCGCGCCGTTCCGCCACGCTCAACCGGACTCTCGTCACGCCGTCACCCTACACACGCGTGTGTACCCTCCTGACGTGTGGATTCGGCCGGTTCGAGGTCCCTCAGCGGTACCAGCCGAAGCGCTCCGCGATCACCGGCAGCCGGTCCGCCGCGATCGCGTGGGCGGCGGCTCGCGGTGTCGTCCCGTCGGCCTGCGCACGGGCCAGCATCCGCTCCACCAGGGCCCGCATCGAGCCACGGGTGTGGGCGAACGCCTCCTCCGCGTCGGCGCCGATGTCCCCGAAGAGCGTCCACCACCACCAGGCGTTCGTCCCGGAGTTCACCACCACGTCCGGCAGCACGGTCACCCCGCGCGCGGCCAGCAGCAGCTCCGCCTCCGGTCGTACGGGCATGTTGGCCGCCTCGACGACCCAGCGGGCGGTGATCCGCTCCTGGTTCCCGGAGTCGATCGCGTACGAGACGGCCGCGGGTACCAGGACGTCCGTGTCGGCCGACAGCCACGCGTCGCCGGGCAGGTCGCGGTCGCCGGGCCGCAGCGCGGAGCGGTCCACGGTGCCGTGGGCGTCCCGCGCGGCGAGCAGCGCTTCGACGTCCAGGCCCGCCGCGTTGGCGATCGTGCCCTTGAGGTCGGCGACGGCCACGACCGTGAGCCCCGCGCGCGTGAGGAAGCGGGCGGTCGCCCCGCCCATGGTGCCCAGCCCCTGGAGGGCCACCCGCGTCCCCGTGTACGGCACGCCGGCCCGGTCCAGGGCCGTGAGGGCCGCCTCGGCCACACCGCAGCCGCCGACCAGCTCGTCGAGACCGAGGCCGTCCACCTCGACCGCGAACGCGTCCCCGAGCCGCCGCCGCGCCTCGGCCTCGTCGTCCAGCAGCGGATACACGGCCTGTATGGAGGAGACCAGCCCCGCCTCGGCGGCGGCCCGGTCCACCAGGTCCTGGGTGAGCCCGAGGTCCTCGCCCGTCGTCCAGCAGCTCTCGATGTACGGCCGCATCGCGCGCAGATAGCGCACGAGCAGGGCGTACGCCTCCGGGTCCCGGGGATCGCAGTCGATGCCGCCCTTCGCGCCGCCGAGCGGGACGTAGCGGCTCTCGGGGTCGTAGTGCAGGGCCTCCTTCATGGTCATCCCGCGGGCCAGGCCGGTGACCTCGTCCAGGGTGCAGCCCGCGCGCATCCGCAGACCGCCGCTGGCGACACCGCGCACCAGCCGGTCGACGACCAGAAAACCCTGGTGACCGGTGAGGTGGTCGGTCCAGGTGAGGGACAGCAGGGGGCTGGCCATGCGGGCTCCTTCGCCGGGTTGCTGAATCACCGGTCAGTATCACCCTCGGAGGGACCCCTGTGTCCCGGTGTTGTCGGAGGGGCCGACCATAATGGAAAGCCTGACCGACTCCACCTGGAGGTACCGTGGCCGGTTTCCGTTCCCTGAGCACCGGGCTCCGTGCGCTGCGGCCCGGGGCGTTCGGCGCGGATCCGCGCGGTGAGCGCATGGCGCGCATCCGCAGATCGCCCCACTTCGAGGACGGGGTCTTCCAGAACCCCGGCGGCCCCGCCCGGACCCGGCCCTCGGGCTCCACCCTGGACTTCGCGAAGGTCTTCTTCGACAAGGAGACCCGGCCCCGCCGCAGCCCGAAGGGCACGGTGCCGCTGCACTCCACCACCCTCGCCGACATCGCCAGGCCCCCGGCCACGGGGCTGCGGCTGACCTGGATGGGGCACTCCAGCGTGCTCGCGGAGATCGATGGCCGGCGCGTCCTGTTCGACCCGGTGTGGGGTGAGCGCTGCTCCCCGTTCCCCTTCGCCGGGCCCAAGCGGCTGCACCCGGCGCCGCTGCCGCTGGCCGCGCTCGGCCCGGTCGACGTGGTGGTCATCTCGCACGACCACTACGACCACCTGGACATGCCCACCATCAAGGCCCTGGCCGGCACGGACACGCTGTTCGCCGTGCCGCTCGGCGTCGGCGCGCACCTGGAGCACTGGGGCGTGTCCGCCGACCGGCTGCGCGAACTGGACTGGCACGAGACCACGAAGATCGGCGGCCTCGCCCTGACCGCCACCCCGGCCCGGCACTTCTGCGGCCGGGGCCTGCGCAACACTCAGCACACCCTGTGGGCCTCCTGGGTCGTCGCCGGGGAGGAGCACCGGATCTACCACAGCGGCGACACCGGCTACTTCGAGGGTTTCAAGGAGATCGGCGCCGAGCACGGGCCGTTCGACGCCACGATGATCCAGATCGGCGCGTACTCCGACTTCTGGCCCGACATCCACATGACCCCCGAGGAGGGCATGCGCGCCCACCTCGACCTCCAGGGCGGGCCGGAGCACGGCCCGATGCTGCCGATCCACTGGGCCACCTTCAACCTCGCGACACATCCCTGGGCGGACCCCGGCGAGGGGACGGTCGCGGCCGCCCGCGCGGTGGGCGCCCGGGTCGCCCTGCCCCGCCCCGGCGAGCCCTTCGAGCCCACGGCGGAAACCGTCCCGTCAGAGCCGTGGTGGCGTGGGGTGGCGCTCGCTCCCGCGGGTGGATTCCCGGCCGGGGAGGCCCTCGCCGACGCCACCGTCAAGACCGCGTCGGACACGGCAGCCGTGGCCCAGGCCAATACGGTGAGTGACGGGCCGGGGAGGTCGGCCAAGGGCACCGAGGACCCCGAGACGCTCCCGGCGGGCTGACGGGGAGCGGACGGCGGGCGGTCGGCGAGGGCCGGGGAGCGAGAGGCTCCCCGGCCCTCGCTGTTTCCGTGTGACCGCTTCTGACCAGGTCGGATCGGACTGTTTCCGTTCATGATCGAGCGCGTGACGGAATTATCGGGCTGTCGTGCGAGACCTCATACCAGGGCGGGACGCTCAGCGTATGAGTTTGTCAACTGCCCACCGCACATGATGCGCTGACGACTACTGTCAGTGGCCGTCGGGAAACAGGACGGATCAGGGAGCGGGGACCGGCACGTGCAGGCGCAAGGCGGACGAGGGAGTCGACGCGACGGGGATCCCCGCCGCCCACGCACCACCGACGCCGGTACGGCTACGGCCGTGGCCTCCGGGGAGCCGGCCCGGAGGGCGCGGAAGCGGCCACGCGAGCCCGATCGCACGCCCGCGAGCCCCCCTGGCACCCCGGACCGACGGACCAGCACGAGGACACCGATGTCTCACCTCCGCGCCCCGGCCCCACGCGCAGACCGCCGTGAGGGCGGGCGGCACGGGCGGCCGGCCGCCCGCACCGCAC
This sequence comes from Streptomyces sp. NPDC041940, assembly GCF_055589465.1. Classification (NCBI taxonomy): domain Bacteria; kingdom Bacillati; phylum Actinomycetota; class Actinomycetes; order Kitasatosporales; family Streptomycetaceae; genus Streptomyces; species Streptomyces sp. NPDC041940. The sequence continues at coordinate 290,017 of NZ_JBVJBP010000002.1, forward strand.
CCGCGCTGCCCGAGACCCACATACGGCCCCAACTGCTGCGTCTCGCCGTGCTGCCGCCCATCGCCGTCGCCCTCAGCGGCTCTGCCGCCGTCCTCTTCACCGTCCGGTCCACCGGAGCGCGCCCGGGCCTCACGCTGTGGGCCGTGCTCGCCGGGGCGGTCTCGGTGACCCTCGTCGGCATCGTCGTCGCCGCGGTGGCCGCCAACCGGGCCGCCCGGTCCGTGCACGACCGCATCGGCGTCCTGCGCCGCACCACCACGCGCCGTGAGGCCGATCTGCGGGCCCTGGTCGAGACGTTGCGCCGCGGCGACGGCCAGCCGCGGCACGCTCCCGACGAGCAGCGCGGCGGTCCCGCCGAGGACGCCGACGACTTCGACCTCCTCGCCGCCGACCTGACCCGTGCGCACGACGGCGCCCTCACCGCCGTCGTCGAGGCCGCACAGCTCTCCAGCCAGGCGGGCAGCGAACAGAAGCTCGAGGTGTTCGTCAACCTCGCCCGGCGCCTGCAGTCACTGGTGCACCGCGAGATCTCCATCCTCGACGAGCTGGAGAACGAGATGGAGGACCCCGAGCTGCTCAAGGGGCTCTTCCACGTCGACCACCTCGCCACCCGCATCCGCCGGCACGCCGAGAACCTCGCCGTGCTCGGCGGGGCGGTCTCCCGCCGCCAGTGGAGCAACCCGGTCTCCATGACCGAGGTGCTGCGCTCGGCCATCGCCGAGGTGGAGCAGTACTCGCGGGTCAAACTCGTGCCGCCGATCGAGGGCACCCTGCGCGGCCACGCCGTCGCCGACGTCATCCACCTGCTGGCCGAACTCGTCGAGAACGCCACGGTGTTCTCCGCCCCGCAGACCCAGGTGCTGCTGCGCGCGGGCCTCGTCACCTCCGGGCTCGCCGTCGAGGTCGAGGACCGCGGACTCGGCATGCCCGTCGAGGAGCAGTCGCGGATGAACGCCCTGCTCGCCGACCCGGACCAGGTGAACGTCGCCCGGCTCCTCGCTGACGGCCGTATCGGCCTCTACGTGGTCTCACAGCTCGCCCGGCGGCACGGCATCAACGTCCGCCTCCAGACCAACATCTACGGCGGAGTGCAGGCGGTGCTCGTCGTGCCGCAGGCGCTGCTGGGGGCGGAGACGGGAGCGCCGGAGGGCGCCGGGCAGCCCGAGGGCGGGCCGTCCGAAGCCGGGGCGTCAGCGGAGTCCCGGAGGCCGTACTCGGCCGAGGCGGCGGTGTCCGGCGGGACCGGCCCTGGAAGCCCGCCCGATTCCGGATCCGCGCCCGCGTCCGGGGCCTCGACGGCGTACGGATTCTCGTCCGTGTCGGGTACCGCGTCCGACCCACCGCCGCCGGTCCCGCCCTCCGCACCCATCGCGTTCCGGGCGCACCAGCGGGAAACCGAACCCGACCCGGACGGCACCCCGACGAACGGCCACCCCGCGCCCCTGCCCGTGCGCGGGACCCGTCGGGAGCGGCCCACCCCGGCCGAGGCACGGCCCGGGATCGGCCCGGACGACCAACGCGTCCTCGCCGGGAACGTGACCGAGCCGCCCACCCCCCGCAACGGCGCCGTGCGCGGCACCATGGGCAAACCCCAACTGCCCCGCCGCCGCGCCCAGGAGCACATCGCACCCCAGTTGCGCGACGGTCCCACGCCGCGCCAGGACTCCGAGTACCTCGTCGGCCACGACCCCGGCCTGATGGCGGCCTTCCAGCGCGGCATCAGCCTCGCCGAGGCGCAACAGCACATGGAGTCGGGGCACATGGAGCCGGTGCACACCGACCACCGCACCACCACCCGGCAGGACGGGAGCGCACCCGCCGGATGACCACCCCCGTATCCACCCCCACACCCCTGTCCACCCCCACCCCCAGCGCTCCCGCAGACCTTCGTACCCCAAGGAGTCGATCCACGATGGCGAGTGATGCGCCGACCGCGCAGGTGTCCGATCTCGACTGGCTGATGAGCGGCCTGGTGCAGCGCGTACCGCACACGAACGCCGCGGTGCTTCTGTCCTGCGACGGGCTCGTGAAGTCCGTGCACGGCCTCGACCCGGACAGCGCCGACCACATGGCCGCCCTGGCCTCCGGCCTCTACTCACTCGGCCGCAGCGCCGGCGTCCGCTTCGGCGACGGGGGTGATGTCCGGCAGGTCGTCGTCGAACTCGACTCGACCCTGCTGTTCGTCACCACCGCCGGCTCCGGCACCTGCCTGGCCGTGCTCGCCGGCCGCGAGGCCGACGCGGCCGTGCTCGGCTACGAGATGGCGATGCTCGTCAAGAGCGTCCGCCCCTACCTGGTCACCGCTCCCCGGCAGCAGTCCGTCGAACCCCCTGCGATGAGGCCTTGACCGTGACGGCGGCCGGTGACGGGCCCTGGCTCGACGACGCGGCCGGGCGGCTGGTGCGCCCGTTCACCGTCAGCAACGGCCGCACCCGTCCCACCGTCGCGCTCGACCTCATGTCGCAGCTGATGGCCACCGGGGCGACCCCCCTCGGCTATCTCGGCCTCGAGCACACCCAGGCGCTCGACCTGTGCCGCGCGCCCGTCGCGGTCGCCGAGGTCGCCGCCCATCTGAAACTGCCGGTGGCCGTAACCAAGGTGCTGCTGGCGGATCTCGTGGACTGCGGGGCGCTGACCACCAAGCCCCCCGCGTTCTACCACAACCCGACGGACCGGGCTCTTCTGGAGGCAGTGCTCGATGGACTACGACGACAGCTCTGACTACGCCGACGGACCGCGCGGCAGCGCCGATCCGTTCCCCACCGCGCTCAAGATCCTGGTCGCGGGCGGGTTCGGCGTGGGCAAGACGACCTTCGTCGGCGCGGTCAGCGAGATCGCGCCGCTCAGCACGGAGGAGCTTCTCACCACCGTCGGTGCCGCGACCGACAACCTCGACGGCATCGAGAACAAGGTCGAGACGACCGTGGCCATGGACTTCGGCCGCATCACCCTTGACCCGAGACATGTCCTGTACCTGTTCGGCACACCCGGCCAGGAGCGCTTCTGGTTCATGTGGGACGAGTTGTGCGAGGGCGCTCTGGGGGCGGTCATCCTCGCCGACACCCGCCGTCTGGAGGAGTGTTTCGCGGCGGTCGACTTCTTCGAACAGCGCGGCCTCGGCTTCATCGTCGCCGTCAACGAGTTCGACGGTTCCCACCGCTACGACCCCGAGGAGGTGCGCGCGGCCCTCGACCTGACCGACGACGTCCCTGTCGTGTGCTGCGACGCCCGGATCTCCAGCTCCGGGGTCCGGACCCTGCTGACCCTCGTGCGCCACCTCATCGCCCACACCCCGGCCCCCACGACGGGGTACGGCGCCCATATGTGACCCCCTCACACCTGCCACGGAGCCCCTGTATGACGCATGCCCACACTTCGCGAGTACGCCCATGAGCTACGACCCGCCGCGCCCGGCCGGTCGTCTGCTGCTCACCCCCGAGGACAAGGAGGCCCCCGCCCGCACCCACCGACTGCGCCGGCTGGGCCTGGGGGAGCGCCCCGAACCCGCACTCGACGCCTTCGCCCGCCGGCTCGCCGAGCTCACCGGGGCGCCGTACGCCATGGTCAACTTCCCCGACGAGCAGCGGCAGTTCTACGCGGGCCTGTACGTCCCGGCCGTCGCGCCGGTGGTGCGCGGCGACGGCACCAGCCCTCAGGTGGGCCGTGCCCTGCCCCGCGACCATGGCTTCTGCCCCCATGTGGTGGCGCGACGCAAGGCCCTGGTCCTGGAGGACGTCCGCGACTATCCGCGGTTCGCGGGCAATCCGGTGGTCGACGAGTTCGGCATCCGCTCCTATCTGGGGGCACCGCTCCTCGACGGCACGGGGCTGGTGCTGGGCACGGTCAGTGTCGCCGACGTCGAGCCGCGGCCCTGGGGGAAGCCGGGCCTGACGGCCATCAAGGAACACGCCGCGCAGCTCGTCCTGCGGCTGGAGGGCCTCGACGGCTCGCTGCCCTACTGAACGCCCGGGTTTCCGCGCCCTCTCCCGAGGGCGTGAAGGAAAGCTGAGGCGGCGCTTAAGAAAGTCTCGATGGACCGGTGCGGCCGCCGTACGGCAGATTGCCGTGCGATCCCACTCCTCTCCCGGCCCAGGGGCTTCTTCGGCATGCCCGGGGCCGGGACTCACCCACAGGAGCCCTAGCGGTGAAGGCGCTGGTCAAAGAGAAGGCGGAGCCCGGGCTGTGGCTCACGGACGTACCGGAGCCCGCCGTCGGACCCGGTGACGTACTGATCAAGGTGCTGCGCACCGGTATCTGCGGCACCGACCTGCACATCAGAGCCTGGGACGGCTGGGCGCGGCAGACCATCGGCACCCCGCTCGTGCTCGGGCACGAGTTCGTCGGCGAGGTCGTGGAGACCGGACGGGACGTCACCGACATCGGCATCGGCGACCGGGTGAGCGGAGAGGGCCATCTGGTGTGCGGCAAGTGCCGCAACTGCCTGGCGGGCCGCCGGCATCTGTGCCGGGCCACCGTGGGGCTGGGGGTGGGCCGGGACGGGGCGTTCGCCGAGTACGTGGCGCTGCCCGCCGCCAACGTCTGGGTGCACCGGGTGCCCGTCGACCTCGACGTGGCCGCGATCTTCGACCCGTTCGGCAACGCCGTGCACACCGCCCTGTCGTTCCCGCTCGTCGGCGAGGACGTCCTGATCACCGGCGCGGGCCCCATCGGTCTGATGGCCGCGGCCGTGGCCCGGCACGCCGGCGCCCGCAACGTCGTGATCACCGACGTCAGCCCGGAGCGACTGGAGCTGGCCCGCAAGATCGGGGTGAGCCTCGCGCTCGACGTCTCCGGTGCCGGCATCGCCGACGGGCAGCGCGCGCTCGGTCTGCGCGAGGGCTTCGACATCGGCCTGGAGATGTCCGGCCGCCCCGAGGCCATGCGCGACATGATCGCCAACATGACGCACGGCGGCCGGATCGCGATGCTCGGCCTGCCCGCCGAGGAGTTCCCCGTCGACTGGGCCCGGATCGTCACCTCGATGATCACCGTCAAGGGCATCTACGGCCGCGAGATGTTCGAGACCTGGTACGCGATGTCCGTGCTGCTCGAAGGCGGCCTCGACCTCTCGCCCGTCATCACCGGCCGGTACGGATTCCGCGACCACGAGGCGGCGTTTGCCGACGCGGCCGGCGGCCGCGGCGGCAAGGTCATCCTCGACTGGACCGCGTAACTTCCCTGTCCCGCAAGCACCTCAGGAGCCCCCTCATGTTCGACTCCGTGCGCGACGACCTGCGCGCCACCCTCGACGAGATCCGCGCCGCCGGCCTGCACAAGCCCGAGCGCGTGATCGGCACCCCTCAGTCGGCCACCGTGAGCGTCACCGCGGGCGGCCGCCCCGGTGAGGTCCTCAACTTCTGCGCCAACAACTACCTCGGCCTCGCCGACCACCCCGAGGTCGTCGCCGCCGCCCACGAGGCCCTGGACCGCTGGGGCTACGGCATGGCCTCCGTCCGCTTCATCTGCGGCACGCAGGAGGTGCACAAGGAACTCGAGGCGCGGCTGTCGGCGTTCCTCGGCCAGGAGGACACGATCCTGTACTCCTCCTGCTTCGACGCCAACGGCGGCGTGTTCGAGACGCTGCTCGGCCCCGAGGACGCGGTCATCTCCGACGCGCTCAACCATGCGTCGATCATCGACGGCATCCGCCTGTCCAAGGCCCGTCGCCTGCGCTACGCCAACCGTGACCTGGCCGAGCTGGAGGCCCGGCTGAAGGAGGCGTCCGACGCGCGCCGCCGGCTGATCGTCACCGACGGCGTCTTCTCCATGGACGGCTATGTGGCGCCGCTGCGCGAGATCTGCGACCTGGCCGACCGCTACGACGCGATGGTCATGGTCGACGACTCGCACGCCGTCGGCTTCGTCGGCCTCGGCGGGCGCGGCACGCCCGAACTGCACGGCGTCATGGACCGCGTCGACATCATCACCGGCACCCTCGGCAAGGCCCTCGGCGGCGCGTCCGGCGGTTACGTGGCGGCCCGCGCCGAGATCGTCGCCCTGCTGCGCCAGCGCTCCCGGCCGTACCTCTTCTCCAACACGCTCGCCCCGGTCATCGCGGCGGCCTCTCTGAAGGTCATCGACCTGCTGGAGTCCGCGGACGACCTGCGCGTCCGCCTCGCCGAGAACACCGCCCTCTTCCGCGGCCGGATGACCGAGGAGGGCTTCGACGTCCTCCCCGGCGACCACGCCATCGCACCCGTGATGATCGGTGACGCGGCGGTCGCCGGCCGTCTGGCGGAGCTGCTGCTGGAGCGCGGTGTGTACGTGATCGGCTTCTCCTACCCCGTCGTGCCGCAGGGGCAGGCCCGGATCCGGGTGCAGCTGTCGGCCGCGCACTCGACCGAGGACGTCAACCGTGCGGTGGACGCGTTCGTGGCGGCGCGGGCCCAGCTGGACGCCGAGCAGGGCTGAGCGGCGCATTTGAGACAATCGATCGCATGATCGAAGCGCGGCGGCTCCACATCCTCCGTGCGGTGGCGGACCACCGTACGGTGACGGCGGCTGCCGCCGCGCTGTACCTCACCCCGTCGGCCGTCTCCCAGCAGCTCGCCGCGCTGGAGCAGGAGACCGGGCACCGGCTCGTCGAGCGCGGCGCCAAGGGCGTACGGCTCACCCCCGCCGGTGAGATCCTGCTCAACCACACCAACGCGGTCCTCGCCCAGCTGGAGCGGGCCGAGGCCGAGCTGGCCGCGTACAGCTCGGGAGCGGCGGGCACCGTCACGGTCGCCGCTTTCGCGACCGGTATCGCCCTGGTCGTGGCGCCCGCGGTCGCCCGGCTCGCCGAGTCCGCGCCCGGTATCCGCCTCCGCGTCCAGGACGCCGAGGGCGACGCCAGCCTGCCGATGGTGCTGGACCGGCAGGTCGATGTCGCCGTCGCCGTCGAGTACCGGGGTGCCCCGCCCGCCGACGACCCGCGACTGGCCCACGTCCCGCTGTACGCCGAGCCCTTCGACGCGGTCGTGCCGGTCACCCACCGGCTGTCCGGCGCGCCGGAGGTCCCGCTCGCCGAACTGGCCAAGGACCCCTGGATCGGCCCGTACCCCGGCAACCCCTGCCATGACGTGGTGGTCCTGGCCTGCGAGAATGCCGGCTTCCAGCCGCGTATGGAGCACTCCTCGGACGACTTCCGCGCGGTCGTCGCCCTCGCCTCCGCCGACGCCGGTGTCGCCCTCGTACCCCGCTCGGCGCTGCGCGGCATGGACCTCACGGGCGTGGTCGTCCGCCCCGTCGACGGCACCGCCCCCACGCGGCGGGTCTTCGCCGCCGTCCGCCGGGGAGCCGAGGAGCATCCCCTGATCCGCCCGGTGCTGGACGCGCTCGGCGCGGCGGGCCAGGCGCAGCCGCTGCCGGTGTGAGGACCGCGAAACGAGGCTGTCTCATATTCGGGATAGCGTCCCGGATATGAGAACCGATGGCGATGGCGCGGACCCCGTCGACACCCGGCTGGGCGTCCGCCTTGCCGAGCTGCGGGCCGAACACGGCTGGTCCCTGGGCGAGTTGGCCGACCGCAGCGGAGTGAGCCGGTCCACCCTGTCCCGGGCCGAGCGGGCGGAGATCAGCCCCACGGCCTCGCTGCTGAACCGTCTGTGCGCCGTCTACGGGCGGACCATGTCCCAGCTGCTCAGCGAGGTCGAGGCCGAGCCGGCGCCCGTGGTGCGGGCGACCGACCAGTCCCGGTGGCAGGACCAGGCCTCCGGATTCGTACGGCGCTCCGTGTCCCCGCCGCACTCCGCCCTGCGCGGCGAACTCGTCGAGGCCCGCCTCTCGCCCGGCGCCGACATCGCCTACGACCGTCCGCCCGTCGCCGGCCTGGAGCAGCACATCTGGGTCCTGGAAGGCGCCCTCGACGTGACCGCGCAGGACACCGAACACCACCTCGGCACCGGCGACTGCCTGCGCATGCGCGTGTGGGGGCCGACCCGGTTCAGGTGCGCCGCTCCCGAGGGCGTGCGGTATCTGCTGGCGGTGGTGCGGCCGTGATCGTCAACCGTCTCGACGAAGCTCAACTCCGTCAGTTGGCCGGGAAGCTGGCGGGTCTCCTGACCGCCACCGTCGACGCCGGTGCCTCGGTCGGCTTCCTCGCCCCGCTCGACCGCGCGGAGGCTCTCGCCTGGTGGGAGGGGCGGGCCGCCGACGTGGCGGCGGGCCGGCTCGTCGTATGGGCGGCGGACGACGGGGACCGGGTGCTGGGCACCGTGAGCCTCGCCTTCCCCGGCAAGGCCAACAGCCGTCACCGCGCCGAACTCGTCAAGCTCATGGTGGACCCGGACGCCCGCGGGCGCGGCCTCGGCCGCAGACTGCTGGCGACGGCGGAGGACGCCGCCGCGGCGGCCGGTATCACCCTCCTGCACCTGGACACCGAGACCGGCAGCCCCGCCGAGCGTCTGTACCGGTCCGCGGGCTGGACCGCGATCGGCGCGATCCCGGACTACGCGGCGAGCCCCGACGGGGTGCTCCGGCCGACGACGATCTACTGCAAGCGCATACCGGCAGGCGCTCTCACCAGGTGATTGTCAGTGGGTGCGGCTACCGTGCCTGCCATGCCGGATGCCGAAGACGTACGACGTATCGCCCTCTCCTTCCCGGACACGACGGAGAAGATCGCCTGGAGCATGCCCACGTTCAGGGTCGCGGGAAAGATGTTCGCGACGCTGCCGGAGGACGAGACGTCCATCGCCGTGCGCTGTCCCAAGGTGGAGCGGGACGAGTTGGTGCTCGCCGAGCCGAAGAAATTCTGGATCGCCGACCACGAGTCCTCGTTCGCCTGGGTGCGGGCCCGGCTGGACGCGCTGGAGGGCGAGGACGAACTGCGGATCATCCTCGCCGACTCCTGGCGCCAGGCGGCCCCGAACCGGCTCCTGGAGGCGCATCCCATGCTGGGACTCCCGACGGAAGAGTGACGCCCCCCAGGGGGCAGGCCCCCGGAAACGGATGCGCGATCACCGGCGCGAGTGCGGTATTGTTTCCCTGCGCGTTCGGCCGGGGGAACCCCCAGGTCAGACGGGCAACGGGACGTGGCGCAGCTTGGTAGCGCACTTGACTGGGGGTCAAGGGGTCGCAGGTTCAAATCCTGTCGTCCCGACAGAATCGACCAGCGGGTCTGCCGGAAGGCAGGCCCGCTGATTGCGTTACGAGGTCAGCCGCCGCCGTCGAGGTCGTCGCGTCGGCGCAGGACCTCCAGCTCGTGATCGCTCAGCCGCATCTCGTACAGCTTCCCTCGGGCGTTCTCGAAGGGCCGGTGGAGGATCATCATCAGCCGGCCGTCGAAGGTGTGGAACAGCATGCCGTGGCCGCTGTCGTCGCGGACCAGCGGCCGGCGCTGCTCCCACGGGCCGTGCACGTCCCCGGACCTCGACACGGCGTAGGTCTGTACGTAGCCGCCGCTGACGGTGCCGTCCTCGCCGGCCGTGTTCTTCTCGTAGGTCGACCACAGCATGAGCAGCGACCCGTCGGGGGTGCGGTACAGCTGAGGGCCGTCGGTGATGTAGGGCGGGAGCTGGTGCGGTACGCCGGCGGGGATCTGCTCGGCGGTCCAGGGCGCGTCCGAGGCCTTGAACAGATAGAGCGGGTCGCCGGTCGCCCGGGACAGGTCCGGGGCCAGCCGGACCGCCTCCATCGTTCCGTCGACGGTCTGGAGCCACTCGTGCGCGTACACCATCCAGGGCTGCCCGGACGGGTCGACGTACAGCGTGCCGTCGAGGGTCATGAGGTGCTCGGGCGGGACGGGGCGTGAGGGGTCGAGCACGGTGAACGGGCCGAGCAGGGAGTCGGAGACCGCCGTGATCGTGCCGCGCATATGGGTCGGGGTCCGGAACGGGACGCCCCACTGGTCGGGCGGCGGGACGGGGAGCGGCCGGTCCTCGTTGTGCAGCGTGGTGAACAGGTAGTACCTGCCGTTCCACGCGTGCACCTCCGGCGCCCATGCGCCGTCCGTCGCCCAGACTCCCTCCTGCCCGGCGGTCCGGAACACCACGACGGGGGACGTCCAGTCGCGCAGGTCGCGGCTGCGGTAGACCATCGTGCCGGTGCCGTCCACGCCCGACACGGACGGGACGTTGGACGTGTAGAGGTGGTAGGTGCGGGTCCTGTCGTCGGCGACGACGAACGGATCGTGCAGCGGCATGTCGGGAAGCCGCATCAGCTCACCCCTTCGTGAGGGCCCGCCCCCCGTCAGATCACACAGCCCGCATGGGCCAGCGCCTGCTTCAGCAGCACTCCGTGTCCGCCCGGCATCTCGCTCTGCACCGCCTCGGAGACGGCCTCCTGCGGGCTGAACCACACCAGGTCGAGCGCGTCCTGCCGGGGTCGGCAGTCGCCCGTCACCGGCACGATGTAGGCCAGCGACACCGCGTGCTGGCGGGGGTCGTGGTACGCAGTGATGCCCTGGGTCGGGAAGTACTCCGCGACCGTGAAGGGCTGCAGCGACGCCGGGACGCGGGGGAGCGCGACCGGGCCGAGGTCCTTCTCCAGGTGGCGCAGCAGGGCGTCGCGGACGCGCTCGTGGTGCAGCACCCGGCCGGAGACCAGCGTCCGGCTGACCGTTCCGTCGGGCCCGATGCGCAGCAGCACACCGACACTGGTGACTTCGCCGCTGTCGTCGACGCGTACCGGGACGGCCTCGACGTACAGGATCGGCATGCGGGCGCGTGTCATCTCCAGTTCGTCGGAGGACAGCCAGCCGGGCGTGGTATCGGTCATGTCAGACATTGCTTGATCATACTTTCAGCCGTTCGGACTTCCTGGATAGCCGCTCCAGGGGAACTGTGACCGGCCCCACGCCGTCCTAATCCCCTCCCGGCATGCCGACCTGCGGCCGGTAGACCCGCAGGGCGTTGTCCCGCCCGGCCCACCGCGCGATGCGCAGCGCGTCCGGCGGGGACAGCTCGTCGGTGTCCACCCGCTCCTGGAGCAGCCCCGCGAGCCCCTGCCGGAAGGCCAGGGCCCCGAGGTGGAAGAACTCCGCCACACCGTACGCGTCGGAGCTGTACAGCAGCTTGCGGAACGGTGTGATCTCCAAAGCCTCCGCGAGGACCGCACCGGCCCGGGCGGGGCCGACGTGGTGCAGGGTGAGACCGACGTCGAGGTACACCTGCTCGAAGACCGCCGCGAGGTAGGCGGCCTGCCGCTGGTACGGCCAGCAGTGCAGCAGCAGGACGGGGATCGTCCCGGCGGTCAGGTGCAGCCAGTCCGTGAGACGGGCGGGGTCGGCCCGGTGCAGCCGGATGTCGTTGTCGCCGAACCCGGTGTGCAACTGGAGCGGCAGGCCGAGGTCGACGGCGGTCCACAGCAGATGCCGTACGAGGACCGGGTCGGCCAGCCGGCCCCCGCGCCCGGACCAGCGCCGGGCCGCCTCGGTGACCTCCGCGTCCGAGGGGCGGGCCGGGTCCAGGTCGAAGCCGGTGCGGTAGGCCGCCACCGACTTCACGGCCACCACGCCGGGCCGCCGCACGGCGTCGTGCGCGGCCGCGCGGAAGACGTCCGCGTACGCGTCCGGCTCCACCCCGGCGGCCCGCACCGACTCGGCGAGCACCTCCAGCCGTACGACCTCGTACGCGGACCCGCCCGCGGCCTCGGCGAGTTCGGGCGGGGTGGTGAGCCGCTCGGCGCCGAAGCCGGTGTCGACGCAGAAGACGTCCGTGCCCGACGCGCGCAGGAAGCGCCGCCGCACCTCCTGCCAGCCCAGCTCGGAGCGGCGGGCGAGGTACTCCTCGGCCGGGGCGTGCCGGGGCAGGTCCAGCAGGGGAGCGCAGTGGCGGCGCACGGCCACGCCCACGGGGCTGTCGAAGGGCGACACGCCCGGCCAGGCGTCGCCCTCCGTGAGGAGCGACTCGAAGGCCGCGCGGTCGAGGTCGGCGGTGACGGTGCCGTGGCAGTGGTGGTCGACCAGCCTCAGGGCGTCGAGTGCCTCGCGGACCGCGCTCACGTCAGTACTTCCAGCGGTACGCCACCGCCACCTGGTCGTCGTCCAGCCCGGCCACGGACGCCAGTTCGCCCCGCCGTACGGCGATCACCGCGTCGGCCAGGACCGGTCCGAGTGCCGCGCGCAGCGCCTCGTCCTCGCGGAACTCCTCGACGGCCTCCTGCAGCGAGACCGGCAGCCGCCGCACGCCCCGGGCCGCCGCCTCCGTCTCCGCCAGCCGTACCGGGTCCCCGGTGATCTCCCCGGGCAGGGCGGCTGACGAGGACAGGCCGTCCAGTCCGGCGGCGATCAGGGAGCCGATCGCGAGATAGGGGTTGGCCGCCAGGTCGACCGGCTTGATCTCCAGGTTGGCCGCCTGGTCGCGCAGGCCCGCGGTGCCGGTGATGACGCGCAGCGCGGTCTCCCGCGTCTCGCGGCCCCAGGCGGTGAACACCCCGGCCCACTGGGAGGGCCTGAGCCGCAGATAGCTCGCCGGGCTGGGGGCGGTCACGGCCGTGAGACCGGGCAGATGGGCGAGGAGACCGGCCGTGAACCACTCCGCCTCGGCCGTCATGCCGTACCGGCCCTCGCCCCCCGAGTGCAGGTTGACGCCCGCGCGCCAGGCGGAGAGGTGGACGTGGCCGCCGTTGCCGACGCCCTGTCCCACGACGGCCGGGGCGAAGGAGACCCGCAGCCCGTGCCGCTGGGCCACCGCGCGGACGGTCTGCCGTACCAGCACGCTGCGGTCGGCCGCCGCCACCGGATCGACGGCACCGACCGAGATCTCGAACTGCCCCGCCGCGTACTCGGGATGGACCTGTTCGACGTCGATGCCCTGCGCGGCGCAGGCCGCCAGCAGGTCGGCGGTGTAGTCGCCGAGTTCGACCTGCCGGGTGGCGCCGTAGGCGGGGCCGGTCGTCGCGGGCACGAACGCGTCGTCGGGTGCGTCGCCCCTGGCCACGGTCCACTCGATCTCGATGGCCGCCCGGAAGGCGAGACCGTGCCGCTCGGCCGCCTCGGTGACGACCCGGCGCAGGAACGTGCGCGTGCAGCCGGGGTGCCGCTCCCCGTCCTGCGTGATCCGGTCGACCGGCGCCCACGCCCAGCCGGGCTGCCCGGCCAGCACCACCAGCTGGTCGAGGTCGGGATAGAGGCGCAGGTCGCCGTCGGGGGAGCCGAGGACGTCGGTGGTGACGATGGAGTCGTTCGCCAGGAACGTGTCGAACACCGGGGACATGCCGACGCCCCAGGCGGCGGCGGAGGCGAGCCGGGCCGTCGGGACGGTCTTCACCCGGCCGATGCCCGCGGTGTCGACGTAGGACAGCACGACGCCGTGCACGCCCCGCCCGGCGAGCTCGCCGCTCAGCGCGGTGGCCCGCTCGACGTCGCCGGGGCGGCCACCGGGTACGGGATCGGCCAGGGTGGTCATACGCTGCTTCCTCAGGTCAAGGCTTCACGGCCACCGCGCCGAACTGCGGTACCAGCACGGCCGAGCCGTCCTCGGCGTGCCACTGACCGCACGACACCATGCCCGGTTCGAGCAGTTCCAGCCCGTCGAAGAACGCGGCGATGTCCGTGCCGCTGCGGGCGGTGATCGGGGGAGTGGCGTTCTCGTTCCAGAACTTCATGGCCGGTATCTGGCCCGCGCCGCCGAGCTCGTCGTCGAAGGTGGGGTGGGTGAGGACCAGGAAGCTGCCGGAGGGGACGGCGGCCATCACGCGGCGCACGATGTCCCGGGCCTTCTCGGTGTCCAGCACGAAGTTGAGGATGCCCAGCATCATGACGGCGACGGGCCGGTCGAGGTCGAGGGTGTGCCCGGCCCGTTCGAGGATGGCGTCGGGGTCGTGCACATCGGCGTCGATGTAGGCGGTGACGCCGTCCTGGGTGCCCGTCAGCAGGGTGCGGGCGTGCACCAGCACGATCGGGTCGTTGTCGACGTAGACGATCCGCGAGTCGGGCGCGATCCGCTGGGCGATCTCATGGGTGTTGTCCGCCGTCGGCAGCCCCGTGCCGATGTCGAGGAACTGGCGCACTCCGCGCTCGCCGGCCAGGAACGACACGGCCCGGCCCAGGAAGTCCCGGTCCGCCCGGGCGATGTCCCGGATGATCGGGAACATGCCGGCGACGTGCTCGCCGACCTTCTGGTCGACCTCGTAGTTGTCCTTGCCGCCGATCCAGTAGTTCCACACGCGGGCGTTGTGCGCCACACCGGTGTTCAGCCGCGCCGAGCCGCTCGGCGGGGTGTGGCTCTCACTCACGTCTCTTCCTCTCCTCGCACGAGCGACCGGAGGACCGGCCATCGCCGCCATTGTGCCGTTCCGGTGATCACGCTGTCCCGGGAATCGGCGGAGCGGGCAGGGCCCTTGGCGCGTCGTGGGGGAGAGCCGTCGCCGGGCTACTCGACCTCGCTGGGGTCCGGGGAGGGAGTCTTGCCGGCCAGCACGTCCTTGAGGTTCTGGGTGCCGATCTTCACCGCCTGTTCGGCGGAGTCCTGCTCGTCCCCGTCGAGCCCGCCCGCCGTGACGGTGATGGCGTCGTTGCCGACGCGTACGGCCGCGACGGTCAGGGTCAGCGTGGCCTCCGCACCCCCGGCAGCCCCCTGCACCGTCACGCGCAGGCCCTGACGGGCGTCGCCCACCTTCGGCAGCGAGGTCTCGATGACCTGGACGGTGCGCTGCTCGCCGTCCTCGGTGACGGTGAACTGGTCGCATTTCTCCGGCAGGGTCGCCATCCAGTTCAGGGAGTCCTGCGGGTCGGTCCGGTCGTAGGAGGCGACCTGGTACAGCAGGCGAGAGTCGCCCTGCGTGAAGCCGCGCAGGGCGTTCGCTCCCGACGGCCTGCCCAGCAGATCGTCGTCGAACAGGGAGTTCATGAGCCGCTGGCAGTCGGCGGCGTCGGTCTTGGCGGTGAGGAAGTCGGAGACGTCGACCGTGCCGATGACCAGACTGTCGTTCCAGTTCTCGGCCTCCGTGTCCTTGACCTGGGTCCAGTCGTCCTCGATGTCCGCCTCGGTGATCAGCGCGGCCCGGGCGCCGTCCTCGGTGAGGGTGGCGCTGGGAGAGGGGGTCTGCTGCTTCCCGGCGACCTGTGTCGCGGTGATGCCCGACGCGCGCGATCCGTCTCTGTCGTCGCCGCCGTCCGAGCAGGCGGCGGTGGTGAGCAGGGTGCCTGCCGCCAGGGCGGAGGAGAGAACGCGGGCGAGCGGGGACGGACGACGGGTCATCGGGAGTGCCTCCTGAGAGCGTGACGCGTGTCCTCAGCGCACCACCGGCTCCGGCGGGCCACCACCGGCACCGGACTGTTCGGGTGAGCGCCGTCCGGAGCACGGCCGCGTCACGCTCCGGTCCGCGCGGGGCCGCGCGCCGGGGCGGTGTTTCCGGCAAGGCGAGGCGTTCGACGCCTGGCTTCGGGGATCCCGTGCGCTGTTCAATGAAGCTGTACACCCGCCGAGCGGAGCCGTACACCCGCCGAGCGCGAGAGGAGCCGCCCGTGTCACCCGCCGTCGTGCCGCCCGTCGGCGCGCGTATCCGGCAGGCCCGACTGGAGCGCGGCACGAGCCTGCGTGCGCTGGCCCGGGAGGTCGGTGTGTCGGCGAGTCTCGTGTCGCAGATCGAGACCGGCAAGAGCCAGCCCTCCGTCAGCACGCTGTACGCGATCACGACGGCCCTCGGGATCTCCGTGGAGTCCCTCTTCGACGCACGGGCCTCGGCGCCCGTGGTGGGGGCGAGCACGCCCGGTTCCCTCCCGCAGGCCCTCGCGGCCTTCGCCGCCGACCCGGGGCGGCGTATCGGCCCGCTGGCCGTCGCGGGCCGGCGCGAGACGCTGGAGCTGGACTCGGGGGTCGTGTGGGAGCGCCTCGGGCGGGTGCCGGGCGCGGACGTCGACTTCCTGCTGGTGACCTACCGGCCCGGCGGCTCCTCGGCAGGCTCCGGCGGACTGATGCGGCACGGGGGCGCCGAGTACGGCTATCTGGCCTCCGGCGAGCTGATCCTCACCCTCGGTTTCGACGAGTACACGGTGCGCCCGGGCGACGCCGTCTGCTTCGAGTCGACGACTCCCCACCGTTACCGCAACGATGGAGAGGTACCCGCTGTGGGCGTCTGGTTCGTGTCCGGCGATGTTCAGTGACACTTGACACCCCTGGCACCCGGGCGTTCACTCCGAAGTGGGGGTGGTCGCCATGGCGATCCGCACATACGGCCCCAACGCCGTCGACTGGGAAGAGCGCATCGACCTGGACCGGCTGCGCGGGCAGCGGCTGGCCCGGCTGCACGAGTCCCTGAACCGGTCCCGGCTGGGCGCGGTGCTCAGCTTCGACTTCGCCAACATCCGCTACATGACGGCCACCCACATCGGAACCTGGGCGATGGACAAGCTGATCCGCTTCGCCCTGCTGGTGCGCGACGGCGAACCGGTCGTCTGGGACTTCGGCTCCGCCGCCCGCCACCACCAGCTGTACAACCCGTGGCTTGACCACAGCGACGGCAAGGGCGGCCCGCCCACCGGCGCCCGCGCCGGCATCTCCACCCTGCGCGGTGCCTTCCACCCGGACGCCGGGATCGCCGAGGACGTGGCCGCCAAGATCGCCGGAGAGCTGCGCGAGCACGGGCTCGCGAACGAACCGCTCGGCGTCGACGTCGCCGAGATGCCGGTCCTGGCCGCCCTGCGCGCCGAGGGCATCGACGTCGTCGACGGACAGCAGGTCTTCCTGGAGGCCCGCCGGATCAAGACCGGCGACGAGATCGCCCTGCTCACCCAGGCCTGCGCCATGGTCGACGCCGCCTACGAGGAGCTGTACGGCTACCTGCGCCCGGGCGTCCGCGAGAACGAGTGCGTCGGGGTCGTCAGCAAGGTCCTGTACGACCTCGGCAGCGAGTACGTCGAGGGCGTCAACGCCATCTCGGGCGAGCGCTGTTCACCGCACCCGCACGTCTACAGCGACCGTCTGATCCGCCCGGGCGATCCGGCCTTCTTCGACATCCTGCACAGCCACCTCGGCTACCGCACCTGCTACTACCGCACCTTCGCCGTGGGCAGCGCCTCCCGCGCGCAGCGGGACGCGTACGTGCGCTGCCGGGAGTACATGGACCAGGCGATCGCCCTGGTCCGGCCCGGGGCCACCACCGCCGACATCGTCCAGGTCTGGCCGCGCGCCGAGGAGTTCGGCTTCGCCGACGAGACCGCCGCCTTCGCGCTCCAGTACGGCCACGGCGTCGGCCTGTCGATCTGGGAGAAGCCGATCTTCAGCCGCCTGGTCTCCCTCGACCACCCCGAAGTCCTGGAGGAGGGCATGGTGTTCGCCCTGGAGACCTACTGGCCGGCCGCCGACGGCTGGTCCGCCGCCCGCATCGAGGAGGAACTGGTCGTCACCGCCGACGGCTGCGAGGTCATCACCAAGTTCCCCGCCGAGGAACTGCTGGTGGCCGGGCGCAAGTACTGGACCGTGGGCGGCGAGCTGAACACCCGTCGCGAGGCGCAGTCGCATCTGAACACCGGGTCGCAGTGATGGAACCGGCCGCCCTCCTCGACGCCTACGAGCGGATGGCCGTCATCCGCCGTACGGAGAAGGCCGCCCACGACCTCTTCCTGCAAGGCCTGGTGAAGGGCACCACCCACCTCGCCGCCGGGCAGGAGGCGATCGCCGTGGGCGCGAGTGCCGCCCTGCGCCCCGACGACTATGTGTTCGCCACCTATAGAGGCCACCACCATGCCCTCGCCCGGGGCGCCACGCCCGAGGAGTGCCTGGCCGAGCTGATGAGCCGGGCGACCGGGCTGTGCAAGGCCAAGGGCGGCTCCATGCACCTGACCAAGGCCGCCACCGGCATGCTCGGCTCGTACGCCATCGTCGGATCCCACCTCCCCATGGCGGTCGGGGCGGCCTGGTCGGCCCGGCTGCGGGGGACCGAGCAGCTCGCGGTCGCCTTCTTCGGCGACGGCGCCACCAACATCGGCGCCTTCCACGAGTCGCTCAATCTGGCCGCCGTGTGGAAACTGCCCGTGCTGTTCGTGTGCGAGAACAACCTGTACATGGAGTACACACCCATCGCCGACGTCACGGCGGTGCCCCGGCCCGCCGCAGACCGGGCGCCCGCGTACGGCATCCCGGGCGAGGTGGTCGACGGCAACGACGTGGTGGCCGTGGCGGAGGCGGTGGGGCGGCTCGCGGCGCGGGCCCGTGCGGGAGACGGGCCCGCCGTGCTGGAGGCCGAGACCTACCGGCACTTCGGGCACAGCCGCGCCGACCCCGCGACCTACCGCCCGGCCGAGGAGGTCGAACGCTGGCTGAAGCACGACCCGTTGGACCTCGCCCGGGGGCGGCTCGCCGAGCTGGGCATCGGGGCGGAGGCGGTCGCCGAGGCCGACGAGCGGGCCCAGGACGTCGTGGAACGGGCCGTCGAGGCGGCGAAGGCCGCGCCGCCGCCCGACCCGCGGGAGGCACTGACCGACGTGTGGGCCGACGGAGGTGCCGCATGGCGGACGTGATCACCTACCGGGACGCCGTCGCCGAGGGCATCGCACGCGAGATGCGCCGGGACGCCTCGGTGGTGTGCCTCGGGGAGGACATCGGCGCGGCCGGCGGTGTGTTCAAGACGACCGTGGGGCTGCGCGAGGAGTTCGGACCCGGGCGGGTGTGGGACACGCCCATCTCCGAACAGGCCATCGTGGGCGCCGCGATGGGCGCCGCCCTGACCGGGATGCGGCCCGTGGCCGAGATCATGTTCTCCGACTTCCTGGCCTGCTGCTGGGACCACCTCGCCAACGAGATCCCCAAGGTCCGCTACATGACCGGCGGCCAGGTGACCGTGCCGCTCGTCGTGCGCACCGCCAACGGCGGCGGACTCGGCTTCGGCGCCCAGCACTCCCAGGCCACCGAGAACTGGGCACTGACCGTCCCCGGCCTGAAGATCGCGGCACCGGCGACGCCCGCCGACGTCATCGGCATGCTGGCGGCGGCGATCCGCAGCGACGACCCCGTGGTCTTCTTCGAGCACAAGGCCCTCCTGGCCACCAAGGGCGCCCCGCCGCCGCCCGGTCACCTCGTCGAGCTGGGGCGGGCCGCCGTCGTGCGCGAGGGCACGGACGTCACGCTCGTCGCGCTGGCCTCCATGGTGCCCTTGGCCCTGCGTGCCGCCGACGTGCTGTCGGGGGAGGGGATCGAGGCGGAGGTGATCGACCTGCGCTCGCTGGTCCCGCTGGACACCACGACCGTCCTCGCCTCACTGGGCAGGACCTCGCGGCTCGTCACCGTCGAGGAGAACCCGTACCAGGGCGGCTGGGGCGCCACCGTCGTCTCGGTCGTCGCCGACGAGGGCTTCGGCCTGCTGGACGCGCCCGTGCGGCGGGTGACGGGGGAGTGCGTCCCGCTGCCGTTCGCGGACGCGCTGGAGGAGCGGGTCATCCCCACCGCAGAGAAGGTCGTGGCGGCGGTCCGGAGCCTCGCCGCGTACTGAACACCCCATGGAAGGAACCGCGATGACTGATCGGACACTCCTTCGCGCCGGGCATGTCATATCGATGGACCCCGCGGTCGGGGACCTGCCGAGGGGTGACGTCCTCGTCGAAGACGGAAGGATCGCCGCCGTACGGCCCGAGATCAGCGCCGACGCCGAGGTCCTCGACATGACCGGCCGCATCGTCATCCCCGGCTTCGTCGACACCCACCGCCACACCTGGGAGACCCCGATCCGGGGCGTCGCCCCCGACGCCACCCTCGACGACTACTTCGTCGACGTCCTCGACAGCTTCGCACCCCTCTACACCCCCGAGGACGTCTACGCCGGCAACCTCGCCGGCGCGCTCGAATGCCTCAACGCCGGCATCACCACGCTCGTCGACTGGTCGCACATCAACAACACCCCCGAGCACCCGGACGCCGCGATCCAGGGCCTGAGGGAAGCCGGCATCCGGGCGCAGTACGCCTACGGCAGCGCCAACACCTCCCTCGCCGAGTACTGGTTCGAGAGCAAGATCGCGATCCCGGCCGACGACGTACGCAGGATCCGGTCGGCCTACTTCGCCTCCGACGACGGCCTGCTGACCATGGGCCTCGCCACCCGCGGACCCGGCTTCTGCGTCAACGACGTCGTCGCCGCCGAGTGGGCCCTGGCGCGTGAACTGGGCATCCCGATCACCGTGCACGTCGCCATGGGGCGTCTCGCCGGCCGCTTCGGCATGGTCAAGCAGCTCCACGGCATGGGGCTCCTCGGCCCGGACACCACCTACGTCCACTGCTGCTACCTCAGCGAGGAGGAGTGGCGGATGGTCGCCGACAGCGGCGGCACGGTGTCGGTCGCGCCGCAGGTGGAGCTCCAGATGGGGCACGGCTGGCCGCCCGTGATGCAGGCGATCGAGCACGGACTGCGGCCCTCGCTCAGCATCGACGTCGTCACCACCGTGCCCGGCGACATGTTCACCCAGATCCGCGCCGCCTTCGGCGCCGAACGCGCCCGTGTCAACGCCGACTGCTGGCAGGCCAACATGCCGGTGCCCGGCACCATGCTGACAGCGCGCCGGATGCTGGAGCTCGCCACCGTCAACGGCGCCCATGTCGCAGGTCTCGAGGACCGCACCGGCTCCCTGACGCCGGGCAAGCGCGCCGACATCGTCGCGATCGACGCCACCGCGCCGAACGTCGCCCCCGTGCACGACGCGGCAGCCGCGGTGACCCTGTGCGCGGACGTGTCCAACGTGGACACCGTCCTGGTCGACGGTGTGGTCCACAAGCGCGACGGAAGGCTGCTCGCCGACACCGGGCGGGCCCGCCGGCTAGTCGAGGAGTCCCGCGACCGGCTCCTCGCGGCGAAGGAGGCGAAGGCGAAGGGGGAGAGGGCCACCGCATGACGAACCACCTGGTGCGCCGCGCCGCCGGCCGGCCCGATCCGCCGTACGACGGCCACGGCCACCGGCGGCGGACGCTGGTCGGCGAGGACGACGGCAGTGTGCACACCGGCTTCGGCCTCTGTGAACTGCGGCCGGACGGCCGCGTGCCCGCCCATGTGCACTCGTACGAGGAGACCTTCCACGTCCTGGACGGGGCGGTGATCCTCGACGTGCCCGAGGGGTCGTACCTCCTGGAGGAGGGCGACTACGGCCTCCTGCCGACCGGCGTCCCGCACGCCTGGCGTGGTGCCGGGAACACCGGCGGGCGCTGGGCGGACATGCTGGCCCCCGTGCCGCGGGCGCGCTACGGGCACGACACCCAGGCGGTGCGGGAGCTGCCCGCCCGCGACCCGGTCCGGATCGACGTCCGCGACCCGCGCACCCGGACCTTCGGGCACTTCGAGCCCGACCAGATGGATCCCGGCAAACAGTCCCAGGACCTGCTGGCCGCCACGGCGAGCATGCGCACCGCGCTGCTGGTCTACAGCGGCATCACCGTGAAGATGATGGTCGACGGCGACCTGGGCGCGGTCGCCTCGACGATGTTCATGGTGCGGTACGCGTCCGACGGCGTCATCGGCACGCACGACCACCCCTTCGAGGAGACCTATCTGATCCTGGAGGGCGTGGCGGAGGCCACCCTCGACGGCGAGCGGTACCGGCTGGAACCCGGCGACCTCGCCTGGGCGGGCGCCGGTTGCGTGCATGGGTTCGTCAACGCCGGGCAGGGGCCCCTGCGGTGGCTGGAGACACAGGCGCCGCAGCCGCCGTCACGGCACTCCTACCGGTTCACGCGGGACTGGGACTACCTGCGCCAGGCGCTTGAGGAGGAGTCATGAGCAGTGTCCTTGTCGTCGGAGGCACCTCGGGGATCGGTCTCGAGTTCGCCCGGACCCGGGCCGAGTGCGGGGACGACGTGGTCCTGACCGGCCGCGACGCCCACCGGGCCGACACGCTCGCCAAGGAGTTCGGCGCCCGGGGCCTCGCCCTCGACCTGTCGCGACCGCTGGAGGTAGCGGCGGCGCTGGCCGGAATGGGGCGCGTCGACCATCTGGTGATCGCGGGTGTCTCCCGGGACGACAACAAGGTGACCGAGTACGACATCGACGCCGCGCTGCGTCTGGTCACCCTCAAGCTCGTCGGCTACACCGAGGTCGTGCACACGCTGCGCACCCGACTGCACGACGACAGCGCCATCGTGCTGTTCGGCGGACAGGCCAAGGAACGCCCCTATCCGGGCGCGACGACGGTGGCGACCGTCAACGCGGGCGTGCGCGGCCTGATGAACTCCCTCGCCGTCGAACTCGCTCCCGTCCGGGTCAACGCCGTGCATCCCGGTGTCGTCGGCGACAGCCCCTACTGGCAGGCCAAGCCGGAGAAGGTACTCACCACACTGCGTACCGAGACGCCCACGGGCCGCCTCGCCACGATGGCGGACGTGGTGGACGCCGTCGAATTCCTGCTGCGCAACCGCTCGGTCAACGCGGTCGAACTGACCGTGGACGGGGGGTGGTTGCTGGGCTGAGCAGCGGGGGGGCCCCCCCCCCCGCGGAGGGCCCCCCCCTCTCCCGGCCCCCCCCCCCCCCCTCCCCCGGTCTTCGTCGCCAGTCCCCCACCCATGCCCACAGAAGGTGTTCCCCTC
>NZ_JBVJBP010000002.1:312447-473272 GCF_055589465.1 Streptomyces sp. NPDC041940
ACCAAGCGCCGAACGAGTCCGGGGGGGTGGGGGTTTGTTTCCGCTCCCACCCCCCCCCCCCCCCCCCCCCCCCCCCCCCCCCCCCCGCTGCTCGCGGCTCACCGCTACGCCTTCAGCGGGTCGTGGCCGACGGTCATCAGCCGGTGCCGACGGCGTGTGTCCTCGGCCGTCACCTCCGGCAGCGGCTCGTTCTCCAGGTCCACCTGGGAGGTGACCCTGTCCACGACGTTCCGCATCACCCGCAGGTCGTCCTCGGTCAGGTCGGTGCGCCGTTTCTGGAGGATCGCCAGGACGTGCTGTCCGGTCTCGCTCCCCGCCTGGTCGGGCAGCGGCTCCGCGTTCTCGTCGGCGTCGCGCATCCGCAACCAGGCGGCGAGTTCCTGCGAGGTCATGTTCACCACGCGGTGGAAGTCCTCCCACAGCGCGTCGAGTTCGAGGGCGTCGGTCATCGGGTGCCCCTTCCGTACGTACGTGCGCGCCGGTCAGCCCTCGTGGGGGACGTTCTCGGCGTCGAACATCCACCGCTGCTTCTCCAGCTCCGCGGTGATGCTGATCAGCAGGTCCTGCGTGACCAGGTCCGCCTTCTCGGTCGCGTCGATGCGCTCGCGCAGCCGGCCGACGGCGTCATTGAGGGACTCCACCAGCACCTGCACGGCGTCCGAGTCACGCACCCAGCCCTCCTTGGGGCCGGGCAGCGTGAACGTCTTGGCGATGGTCTCCGGCCGTCCGTCCGGCGGCACACCGAGCGCCGCGGACCGTTCCGCGACCGTGTCGGCGAAGTTCCGCGCGGCCGTCACCACCTCGTCGAGCTGGAGGTGGATGGACCGGAAGCGCGGTCCGACGATGTTCCAATGGGCCTGCTTCCCGACCAGCGAGAGTCCGAGCAGATCGACCAGGGTGTCCTGGAGTGCCTCGCAGGAGACCCGGCGGGCCTCGTCGGGCAGTGTGCTCCTCACGGCCGTCATAGGGCGCTTCTCCTTCTCGCGTCGTTCTTCGTCGTCCGGAGCAGTGCGTCGCGCTCCTGCTCGCAGGTCCCGCCCCACACGCCCGAGGCCTGGCCGCTGCTCAGCGCGAAGCCCAGGCACTGGTCGGTCACCGGGCAGCGCGCGCAGATCCGCTTCGCGGCCGCGACGTCCCGCAGGGCCGGGCCCGCCGTGCCCACGGGAAAGAACAACTCGGGGTCCTCGTCCACGCAGGCGGCGCTCCACAACCACTCCATGAGCGCGCGGGTGCCCCGGGCGCACTGGCGCAAACGCGACCCGTGACGCCGGCCGGCCGAGGGGCTATAGTCCGAAACTAGCAGTGCTAATTAATGTGCGGTGTGTGAGGAGTCCTCTCGTGCGTCCCGTCCACTTCGCGGCCGCCCGCCGCACCCCCATCGGCAAGCTCAGGGGAGCCCTCTCCCCGGTGCGGCCCGACGACCTCGCCGCGACCGTGGTCCGTGCCCTGGCCGGCGACGTGCCCGCGCTGGACCCGGCCCGCGTCGACGACGTCTACTGGGGCGCCGCCAACCAGGCCGGCGAGGACAACCGCAACGTCGCCCGCATGGCCGCCCTGCTCGCAGGCCTGCCCGAGTCCGTCCCCGGGGCCACGGTCAACCGGCTCTGCGCGTCGGGCCTGGAGGCCGTGACCACGGCGGCCCGCACCATCGCCGCCGGCGAGGCCGACATCGTGATCGCGGGCGGCTCGGAGTCGATGAGCCGCGCCCCCTTCGTCCTGCCCCGCCCCGACGAGGCCCTGCCCCACCGCGTCGAGACCGTCGACACCCGCCTCGGCTGGCGCCTGGTCAACCCCGCGATGCGGGACCTGCACGGCCTGCTGTCCATGGGCGAGACGGCGGAGGAGGTCGCCACGCGCTACGGCATCGGGCGCGAACGCCAGGACGACTTCGCCCTGCGCAGCCACCAACGGGCCGCCCTCGCCCGCAAGAACGGCCACTTCGACGACGAACTCCTGCCCGTGACCCGCCCCGACGGTGTGGTCGTCGACACCGACGAGTGCGTCCGCGAGGACACCTCGTACGAGAAACTGTCCCGGCTGAAGCCCGTCTTCCGGGACGGCGGCACGGTCACCGCGGGCAACGCCTCCCCGATGAACGACGGCGCCGCCGGCCTCCTCCTGGTCAGCGAGGAGGCCCTGAACGAACTGGGCCTCCAGTCCCTGGGCCGCTACGTCGCCGGCGCCTCCGCCGGTGTCCACCCCGACGTCATGGGCATCGGACCGGTCCCCGCCACCCGCAAGGCCCTGGCCCGCGCCGGCTGGAGCGTCGGTGACCTGGAGGAGGCCGAGTTCAACGAGGCCTTCGCGGCCCAGGCCCTGGCCTGCGTCGACCAGCTCGGCATCGACCCCGACCTGGTCAACCCGAGCGGCGGCGCCATCGCCCTCGGCCACCCCCTGGGCTGCTCGGGCGCCCGGATCCTGACGACGCTGCTCCACCGCATGCGGCGGACGGGGGCGGGCCGGGGGCTGGCGACGATGTGTGTGGGGGTCGGACAGGGAAGTGCGCTTCTGGTCGAACGGGGGTAGACCGCCACCCCCGGGCCACCAGGCGAGACGGCACTGCGGCGCCTCGGTCGTTGCACATAGCATCAGTGTTCGCATGGACACGATGACGCTCTGGAACATCACCGGCTGGGAGTTCGCCGCACTCGCCTTCGCGGCCCTCCTCGTCGGTTTCTCGAAGACCGCCGTGAGCGGGGCCAACACGGTCAGCCTCGCCATCTTCGCCGCGGTGCTGCCCGCCCGCGCCTCCACCGGCGTCCTGCTACCGGTCCTGATCGCCGGAGACCTGCTGGCCGTCGCCACCTACCGGCGGCACGCCCACTGGCCCACCCTGTGGCGGCTGTTCCCGGCGGTCGCCGCGGGCGTCGTCGTCGGCACGGTGTTCCTGATGTGGGCCGACGACGCGATCGTACGGACCTCGATCGGCGCGATCCTGCTGCTGATGGCGGCCGTGACCGTGTGGCGCCGGCGTACGGCGGACGCGGAGGAGCAGCCGGACTCGCTCACCAGCCGGGCGGGCCGGCTCAAGGCCCGCTCCTACGGCGTGCTCGGCGGCTTCACCACCATGGTCGCCAACGCGGGCGGCCCGGTGATGTCGATGTACCTGCTCTCCGCGGGCTTCCGCAAGCTCGGATTCCTCGGCACGTCGGCGTTCTTCTTCCTGATCGTCAACGTCTCCAAGCTGCCCTTCAGCGCCGGCCTCGGCCTGATCGACGGCCGCTCCCTGCTCCTCGACCTGGCGCTCGTGGTGTTCGTCGTGCCCGGCGCGCTCTTCGGCAAGTGGGCGGTGCACAAGATCAACCAGCGGCTGTTCGAGCAGTTGGTCATCGCGGCGACGATCGTGGGCGGACTGCAGCTCCTGCTGCGCTGACGGGCGCACTACCGCCGGGCGTGACTCCGCAACAGCGCCGGAAGGTCCGCGAAGGAGTCGATCACGTGGTCGGGCGTGCCGTCGGCGGCCCGGAGCGCCTCCGGCTGGAACTTGCCGGTCCGCACGAGGACCCCGGTGACACCGGCCCGCTGCGCCGCGAGCACGTCGGACTCGACGTCGTCGCCCACCATCACGGCCTCGCCCGCAAGGGCGCCCACCCGGGCGAGCGCCGCCTCGAAGAACGCCCGCGCCGGCTTGCCGGTGATCTCGGCCTCCACCCGGGCGGCCTGCTCGAGACCGGCCAGGAACGCACCGGCGTCCAGTCGCAGCCCCTCGTCCGTATACCAGTACAGATTGCGGTGCATCGCCACCAGTCGGGCCCCATGCTGCAACTGCCCGAAGGCCCGGTCGAGCGCCGCCCAGCCGAACTCGGGACCCGCCCCTCCCACGAGCACGACATCCGGCACGGTCCCGGTGTCCGCCGCGTCCACGAGAGTCACACCGTCGAGATCCTCCTCGATGTCGCCGCTGTTCAGCAGGGCGCACCGAGCGCCGGGACAGTGCTCGGCGAGATGGGCGGCCGTGGCCGCGGGGGCGGTCAGGATGTCCTCGGCGGACACCGGGAACCCCGCGTCCGCCAGCGCCCCGGCGATCGAAGCCCGCGTACGGGAGGTCGTGTTCGTGACCAGCAGGACGGCGAGCCCGGCTCCCCGGATCTCCCGCAACGCCTCCACGGCCCCGGGCAGGGGCCGCCACGACACGGTGAGCACCCCGTCGATGTCGATCAGTACGGCACGCACGGACTCCATGTCCGGACGATAGCCCTGTCAGTCGCGGGGGTGCCTGCGCAGCAGATACGTGTCCATGATCCAGCCCTTGCGCTCACGGGCCTCGGCACGCAACCGCTCGATACGGGGCGCGGCCTCGGCGATCGGGCCGGAGACCAGGATCTCGTCCGGCGTGCCGATATAGGCGCCCCAGTAGATGTCGACGTCCTCCCGCGCGTACTGCCGGAAGGTCTGGTGGGCGTCGAGCATCACCACCACGTCGTCCACGCCCTCCGGGAAGCCCTCCGCGAGCCGCCGCCCGGTGGTGATCTGCACGGGCCGGGCGATGCGGTTCAGCCCCGTCCGGTGCCGGGCGACGAGCGCCGAGACGCTGCTGACGCCGGGGACGACCTCGTACTCGAACGCCACCGCCGCCCGCTCCAGCACCTCCTCCAGGATCCCCAGCGTGCTGTCGTACAGCGAAGGGTCTCCCCACACCAGGAACGCGCCGGTCTCCTCCTCGCCGAGTTCCTCCGCGATCAGCCGCTCGTAGATGTCGGCGCGGGCGCTGCGCCAGTCCCCGACGGCGGGGGAGTAGGCCGCGCCGTCGGCGGCCCGGTCCCGCTCCGGATCACGCGCCTCGACGACGCGATACGTCCCCTGCGGCAGGTGCGTGTCGAGCATGTCCCGGCGCAGCCGGGTGAGGTCCGCCTTCACCTCGCCCTTCTCCAGGATGAAGAACACGTCCGTGCTCCGCAGCGCCCTGACCGCCTGCAGGGTCAGTTGCTCGGGGTCGCCCGCGCCGATACCGATGACATGAATCTTTCGCACACCCCGAGTCTGCCGCACACCACTGACAGCGCCCGCACCGGCTCAGCCCCCGCGCCCCTGCTCAGGGATCTGCTCAGGGCCCCGCGCCCGCTCCCCGGAGCCGAGGCGCCCGTGCCCCCGCGTCCACGGCGCGGCCGTCCCGTTCCACGTCCTGGGCCAGTTCCCGGGCCCAGGTGGCGATGCCCGCCAGGTCGATGCCGTGCGGCAGCGGCTGCCCGGATCCGGAGGCCCAGGTCTCGGTCGCGCCCGCACCGCGTCGCAGCAGCCGTGCCCCGCCCGTGAGGTTGCCGCGGGCGGCGTGGGTGAGGCCGACGGCGAGCTGGGCGAGACCGCGCCACAGTTCCCGCTCCTCGTCGGGGCCCGACTTCCAGGCGTCCTCGAAGACCTCGTGCGCGTGGAACGGCTTCCCCTCGTCCAGCAGCCGCTGCGCCTCGGCGACAGTCGCCTCCGGCGTGCGGACCACGCCCTCGGGCTGCCGGGGCACGCCGTCCGTGCCGTACGGCAGGGGCCGCCCGAGACCGTCCCGGGGCCGGGCGTTGCGTGCCCGCCCCTCGCTGTCGCGGTCCCGGGCGTCGCCCGCCCGGTCCGCGGGTGTGTTTCCCGTGTGGTCCGCGCTTCCCTTGCTGCCTGTGCTGCCCATACGCCGATTGTCCCGCCCGGGCCGTTTTCGGCGCGGCCAGGGGTGTGGGGTAAGGTGCTGTTCGCGCGATCACGCGGTTTCACCGCGAGTGGGCGCGCATCGGGACGTGGCGCAGCTTGGTAGCGCACTTGACTGGGGGTCAAGGGGTCGCAGGTTCAAATCCTGTCGTCCCGACTTTTGAGAGTCGCGAATGAGGGCCGGTTTCGGAGCCATCCGAAACCGGCCCTTCGTCATTCAGCCGCGAGCTCCTCGGGAACGGACACCAGCACCGAGCCGGGGCCGGCTTCGGGCCCGCCCGGTCACGTCTCCGCTTCGACTGCCGCCTTGATCCGGGCGCCGAAGGCGGCGGCGTCCTTGCGGGCAGCGGTGAGTGCCAGGCCGACGAGGAGCTTGCCGAGGCCGTGGCCCTCCAGCACGTTGAAGATGCGGACCCGGGTCCGGCCGCCGGCCAGAGGCTCCAGGTCGTAGCCGCCTTCGTCGGCCGTCACACTGTTCTTCGACACCTCGGCCCACCGGATCCTCACCGGAGCCTCGAGCTCGGTGATGCGGAACTCCCTGGCTGTTTTCATCCCGGCGTCCTTGACCGTGCTGCGGAAGACCGTTCCCACGGTGGTCGGGGCATCGGGAACCCGCTCGATCCTGAGCACGCGGGGGCTGAACCGCGGATCGTTGCGTCCGTCGGCGAGGTAGTCGAAGACCGCTTCGGCCGGCCGGTCGATCTCGATGGTCGCTTCGAACTGTCCTGACATGAGCACTCCTCGATCGTCCACCCCGACCCGCACGGGCCCGGCCCGATCATGGCGGGCCGGTGCCAAGTGCCGTACAGGAAGGCGCGTCGCTGTCCCTGATCCGTGTGGGGTCAGTGGTGCTTGTCGATCGCCCGGAAGCTGCCGACCAGCGCGAAGGGCACCACGGCCCCGTCGAACACCGTCGTGCCGGGGATTGCGCTGCTGGAGTTCCGAGGCCCGATGGTGGCAATCGCGGAGCCGTTGTCGCAGGTGATGCCGAGGAAGAATTCGACGGTCCTGTCGCTCTCGTTTCGGACGTTGAAGCTGGTCGCGGGGCTGCTGATCACAGCGGTGCACACACCCGGCTCGGCCGAGTACATTCGCTCGTTGACGTGGACTCGTCCGCCGTCCTCGTTCCCGCGGTCGAAGTGGGTCTGGCCGTCGCCCCCCAGGGGAGCGGACGCAGCGGCCTGCTGGACCGACAGGGCGGCCTTCGGGGCCGGACTGGAGGCCGAGGCGTAGTTCACGCCGGCTGCAGCAAGGACAGTGATGCCCACCGACAACGCGATCGCGACAACGGTACGCGTGCGCATTCCGTTCTTTCTCACAGGCATTCCGTTTCTCCATATCTCATGGGTGTCAGCTGAGCGGCCGACCATGAATGAACATACGCATGCCTATTCCTGTCGCCACCTCAGGGATTTTCCAGGGACGACGAAAAGGGGCCGATCGGGTGTTCGAAGGTTCGGGGTCGCTCTAGTGATGTCCCATCAGAAAGACTGAAACGAAAGGCACTTGGTGAGGCGGCCCGACCGCTCGGGGGATCCGGATGACGCTCTGTCACACGGTTGCTGGCGTGTCGTGCGCGGAAATCGCGCCGTGCAGCGGATATCGGCCTCGTGCGCGCACGACGTCACCGCCGCGCCGAGTAAAGCTCCCGCCTCGACGTCGTGAAGCGTGCGAGGGCGTCCTTGAGGGGGGTGATGCCGATGCCGGGGGACGTGGGTACGGGGAGGTGGCCGTCGTGGAGGGTGAAGGGTTCCGTGATGTCCTCGGCGAAGTAACGGCGGGAGGCCGAGGTGTCGCCGGTGAGGGTGCAGCCCGGGAGGGCGGCCAGCGCCAGGTTGGGGGCGCGGCCGATGCCGGTCTCCAGCATGCCGCCGCACCACACCGGCACGCCGTGGGCGGCGCACACGTCGTGGATGCGGCGGGCTTCGAGGTAGCCGCCGACGCGGGCCGGTTTGACGTTGACGACCCGGCAGGCGTCCATGGCGATCGCTGACACGGCGTCACGCGCCGAGTGGATCGACTCGTCCAGGCAGACCGGGGTGCGCAGGCGCTGCTGGAGCCGGGCGTGGGCGTGGAGGTTGTTCTCCTCCAGCGGCTCCTCGATCAGCAGCAGCCCGAAGTCGTCGAGTGCGCGCAGGTGGTCGGCGTCCGCGAGCGTGTAGGCGGTGTTGGCGTCGACCTGGAGCGGGAGTGCGTCGCCGAAGCGTTCGCGTACCGCGCGCACCGGCTCCACGTCCCAGCCCTGCTCGATCTTCAGCTTGATGCGGAGGTAGCCCTCGGCGAGGTAGCGCTCGACGTCGTCCAGCAGTTCGGGAACGGAGTTCTTGATGCCGACCGAGACGCCCGCGGGCACCCGTTCGCGCACCGAGCCGAGGAACGTCGCCAGGGACATCCCGTAGGAGCGGAGTTCGGCGTCCAGGAGGGCGGTTTCCAGGGCCGCCTTGGCCAGCTCATGGCCCTTGACGGAGGCCAGGGCGGGGGCGACGGCCGCCGTCGTCGGCGCGGGGAGGGCGGCCACGCGCGGGAGCAGGAAGTCCCGGATGACCATCTCGGCGCCGGCGACGAACTCCGAGCAGTACAGGGGCTCGGGGTCGGCGGCGAACTCCGACCAGCCCTCGGCCTCGTCGGTCACCACGCGCAGCAGGAAGGTGTCCTTGCTGGTCATCGTCCCGAAGGAAGTGCGGAAGGCGGTGACGAGCGGGATGGCGACGTGGAGCAGTTCCACGCGTTCGAGCTTCATCGCTGCCTTTCGTGGGACGTCTCGCGGGGCGTCTCGTCGGACGACTCCTGGGAAGGCTCGCCGGGGCTGTCGCACGACGGACCGGTCAGCAGGTACCAGCCGTCGCGTGACATGGCCGTCGCGCGCAGGCCCTCGGCGTACGCCTCGGTGAACACCCCGCGTACGGCGTGCCGCCAGGCGAGCGCGAGGGCCGGGTCGGCGGCGCGCAGCGCGACGATGTCCTCGGGCACGCGGCACCACAGGCGGTCCGCGTCGCGCGCGGCGAGCGGTCCGTCGTCCGGTGCCCGGTGCACGACGTCGGCCGCCGAGCGGTCCGCGCCGGGGTCGTCCGTGCGCGTGGTCCCCGTCGCCAGGTCCCACGTGACGGTCAGCCGGTCGCTCTCGTCGCCGTCGTTCACGCCGTCGTTCATCGGCCCGTAGAAGTCGACCAGGTACTCGCTGCCGACCGCGCCCAGCTTGACGAGGTTGAAGCGGGCGTTGCGGCGGACCAGCGGGTCGAAGGTCCAGCGCATGGTGGTGGCGCCCCGCTCCAGCGCCCACAGTCGCTGCGCCTGCTTGACCGCGAAGCCCACGCCCCGGCCCGCCGAGGTCGCCGCCGCGACGAACGAGTACACGTCCCGCTCGGCGGGGGCACCGAACACCGCCACCGCCGCCCCGGCGAGCCGATCGCCCGACGGCCCGGCGGCGTACGCGGCGTGCACCGCGCCGCCGGCGTGCACCAGGCTGTGCAGCACCTCGGCCGGGTACGGCGGGGTGGCCCTGGGCGTCTGCCACACGTCGGCGAGGAAGCCGGCCACGGCGTGGATGCCGGCCACGTCGTGCACGGTACGGACCGTGACCGCGGCGGTGCGGGCCGCGGCGTCGGCGATGCCCGCCCAGGCACCGGGCGCCGTTCCCCCGGCCGTGCGGGGTGCCTCCGCCGGCCCGGACCCGGCGGCGGGGATCGTCACAGGTGTCATGCGGTGAGTCTCCGCCGCCGGGGCCCCGCGGCCGTTGTCGGCAGGCACAATGAAGGCGCGTGCCGCTGTTGCGATCGGCCAAGGCCGAGCGGGATCATCGCCCGGCAGAATCCCGCCGCCCCCTCCGTACCCCACCGTCCCAGGAGCCCGACCACCCATGGACGCCCGCACCCTCGAGGAACTGATCGGCACCCTCGGCGAGCCCCTGCTCCGTGTGCTCGCCGCCCCGGCGGACGGCCTCGCCACGCCCGTCTCCGAGGTCCTGCTGTGCGGCCACGGGGACCCCTTCCCGCGCAGCGCACCCGGCGCCCTGGTGCTGGCCGTCGGGCTGCCGCCGGGCCGGATCGAGCCGCTGGCGCGCGACGCCGCCGCGGCCGGGGTGGCCGGACTCGTCGTACGGGGCGGGGCCTCGCAGCCCGAAGCGGTGGCCGCGGCGAAGGCCCACGGCCTCGCGCTGCTCGCCGTCGACGAGGACGCCGCCTGGCACCACGTCCATCTGCTGCTGGCCTCGGCGATCGGATCCCGGCCCGGACCGGGAGACAGCGGAGCGGCGTTCGGGGACCTGTTCTCGCTGGCCAACGCGGTGGCCGCGGCGGTGGGCGGGGCGACCGCCGTCGAGGACGCCCGGCAGCGGATCCTGGCGTATTCCACCCTGCCCCGGCAGGTCGTCGACGAGGCCCGGCGGCAGGGCATCCTGGGCCGTCAGGTGCCGAGCAGCCCCGACAACAGCGAGCAGTACCGCGTCCTGTTCGCCGCCCCCGGTCCCGTACGCCTCCCCGCGCTGGACGGCGAGGAGCTGCCCCGGCTCGCCGTGGCGATCCGCGCGGGCGGCGAGACGCTCGGGTCGGTGTGGGTCGTCGACGACGGCCATCTCGCCCCCGACGGCGAGGAGGCGCTCGCCCGTGGCGCGTCCACGGCCGCCCTGCTCCTGCTGCGGGCGCGGGCCGGCGAGGAACTGTCCCGGCAGCTGACGAGCGACCTGCTGCGCCGTCTCCTCGACGGCAGCGCCGATCCGGTGGGCGCCGCGCACCGCCTCGGCCTCGCCGAGGGAACCCCGGTACGGGTCGTGGCCTTCGCCCTCGACGGCGCCGTGTCCACGCCCGACGAGGAACAGACCGCGCTGCGGCTGCTCGACCTCGTACGGCTGCACTGCGAGGCGCGGTACGGGCGGCACGCGTGCGTGCTGGTCGACGGGCGCGTGTACGCGCTGCTGCCGGTGACCGGTGCGGAGCCGAGCGGCTCGGGCGGGCCCGACGAGCGGCACCGGCGCCTGGCCGAGGACATCGTGCGGCGCGCGGCCCAGGCGCTGCGGATCCGGGTGCGGGCCGGGCTGGGCGAGGCGGTGGCGGAGCCGGCGGCCGTACGCGGCTCGCGGGACGACGCCGACCTGGTGCTGCGGGTGCTCGGCCCTGAGGAGGACGTCGCCGCCGTGACGCAGGTGCGGGCCCGGGTCACCCTGCTGCGGCTGCGGGAACTCATGGACGGGCAGCGGGAGTTGACGGCCGGGTCCTGGCGGGAGGTCCTGGCGCACGACGCCGGGCACGGCACCGACTACGCCAGGACCCTGGTGTGCTGGCTGGACGCCGGGGGCGACGTCGCGCGGGCGGCCGGGCTGCTCGCCGTGCACCCCAACACCTGCCGGTACCGCCTCAGGCAGGCGCAGCAGCACCTCGGTGTCGATCTGGACGACCCGGACGAGCGGTTGGTGCTGTGGCTGCAGTTGCGCACCCTCGGGGGCCTGCGCGGTGCAGGCCGGCCCTGACGCCCGGCCCGCTGTCTCGCGTGGGTGGTCAGCCGCTCAGCCAGCCGTAGTTGAGCGCGGGCGTGCCGAGCGAGGTGAAGCGGGCCACGTCCGTCCAGCCCAGCTTGGGGCGGGGAACCGCACCCAGCGCCTCGACCAGCGAGGCCACCGGTCCCTGGCCGAGCCCGGGCAGGGCCCCCGGCACCACCTCTTCCGGCCAAGCCCTGCGCGCCATCGGGACGGGCTTGGGGACCGCGCCCTTCGTCACTTCGGGGCCGTGCCCCGCATTTCCCGGTCACCCTCACCGGCGGGAAGCGCGGGAGGGCGGTCGCTCGCGGCGATCTTCGTGACCATCTCGGCGAGCTGTCCGCATGCCAGCGCGATCTCCCGCTCGGTCTGGGCGCGTTCGTTGACCGCCGCTCCGAGCACGAGGGCGGTCAGCGAGACGGAGCCGTTGAACGCCTGCAGGGTGATCATGTTGGTGAAGAGGTCATGACCGGCGAACGGGCCGGTGTTCTGCGCGGCCGCGATGATCGCGAAGGTCGACACGGCGAGGGCGCAGGGCGCGGCCCCGGCCAGCCCGAAGCGGAAGGCCGCCCAGATCAGCAGCGGGAAGCCGAGGAACAGCAGCGGCGTGGTGCTGGTCTCGACGAAGCCGACGCAGATCGTGACCGCCACGAGCAGGATCCCCTCCACCCATCGGGCCAGCGGGACGCCCCGGGGCAGGTGAGCCGAGCGGAGAACCAGCAGGACCGGTGTGACCGCCAGGACGCCCACCGCGTCGCCGGTCCACCAGACCGACCACGTCGCCCAGAACTCGCCGGCGTCCAGCACCCCGGTGAGGACCAGCGTCCCGGTGCCCACGGTGGCGCTGACCAGCATGCCGGTGAACGCGCCGAGAAAGATCAGCGCGAGGGCGTCACGCAGACGGTTCATCTCGCCGCGGAACCCGGCACGGCGGAGCAGGGCGTACGAGCAGACAGGCGCGAGCGTGTTGCCCGCCGCGATCGCGAGTACGGCCAGGAACGACGGCCCCAGCGAGATGTTGACCAGGAACGCCCCGAGAGCGATCCCCGGCCAGACCCGCGGCCCGCGCAGCAGCAGGCTGGCCAGCGCGATACCGCTCGGCGGCCACATCGGGGTGACCTGGTCACGCACCTGCTGCTGGAGCAGTCCGATCTCGGCCGAGCCCCAGTACAGCGCGGCAACGGCGCAGATCTCCAGGGCGGCCGCGCCGAAGCGCCGGGCCCCGGCATGCCGCGCGACAGTCATCAAAGACCTCCGCATCGACATCACCCCGACCATCATCCGTCGGATCCAACCGAACCTC
The DNA here is from genome assembly GCF_055589465.1 of Streptomyces sp. NPDC041940. Lineage (NCBI taxonomy): Bacteria > Bacillati > Actinomycetota > Actinomycetes > Kitasatosporales > Streptomycetaceae > Streptomyces > Streptomyces sp. NPDC041940. Next base: position 324,846 of record NZ_JBVJBP010000002.1, read on the forward strand.
CACGGCAGGTCAGGCGGGCGGGGTGCGCAGCGCGAGGACGGCCATGTCGTCGTGACCGTCGCTCGGGTGGTGGTCGGCCAGCGCCCGCACGAACTCGGGCAGGGGCCGGTGCGCGTGGGCGGTGGCGAGCACGGCGAGTTCGTCCAGGCTCTCGTCGATGGGGTGGGCGGGATGCTCGATCAGCCCGTCGGTGAAGAAGACGACGGTGGCGTCCGGGGGGAGGAACCGGGTGTGGTCGGGGCGGGGTTCCTCCAGGTCGACCCCGAGCGGCAGTCCGGGCTCGGCGATCAGGTACTCCGCCTGTCCGCCGGGGGTGATCAGCAGGGGCGGGACATGGCCCGCCGTGCTCCAGTGGATGCGCCAGCCCGGTCCCTCCGGTTCGATGCGGGCCAGAGCGGTGGTGGTGACGGGATTGCTCGTGATGGCCTGGAGCGTGCGGTCGAGCCGGGCCAGGAGCGCGCCGGGCGTACTGCCCCGGTCGAACAGCAGGGCCCGCAGCATGTTGCGGGTGGAGGCCATGGCGGCAGCGGCCTTCAGATCGTGGCCGACCACGTCCCCGATGACGACCGCCACGATGTCGCCGGACAGGGGGATCGCGTCGTACCAGTCCCCTCCGAGCTTGCTGGGCTCGGCGGCCGGCCGGTAGACGGCGGCGGCGGAGAAGGGCCGCAGGTCGGGCAGCGCGGGCAGGAGAAGCCGCTGGAACTGCTCGGCTCCGACCCTCACCTGTTCGAACAGACGGACGTTCTCGATGGCGATCCCGGCGGCGCTGGCCAGGGCGGTGACGACGTTCTCGTCATGGACGTCGAAGGGCTGTCCGTCACGCCGCTCGGCCAGGTACAGATCGCCGTAGATCTCGCCGCGGACGCTGATGGCGACTCCGAGCAGCGTCCGCAGACGCGGATGGCCGGGCGGGAAGCCGACGGCGGACGGATGGGCCGGGATGTCGTCGAGCCGCAGGGGTTCGGGGTGGCTGATCAAGTGGCCGAGGACGCCCAGACCGCGCGGCAGGTCGGTGTCGGCCAGGTCGTCGAGTTCCCGCTCGGACAGACCGGCGGTGATGAACTCCTCCAGGCGCTCACCGGACGCGTTGAGCACGCCCAGCGCGCCGTAGCGGGCGCCGACCAGGTCCATGGCGGTGGTCACGATGCGGTGCAGCACCGCGGTCAGCTCCACCTCCCGGCTGATGGCCACCACCGCGCCCAGCAGGCCCTGCATCCGGTCCATGGCGTCCAGCAGGGCGCGCAACTGCTCGTCGATCCGGTCCAGCTCGGTACGCAGGCGCACGTGCAGGTCGGGCAGCTGCGGCTGCCTGGGATGCTGACCTCGCCTCTCTCCTGCCATCACGAGCGCCTCGCGGCCGGATGTCCGGTTCCTCTAGCTTAGTCCGGGGCGGCCTCGACCCCGCGTGCCGAGACCGTGGGACCGTGGAGAGGAACGGACATCCGGACCTCCCCGAGGAGCACCGGCCATGACCACACGCCCGGCCCACACCGCCGCCCCGTCGATCAGGACCACCCCCGAAGGCCTCCTGTGGGAACCCAGCGAGCGCTGGGTGCGCGGCCGCAAGGGCGACGTCACCGTCGTCGACAGCCGGCACCCCGTGCTCGTCTGGGAGCCCCGGCTGCCGGTGCCGCAGTACGTCTTCCCGCACGCGGACGTCCGCACCGACCTCCTCCGCCCGGCGAAGAACCCGCCCACCGGCAAGCACACCGGCTCCCGGATCTTCTACGACCTCGAACTCGACGGCGAGGTGCGCTCCAACGCGGCCTGGACGTTCCCCGCCGACGACCTCGCCGGCCACATCGCCTTCGAGTGGTTCCTGCGCACCGACACCGGCCTCGACCACTGGTACGAGGAGGACGAGGAGATCTTCATCCACCCCCGTGACCCGCACAAACGCGTGGACGCGCTGCCGAGCAGCCGCCATGTCCGGGTCGAGATCGACGGACAGGCCGTCGCGGACACCCGGGACCCCGTCCTGCTCTTCGAGACCTCCCTGCCCACCCGGTACTACCTGCCCCGCGAGGACGTCCGCCTCGACCTGTTCGACGCCACCGACCACAGCACCGGATGCCCCTACAAGGGCACCGCCGAGTACTGGTCCTGGCGCGGCGAGGGCGATGTGCCGCCCAACATCCTCTGGAGCTACGCCGCCCCGCTGCCCGCGGTGGCGGCGGTCCAGGGGCGCGTCGCCTTCTTCAACGAGGCCGTGGACATCACGCTGGACGGCGAGCGCCTGGACCGCCCGGACACGCCGTTCAGCCGGATGCTGCGCACGAGGTGACCGGTCCCCTCACGGCCTCACCAGCAGCTGGAAGTCGAACGTGTAGCGCGACGCCCGGTAGATGTGCGTCCCGTACTCGACCGGGCGCCCGGTGTCGTCGTACGCCGTGCGCCGCATGGTGAGCAGCGCCGCGCCCTCCTGCTCGTCCAGGCGGGCGGCCTCCTCCGCGGTGGCGGCGCGGGCGCCGACGGTCTGGCGGGCGCTGTGCAGGGTGATGCCCGCCGAGCGCATCATCCGGTACAGGCCCGTCGACTCCAGGCGGGCGCTGTCGAGGTCCAGCAGGGCGGTCGGCAGGTAGTTGCACAGCAGGGCGACCGGCTGGCCGTGTGTGCGGCGCAGCCGTTCCAGGGCCGTGACCTCGCTGCCCTCCGCGACGCCGAGCGCGGCCGCGACGTCGCAGGACGCCGGGACGACCTCGTTGCGCATGACCTCCGTGGTGGGCCCCTGTTTGGCCGCCTCCAGGTCGTCGTAGAGGCTGCTCAGTTCCAGCGGGCGCTTGACCTGGCTGTGCACCACCTGGGTGCCCACGCCGCGCCGCCGGACCAGCAGCCCCTTGTCGACGAGGGACTGGATGGCCTGGCGGACGGTGGGGCGGGACAGTCCGAGGCGCACGGAGAGGTCGACCTCGTTGCCCAGGAGGTTGCCCGGGATGAGGACCCCGTGCTCGATCGCGGCCTCCAGCTGCCGCGCGAGCTGGTGGTACAGCGGCACGGGACTGCCCCGGTCCAGGGCGAAGTCCAGTGTGCTGAGCGCAGGGACGGCCGTGGTGCGGGCCCGGTCACCGGTCTTCGCCATGGATGAACCCCCCTCCGGGTGTCAGGAGTTGCTCGGGAAACCGAGGTTGATACCGCCGTCGGACGGGTCCGGCCAGCGGGTGGTGATGACCTTGCCCTGGGTGTAGAAGGCGATGCCGTCGTTGCCGTAGATGTGCAGGTCGCCGAAGAGCGAGTCCTTCCAGCCGCCGAAGGAGTGGTAGCCGACCGGGACCGGGATCGGCACGTTGACGCCGACCATGCCCGCCTTGACCTCCAGCTGGAAGCGGCGCGCGGCGCCGCCGTCCCGGGTGAAGATCGCGGTGCCGTTGCCCCAGCGGGAGTCGTTGATCAGCTTGATGGCCTCCTCGTACGTCTCCGCGCGCACCACGGCCAGCACCGGGCCGAAGATCTCGTCCCGGTAGGCGTCCGCCGTCAGCGGCACCCGGTCCAGCAGCGAGACGCCGAGGAAGAAGCCGTCCTCATGGCCGTCGACCGAGAAGCCCGTGCCGTCCACGACGACCTCGGCGCCCTGCCCCGCGGCCGAGGAGACGTACGACGCCACCTTGTCGCGGTGCTCGCGGGTGATCAGCGGGCCCATCTCCGACGCCGGGTCGTTGCCCGGGCCGATCTTCAGGCTCTTCGCCCGCTCGGCGATCCTGCCGACCAGCTCGTCACCGATGTCGCCGACCGCGACCACGACCGACACGGCCATGCAGCGCTCGCCCGCCGAACCGTACGCCGCGTTGATCGCCTGGTCGGCGGCGAGGTCCAGGTCCGCGTCGGGCAGGACGAGCATGTGGTTCTTGGCGCCGCCCAGGGCCTGCACGCGCTTGCCGTGCTCGACGGCCTTGAGCTGGATGTACTTGGCGATCGGGGTCGACCCGACGAAGGAGACCGCCTCGATGTCCGGGTGCTCCAGGATGCGGTCCACCGCGACCTTGTCGCCCTGCACGACGTTCAGGACGCCGTCGGGCAGCCCGGCCTCGGAGGCGAGTTCGGCGAGCCTGAAGGAGGCCGACGGGTCCTTCTCGGACGGCTTCAGCACGAAGGTGTTGCCGCAGGCGATGGCCAGCGGGAACATCCACATCGGCACCATCGCCGGGAAGTTGAACGGCGTGATGCCCGCGACCACACCCAGCGGCTGGCGGATGGAGGCCACGTCGACCCGGGAGGAGACCTGGGTGGACAGCTCGCCCTTCAGCTGGACGGAGATCCCGCACGCGAGCTCGACGATCTCCATGCCGCGCGCGACCTCGCCGAGCGCGTCGGAGTGCACCTTGCCGTGCTCGGCGGTGATCAGCTCGGCGATCTCGTCGCGGTGGGCGTCCAGCAGCTCGCGGTACTTGAACAGGATCGCCGTGCGCTTGGCGAGCGAGGACTCTCCCCAGGACTCGAAGGCGGCCTTGGCGGAGGCGACGGCGGCGTCCACCTCGTCGACGGTCGCGAAGGCGACCTGCTTCTCCTGGGCGCCGGTGGCCGGGTCGTAGACGGGGCCGAAGCGGCCGGAGGTGCCTTCGACGGGCTTGCCGTCGATCCAGTGGGTGATGGTGTTCATCGTGTGCGGGGCCTTTCGTGGAGCCTGATGTCAGCGGGGAGTTCAGAGGTGGCGGCGGCGTCCGGCGACCTGGCGGTCGTAGCGCTCGCGGGCCTCTACGGCGGCCTCGCGGGAGGCGGTCTCGGCCACCGGCACGTCCCACCAGGCCTCGGCCGGGGGAGCGGTCGGGGCCGGGTCGGTCTCGACGTAGACGCACGTCGGCCGGTCTGAGGCGCGGGCCGCGGCCAGCGCCTCGCGCAGCTCGCGCACGCTCTTGGCGCGCAGCACGTCCATGCCGAGGCTGGCGGCGTTGGCGGCCAGGTCGACGGGGAGCGGGGCGCCGGTGAAGGTGCCGTCGGCGGCCCGGAAGCGGTAGGCGGTGCCGAAGCGCTCGCCGCCGGTCTCCTGCGACAGACCGCCGATGGAGGCGTAGCCGTGGTTCTGGATGAGGACGATGTTGACCGGCAGGCCCTCCTGCACGGCCGTGACGATCTCCGTCGGCATCATCAGGTAGGTGCCGTCGCCGACCAGCGCCCAGACCGGGGTGCCCGGGGCGGCCTGCTGGACGCCGATGCCGGCCGGGATCTCGTAGCCCATGCAGGAGTAGCCGTACTCCAGGTGGTACTGGCGCGGGCCGCGGGAGCGCCACAGCTTGTGCAGGTCCCCGGGGAGCGAACCGGCGGCGTTGATCACCACGTCGTCGTCGCCCACGGTCGCGTCCAGTGCGCCGAGCACCTGCGTCTGGGTCGGCACGGCGTTCTCGTCGTCGGCGCGGTAGACGGCCTCGACGACCTCGTCCCAGCGGTCCTTGCCGGAGCGGTACTCCGCCTCGTACGCCTGGCCCACCCGGTGGCCGGAGAGCGCCTCCAGCAGCCTCTCCAGGCCGGACTTCGCGTCGCAGACCAGCGTGCGGGCCGCCAGCTTGTGCGCGTCGAAGCCGGTGATGTTGAGGTTGAGGAACCGCACGTCCGGGTTCTGGAAGAGCGTGCCGGAGGCCGTGGTGAAGTCGGTGTAGCGGGTGCCCACGCCGATCACGAGGTCGGCGGTGCGGGCGAGGTCGTCGCTGACCGCCGTGCCGGTGTGGCCGATGCCGCCGAGGTCGGCGGGGTGGTCGTGGCGCAGCGAGCCCTTGCCGGCCTGGGTCGAGGCGACCGGGATGCCCGTCGCCTCCACGAACGCCTTCAGGGCCTCCTCGGCCTCGCTGTGGTGGACGCCGCCGCCCGCCACGATCAGCGGCCGCTCGGCCGAGCGGATCGCCTCGACGGCCGCCGCCAGCTCCACCGGGTCCGGCGCGGGACGCCGTACGTACCAGACGCGCTCGGCGAAGAACTCCTCCGGCCAGTCGTACGCCTCCGCCTGCACGTCCTGGGGCAGGGCGAGGGTGACGGCGCCGGTCTCGGCCGGGTCGGCCAGCACGCGCATCGCCTGGAGCGCCGAGGGGATCAGCGCCTCGGGGCGGGTGATCCGGTCGAAGTACCGCGACACCGGGCGCAGCGTGTCGTTGACCGACACGTCGGCCTCGACGGGGTGTTCGAGCTGCTGGAGCAGCGGGTCGGGGGCGTGCGAGGCGAAGTAGTCGCCGGGCAGCAGCAGCACCGGCAGCCGGTTGATCGTCGCCAGGGCCGCGCCCGTGACCAGGTTGGTGGCGCCCGGGCCGATCGAGGTCGTCACCGCCTGCGCGGACAGGCGGTTCAGCTGCCGGGCGTAGCCGACCGCCGCGTGCACCATGGACTGCTCGTTGCGGCCCTGGTGGAACGGCATGACCTCCTCGCCCGCCTCCAGGAGCGCCTGGCCGACCCCGGCGACGTTGCCATGGCCGAAGATGCCCCAGGTCCCGGCGATCAGCCGGCGCCGCACGCCGTCCCGCTCGGTGTACTGGGCGGACAGGAACCGCACCAGGGCCTGGGCGGTCGTCAGTCGGCGGGTGCGGGCGTTCATGCGGAGGTCTCCGGGGCGGTGTAGAGGGGGAGCCGGGGGTCGACCGGCTGGTCCGGCCAGGTGTCGCGGACCCAGGCGTGGTCGGGGTGGTCGCAGATCAGCCAGGCGCGCTCGGCCTCCGGGCCCGCCATGACGTTGAGGTAGTACATGTGGTGGCCGGGCGTGGCCATCGAGGGCCCGTGCCAGCCGTCCGGGATGAGGACCACGTCGCCGTCGCGGACCTCGGCCAGCACGTCCGTGCCCTCGCCCTGCCCGGACGGCGAGACCCGCTGGTAGCCGAGGCCCGGCGTGCCGTCGTGTCCGGCGAACTCGAAGTAGTAGATCTCCTCCAGCACGGACTCCTCGCCCGGCCGGTGCTCGTCGTGCTTGTGCGGCGGGAACGACGACCAGTTGCCGCCCGGCGTGATCACCTCGACCGCGATGAGCTTGTCGCACTCGAACACGCCCGCCGCGCCGAAGTTGTTGACCTGCCGGGAGCAGTTGCCGGTGCCCCGCAGCTCCACGGGCACGTCGGAGGCCGGCCCGTAGCGGGCGGGCAGCCGGCGCTCGCAGCGCGCGCCGGTCAGCGCGAACCGCCCCCCGGCGGCGGACGTCACGGTCGCGCGGGCGTCGCGCGGCACGTAGGCGAAGTCGCTGACGCCGCTGAACACGTCCTGGCGGCCCCGGAGTTCGAAGGTGTCCTGGCCGAAGTCGTCCGTCGCGGCGACCGTGCAGCCGCCGCTCAGGGGGACGACGATCCACTCGCTGTCGCCGGTCTCGAAGGAGTGCGTGCCGCCCGGCGGCAGCTCCAGGATCCGCAGGCCGGAGTGGCCCCAGCCGGCCTTCTCGGGCGTAATGTCGACGATGTAGGGGCCGCCGAGGGCCTTGCCCGCGGGAAGGTGATACGTCATCGTGTGCGTGCCTTTCGGATCACAGCGGGTGCCACTTGAATCACAGCAGGTACCTCTTGCATCACAGCAGGCCGACGGCCGTGTCCACCGCCTGTTCCACGCTGCCCTCGGCCGGGTAGAGCAGCGATCGCCCGACGACCAGGCCCTGGACGGTGGGCAGACGCAGGGACTTGCGCCAGCGTTCGTAGGCGCCCTCCTGGTCCTCGCCCACCTCGCCGCCGAGCAGGACGACGGGCAGCGTGGAGGTCTCCAGCACCTCGGCCATGTCGTCCGGGTCGTCGGTGACGGGCAGTTTCAGCCAGGTGTAGGCGGAGGTGCCGCCCAGGCCCGAGGCGATGGCGACGGACCGGGTGACGGCGTCGGCGGACAGGTCGTTGCGGACCCGTCCGTCGACCCGCCGGGAGATGAACGGCTCCACGAACAGGGGGAGCCGGTGTGCCGCCATGGCGTCGACGGCACGGGCCGTGGACTCCAGGGTGGTGAGCGAGCCCGGGTCGTCGTAGTCGATACGCACCAGGAGCTTGCCCGCGTCGAAGCGGAGCCGGGCGATGTCCTCGGCGCGGTGACCGGTGAAACGGTCGTCCATCTCGAAGGAGGCCCCGGCGAGTCCGCCGCGGTTCATCGACCCCATGACGACCTTGTTCTCCAGCACCCCGAGCAGGAGCAGGTCCTCCAGGATGTCGGCGGTGGCGAGCACCCCGTCGACGCCGGGCCTCGACAGCGCGACACACAGCCGTTCCAGCAGCTCGGCGCGGTTGGCCATGGCCAGGCGCCGGTCGCCGACCCCGAGGGCGCCGCGCGCCGGGTGGTCCGCGGCCACGATCATCAGCCGGCCGCTGTCGCCGATCAGCGGGCGGCGCACCCGGCGGGCGGCCGCCTCGGCGACGGCCTCGGGGTCGCGGGCTCTGACCGTGGTGAGGTCGGGGATCCCGATGTTCAAGGAAGGCTCCGTTTCAGTGGCTCGTGCTCGGCGACGGCGACGGCGCCTCGGCGAGGAGGTCCGCGACCTCGGTCTCGGTCGGCATCGCGGAGGAGCAGGCGAGGCGGGAGGCGACGAGGGCGCCGGCGGCGTTGGCGTGGCGCATGATCTTCTCCAGGTCCCAGCCGGCGAGCAGACCGTGGCAGAGCGAGCCGCCGAAGGCGTCGCCCGCGCCCAGGCCGTTGACGACCTCGACCGGCACCGGCGGCACCTCGGCCCGGGTGCCGTCGCGGTGCACGGCGAGTACGCCCTTGGGGCCCTGCTTGACGACGGCCAGCTCCACGCCCGCCTCCAGCAGCGCGTCGGCGCAGGCCTGCGGTTCGCGCACGCCGGTGGCGATCTCGCACTCGTCGAGGTTGCCGACCGCGACGGTGGCGTGGCTCAGCGCCTCGCGGTAGTACGGGCGGGCCTCGTCGGGGTCGCGCCAGAACATCGGCCGCCAGTCGAGGTCGAAGACGGTGATGCCGGACTTGTCGCGGGCCTTGAGGGCGGCAAGCGTGGCGGACCGGCTCGGCTCCTCGCTCAGGCCGGTGCCGGTGATCCAGAAGATGCGGGCCCCGCGGATCGCGAAGAAGTCCAGCTCGTCGGTGTGGATCTCCAGATCCGGGGCCTTGGGGCGGCGGTAGAAGTACAGCGGGAAGTCGTCCGGCGGGAAGATCTCGCAGAACGTGATCGGCGTGGGGTAGGCCTCGACCGGGGTGACCCAGCGGTCGTCGACGCCGAAGGACTTCAGCTCCTCGTGCAGATAGGTGCCGAAGGGATCGTCGCCGGTGCGGGTGATCACCGCCGTACGGCGTCCCAGGCGGGCCGCCGCGACCGACACATTGGCCGCCGAACCTCCCAGGAATTTCCCGAACGTCTCCACACGGTCCAGGGAGACGCCGGTCTGCAGGGGATAGAGGTCGACTCCGATGCGGCCCATCGTGATCAAGTCGAAATACTGTGCCGGCCCGGCCATGCGCGACCTCCTCGGGAAGCTGGGGATGCGGGTCCCGGGGCGCCCTGACACGGTGGGGGCGTGGATCCAGGGGACCTGCCGCCCCTCAGGTGTAGGTCGCGGAGGGGGGCGCTGTCAATAGTTTGTACTTACATTCGGACCTGCTCGTGAAATGATGTCTTAACAAAGTATTGACAGCGGGCGTGGCAGAGACTTGTATCCCGTGGCATCGCCACAGTCTGTTTGCGGCATCATGATCCGGACTCCGTAAGGCTCCGGGACCACGGATCCCTTCGTGATCCCTCCCCTTTCCCCCGCAGTAGCACAGTGAGGTGCCAGGAAAGATGGACCGCTCTTCTCACCCCCGCTCCCGCAGAATCACGCCCGTCGTCGCCGTGGCCGCGGCGGCGGCCCTGACTCTCGCCGGCTGCTCCAGCAGTTCCGGGGGCAAGGAGGCCGAGGAAGGCGCAGCGAACGCCTCCGCCGGCAAGGCGACCACGCCGCGCATGACCGTCGCCCTCGTCACCCACCAGGCGCCCGGCGACACCTTCTGGGACACCGTCCGCAAGGGTGCCGAGGCCGCGGCCGCCAAGGACAACATCAAGCTCGTCTACTCCGCCGACCCGAACGCGGGCAACCAGGCCAACCTGGTCCAGAACGCGATCGACCAGAAGGTCGACGGCATAGCCGTCACCCTCGCCAAGCCCGACGCCCTCAAGGACGTCATAGGCAAGGCCGAGAAGTCCGGCATACCCGTCGTCGGCCTCAACTCGGGCCTGAGCGACTGGAAGAAGTTCAACATGCTGGAGTTCTTCGGCCAGGACGAGTCCGTCGCCGGCGAGGCCTTCGGCAAGAAGCTCAACGAGGTCGGCGCCAAGCACGCCCTCTGCGTCGTCCAGGAGCAGGGCAACGTCGGCCTGACCCAGCGTTGCGACGGCGTGGAGAAGACCTTCGAGGGCAAGCTCGACACCCAGAACGTCAACGGCACCGACATGCCGTCCGTGAAGTCGACGATCACCGCCAAGCTCAAGCAGGACCCGTCCATCGACTACGTCGTCACGCTGGGCGCGCCCTTCGCGCTGACCGCCGTGCAGTCGATCGGCGACGCCGGCAGCAAGGCGAAGGTCGCCACCTTCGACCTCAACAAGGACCTCATCAAGGCCATCAAGGGCGACGACATCCAGTTCGCTGTCGACCAGCAGCCCTACCTCCAGGGCTACCTGGCCGTCGACGGCCTGTGGCTCTACAAGAACAACGGCAACTACAGCGGTGGCGGTGAGCAGCCCGTGCTGACCGGACCGGCCTTCGTCGACAAGTCCAACGTCGACAAGATCGGGGAGTTCGCCGCGAAGGGCACCCGGTGATGAGCATGACCCAGCAGGCCACGCCGGCGGTGGACACACCGCCGGCCCCCGGCCGGAAGCCGTCCGACGGCCGGACGCGGCAGCGCCCGCTCGCGCTGCGGCTGCTCGCCCGGCCCGAGGTCGGCGTCTTCCTCGGCGCCGTCGCCGTGCTCGTGTTCTTCCTGATCACGGCGCCGCCGGTGCGCGACGGCAGCTCGATGGCCAACATCCTGTACCAGTCGTCGACCATCGGGATCATGGCGCTGCCCGTGGCCCTGCTGATGATCGGCGGCGAGTTCGACCTGTCGGCCGGTGTCGCCGTGATCACCTCGGCGCTGACCGCGTCGATGCTCAGCTACCAGCTCACCCTGAACGTCTGGGTGGGCGTGATCGTCGCCCTGCTCGTGTCGCTCGCGATCGGCGCGTTCAACGGCTGGCTGCTGGTCAAGACCGGCCTGCCGAGCTTCCTGGTCACCCTGGGCACCTTCCTGATCCTGCAGGGCGTGAACCTCGCCGTCACCAAGCTGGTCACCGAGAACGTGGCCACCGACGACATCAGCGACATGGACGGCTTCGCCCAGGCGCAGAAGATCTTCGCCTCGACGTTCGAGGTCGGCGGGGTCAACGTCAAGATCACCGTGGTGTATTGGCTGGTCTTCGCGGCCCTGGCCACCTGGGTGCTGCTGCGCACCAAGTACGGCAACTGGATCTTCGCGGTCGGTGGCAACAAGGAGTCGGCCCGGGCCGTCGGCGTCCCGGTGACCTTCACCAAGATCTCACTTTTCATGCTGGTCGGCTTCGGCGCCTGGTTCGTCGGCATGCACCAGCTGTTCTCGTTCAACACCGTGCAGTCCGGCGAGGGCGTGGGCGCGGAGCTCATCTACATCGCCGCGGCCGTCATCGGCGGCTGTCTGCTCACCGGTGGCTACGGCTCGGCGATCGGCCCGGTGTTCGGCGCCTTCATGTTCGGCCTGGTGCAGCAGGGCATCGTCTACGCCGGCTGGAACCCCGACTGGTTCAAGGCCTTCCTCGGCGTGATGCTCCTCGGAGCCGTCCTCATCAATCTGTGGGTCCAGCGCACGGCGACCCGGAGGTGACCGCAATGACCAGCGAAGCAACCGCCACCGACGAGGCCGCCACCAAGGACGCCGCTCTCGTCGAACTCAAGGGCGCCGGCAAGTCCTACGGCAACGTCCGCGCCCTGCACGGCGTGAGTCTGGAAGTGCACCCGGGGAAGGTGACCTGCGTCCTCGGCGACAACGGCGCCGGCAAGTCCACCCTCATCAAGATCATCTCCGGGCTGCACCAGCACACCGAGGGCGAGTTCCTCGTCGACGGCGCACCGGTGCGCTTCTCCACCCCGCGCGAGGCCCTCGACAAGGGCATCGCCACGGTGTACCAGGACCTCGCCGTCGTCCCGCTGATGCCGGTGTGGCGCAACTTCTTCCTCGGCTCCGAGATCACCAAGGGCCCCTGGCCCGTGCGCCGTCTCGACATCGAGAAGATGAAGAAGACCGCGGACGAGGAACTGCGCGCCATGGGCATCGTCCTGGACGACATGGAGCAGCCCATCGGCACGCTCTCCGGCGGCCAGCGCCAGTGTGTGGCCATCGCCCGCGCCGTCTACTTCGGCGCCCGCGTCCTGATCCTCGACGAGCCCACCGCCGCTCTCGGCGTCAAGCAGTCCGGTGTCGTGCTGAAGTACATCGCCGCCGCCCGCGAGAAGGGCCTGGGCGTCATCTTCATCACCCACAACCCGCACCACGCCTACATGGTCGGCGACCACTTCAGCGTCCTGCGCCTGGGCACCATGGAACTGTCCGCCTCCCGCAGCGACGTCAGCCTCGAAGAGCTGACCAACCACATGGCCGGCGGCGCCGAACTCGCCTCCCTCAAGCACGAGTTGGCGCAGGTCCATGGCGTCGACGTCGAAGAGCTCCCCGATGAGGGGGACCTCACCGCCCCCGTAGCAGCGTCCTCGGAAGGAAAGTCCTGACATGGCCCTCGCGCTCGACCGCATCCGGGTCGGCTCCGCCCCCGACTCCTGGGGCGTCTGGTTCCCCGACGACCCCCAGCAGGTGCCCTGGGTACGCTTCCTCGACGAGGTCGCCGAAGCCGGCTACTCGTGGATCGAACTCGGCCCGTACGGCTACCTGCCGACCGACCCGGCCCGGCTCACCGACGAGGTGACCAAGCGGAACCTGAAGGTCTCCGCCGGCACCATCTTCTGCGGCCTGCACCGCGGCCCGTCCGAGTGGGAATCCACCTGGGAGCAGGTCAGCAACGTGGCCGCGCTCACCCAGGCCATGGACGCCAAGCACCTCGTCGTCATCCCGTCCTTCTGGCGCGACGACAAGACCGCCGAGATCCTGGAGGCGCCCGAGCTCACCACCGAGCAGTGGCGCAACCTCACCACGGGCATGGAGCGCCTCGGCCGTGAGGTGAAGGACAAGTACGGCCTGGACATCGTCGTCCACCCGCACGCCGACACCCACATCGACACCGAGGAGCACGTCGAGCAGTTCCTCGACTCGACCGACTCCGACGCGGTCAACCTCTGCCTGGACACCGGGCACTACGCCTACTGCGGCGGCGACAGCGTCAAGCTGATCGAGACGTACGGCGAGCGCATCGGCTATTTGCACCTCAAGCAGGTCGACCCGGACATCCTCGCCGACGTGGTGAAGAACGAGGTGCCGTTCGGCCCGGCGGTGGCGCGCGGTGTGATGTGCGAACCACCCGCCGGTGTGCCCGAGCTGGGCCCGGTCCTGACGGCCGCGCAGAAGCTGGGCGTGGACCTCTTCGCCATCGTCGAGCAGGACATGTACCCCTGCGAGCCGGACAAGCCGCTGCCGATCGCGGTGCGCACCCGCAAGTTCCTGAGGTCCTGCGGCGCCTGACGACCCGAAAGGACGGCCATGACCGAGCGCGCCACCACCCTCGGAGTCGCGGTCATCGGTACCGGCAGGATGGGCGCCGACCATGTGCGCCGCCTCCACGAAGTCACCAGCGGAGCACGGGTGACAGCCGTCGTGGACGTCGACGCGGAACGCGCGAAAGCCGTCGCCGCCCGCGTCGGCGGCTGCACCGCCTACACGGACCCGGCCGCCGCGATGGCGGCGGCCGACGTCGACGCCGTCCTGATCGCCTCACCGGGCCCGGCCCACGAGGCCACCCTGCTCGCCGCCTTCGAGCACGATCTGCCCGTCCTGTGCGAGAAGCCGCTCACCCCCGACGCGGCCTCCGCCCTGCGCGTCCTCGAAGCCGAAACGCGCCTCGGCCACCGCCGGGTCCAGGTCGGCTTCATGCGGCGCTACGACCCCGAGTACGTGAAGCTGAAGGCCCTGCTGGCCACCGGCCAGCTGGGCCGCCCGCTGATGGTGCACAACCGGCACCGCAACGCGGCCAGCCCGCCCTTCTTCACCAGCACCATGCTCGTCACCGACTCCGTCGCCCACGAGGCCGACGCGACGCGCTGGCTGCTCGGCCACGAGATCACGGCCGTCACGGTGCTGCGCCCGACCCCGTCCGCCAATGCCCCCGACGGGCTGCGCGATCCGCAGTTCGTCGTCTTCGAGACCGACGGCGGCGCCCTCTCCGACGTGGAGATCTTCGTCAACTGCGGCTTCGGCTACCAGGTCCAGGCCGAGGTGGTCTGCGAACGCGGCACCGCCCGCGTCGGCGACGGCCACGCCCTGGTCACCAACATGGCAGGCCGCTGGGGCGGCACCATCGCCCAGGACTTCACCGAACGCTTCGAGACGGCCTACGACCACGAGATCCAGGCCTGGGTCGACGCCACCCGGCGCGGCGAGGTCACCGGCCCGGGCGTCTGGGACGGCTACGCCGCGGCGGCCGTGTGCGAGGCGGGCGTACGGGCGCTGGAGGACGGCGGGCGGGTGGAGGTCGAGCTGGTGGAGAGACCCGCGCTGTACGCGTGAAGAGGGCCCGGGGCATGTCCCGGGCCCTTTCCGCGTGCGTCAGACCCGGGCGGAGCCTGTCGCGCCGCCCGCCCAGGGTCGCCCCGTGCGCGGTCGCGGCGTAGCGTGATCAGTGCCTCCGAGAGGAGTGGTGATGGGCACGGCACGCGACTTGATGATCGTGGCGATGGACGGGGCCGCCGGCCGGCCGGTCACGCAGGGTGAGCTGTCGCTCGGGCTGGCCGGGGCCGAGGTGATCGACCTGCTCGGTGCCGAGGTGGTGACCCTGGACGGCGACCGCATCGTGTCCCGCCCGGCGCCGCCCCTCGACGACCCGCTGCTGGAGCAGGCCGCGACCGCGCTGGTGCGTGACCAGCCGTACGAGCCGATCGAGGACTGGCTGTGGCGCAGGGGCCGTGGACTGGCCCAGGAGTACCTGACCGTGCTCGAGGAAGAGGGGGTCCTCGCACGGCCGCGGGCCTCCTGGATCCGCTTCCGCAGCACCTTGCCGACGCCGGTCGAGTCCCCTGCCCGGCAGCGCGCCCGGCACCGCCGGACGACCGACGAGCCGGTGCTCGCCACACTCGCGGCGGCCGTCGGAGCACGCGACGAGGTGCCCGAGGACCTCCCGGTGCCCGACGACGCGGCCCAGGCCGTGTTCGCCGCGGTGGTCGACGCCGTGGCGGAACTGGGCGCCGTCCGCCGTCGACGGGCCATCGAGGACGAGGCGTTCGCCAACGTCTGGCGCGCTCCGTGAGCCGTGGGTGCCAGGACCCGCCCCCCCGGAGCGGAACGTCAGACCGCCCGCACCTCCTCGATGGTCACGGGACGGTGCTCGTGCAGCGACAGGGTGCACGCGTCGGCGATCCAGCCCGCCTCCAGGGCGTCCTCGATCGTGCAGGGGGAGGGGCGGGTGCCGGCGACGACCTCGGTGAACGCGGTCAGTTCGGCGCGGTAGGCCTCGGTGAAGCGGTCCATGAAGAAGTCGTGCGGGGTGCCCGCGGGGAAGGTCACGCCCGGCTCGACCGAGCGCAGCGGCAGCTTGTCCTCCAGGCCCACGGCGATGGAGTCCGTGAAACCGTGGATCTCCATGCGGACGTCGTAACCACGGGCGTTGTGGCGGGAGTTGGAGACCACCGCGATCGTGCCGTCGTCGAGGGTGAGGATCGCGCCGGTGGTGTCGGCGTCGCCGGCCTCCTTGATGAAGTCGGCGCCGCGGTTGCCGCCGACGGCGTACACCTCCGTCACCTCACGGCCGGTCACCCAGCGGATGATGTCGAAGTCGTGCACCGAGCAGTCGCGGAAGATGCCGCCGGAGGCGGCGATGTACGCGGCCGGCGGCGGCGCGGGGTCCAGCGTGGTCGACCGCACGGTGTGCAGCGTGCCCAGCTCACCGGCCTGGACGGCGGCCCGTGCGGCGACGAACCCGGCGTCGAAACGGCGGTTGTAGCCGATCTGGATCGGCACGTCCCTGCCCTGGACGGCCTTGAGCACCTCGACGCCCTCGCTCATCGTCTTGGCCACGGGCTTCTCGCAGAAGACGGGGACACCGGCCTCGACCCCGGCCAGGATCAGCGCCGGGTGGGCGTCGGTCGCCGCCGCGACGACGATGCCGTCCACGCCGGCGGCCAGCAGGGCCTCGGGCGAGTCCACGACCTCGGCGCCGAACCGCTCGGCCGCGGCCTTGGCGGCACTCGCGAACGGGTCGGTGACGACGAGCGACTCGACGGCGTCGAGCCCGGAGAGGGTCTCGGCGTGGAAGGCGCCGATACGGCCGAGGCCGAGGATTCCGATACGCATGGGTATTGCTCCTAGGTGTGAACGGGGGGTGGTGCTACGCGCTGTGTTCCTCAGTCGAGTCCGCCGAGCACGTTCTGATCCCAATCGATGATCGACCCGGTGACCACCCCGGACCGGTCCGACAGCAGGAGGACCACGAAGTCGGCGATCTCGTCCGGCTGGCCCAGCTTGCCCATCGGCAGCTTCTCCGCGGCCTGCTCACGCCAGTCGTCCCCGGCCCCGTGGAAGGCCTTCTGGGTGGCGTCCTCGCCCTCCGTCGCGGTCCAGCCGATGTTCAGCCCGTTGATCCGGACCCGGTCCCACCGGTGCGCGTGCGCGGCGTTGCGGGTCAGCCCGATCAGCCCCGCCTTCGCGGCGACGTACGGCGCGAGGAACGGCTGCCCGCCGTGTGCCGACGACGTGATGATGTTGACGACGGTGCCGGGCGCCTCGCGCGCCACCATGTCCGCGACCGCCGCCTGCATGGCGAAGAACGGTCCCTTGAGGTTGATCCCGATGTGCTGGTCGAACAGCTCGGGCGTGGTGTCCAGCAGCGTCCCTCGGGAGGTCAGCCCGGCCGAGTTCACGAGGCAGTCGACACGGCCGTACGCCTGGACGACCCGGGCCACGGAGGCCTTCGCCTGCTCGGCGTCCGACAGGTCGGCCCGAATGTACAGGGCCTTGCCGCCTGCGGCGATCAGCTCCTCCACCAGGGCCTCGCCGGGTTCGGGGCGCCGCCCGGTGACGGCCACGACCGCCCCCTCGCGGACCGCGGCCCGCGCGACGGCGGCGCCGACGCCCTGGCTGCCGCCGTTGACCAGGACGATCCGGTCGTCCAGAAGTCCCATGAGGTTCCTCAGCTCTCTCGCCGTTCGGTACCGGCCCGCAGCTCCGCACGGAGCGCTTCCGGGGTCCACTCCTCGCGCAGCGCCCGCCGCAGCAGATCCGCCTGCGAGGGCGGGGCCAGGCCGTCGACCGGCGGGTCGCTGTCGAGGTTGGTGGGGAAGGGATAGCCCTCGGCGCTCGCCGCGATCACCCGGTCCAGCCACGCCTGGTCGGCGCCCCCGGCCCGGCGCTCGGCCAGCACCGGGTACACCGCGTTCGCCACGGCCTCCCGGTCCACCGTCTCCATCGCGCGCCCGAACGCGGACGACACCTGCAGCAGGTTGGCCATACGCCGGATGTCCGCCGAGCGGTTGGTGCCGGCGGCGTGGAAGAGGGCCGGGTTGAAGAAGACCGCGTCGCCCTTCGCGAGCGGCAACTGCACCTGGTGCGCGTCGAAGTACGCCCGGAACCCGGGGAGCCGCCAGGCGAGATAGCCCGGCTCGTACTTCTGCGAGTGCGGCAGATACATCGTCGGCCCGGACTCCACCGGCATGTCGCAGTGCGCGACCGCGCCCTGGAGGGTCAGCACGGGGGAGAGGCGGTGCACGTGCGCGGGGTAGGCGGCGGCGACCTCGTTCGGCAGGAAGCCGAGGTGGTAGTCGCGGTGCGCGCTCTGCGCGGCGCCGCCCGGGTTGACCACGTTGAGCTGGGAGGTGACCTGGTAGCCCGGGCCCAGCCAGGCCGTGGCCACCAGCGCGAGCACCTCGTTGGCGTAGTAGTCGGCGAAGGCCTCCGCGTCGTACAGGGCCGCCTTCTCCAGCGCGTTCCACACCCGGTCGTTGGCGCCAGGCTTCGCGAAGTGGTCACCGGCCGTCGCGCCCGAGGCGCGCTGCTCGGCGATCAGCGCCTCGAACACGGCGGTGGCCCGGTCCACGACGTCCGGATCGGGAAAGGCACCGCGGAAGACGACGATGCCGGGACCGTCGGCGAGCGCCCGGGACAGCTCGGCCTGGACCACCCGGTCGCCCTCCAGCAGACCGGTGTCGTAGACCGGCACGTTCCGCTCCACGGCGGAGGCGTGCGGATAGTCGGCGGGATCCGTCGTCTGCTCGACCAGCGAGCGGAACGCGTCGAGATCGCAGTCCTGCTCGGACAGCCAGGCACGGTGGTGTACGGAAGTGAAGGACATCGTCGTCCCTTCGGGGTCACGGAGCGACGCAGCCCTGTCATTCTTGTCAGTACAAACCCCTCGAACAACCAGCAGGCAGCCATCAAAAACCCCTCAAGGAGCCGGCGCATGGGCCACCCCTTCCCGATCCGGGAGATCGCCCGTCAGGCGGGACTGAGCGAGGCGACCGTCGACCGGGTGCTCAACGGCCGGGGCGGGGTGCGGGAGAGCACCGCGCGGGAGGTGCGCCGGGC
Organism: Streptomyces sp. NPDC041940; assembly: GCF_055589465.1. Taxonomy (NCBI): domain Bacteria; kingdom Bacillati; phylum Actinomycetota; class Actinomycetes; order Kitasatosporales; family Streptomycetaceae; genus Streptomyces; species Streptomyces sp. NPDC041940. The sequence goes on from NZ_JBVJBP010000002.1 coordinate 343,455, forward strand.
GATAGCCGACCTGGACCGGCAGCGCACCCAGGTCCGGCTCGTCGGCCGGACCTTCATGGTCGACATCGTGATGCAGGCACCCGAGCGCTTCACCACGGCGATCCGCGCCGCCCTGGAGGCCGAGCTGCCGTCCCTGCACCCGGCGGTGCTGCGCTCCCGCTTCCACTTCCGCGAGACCGGCCCGGCCGGGGAACTGGTGCGGACCCTGGACCGCATCGCCCGGCGCGGCTCGCAGGGCGTCATCCTCAAGGCCCCGGACGTCCCCGAGGTCACCGCCGCCGTCGGCCGGCTCGAAGCCGCAGGCATCCCGGTCGTGACCCTGGTGACCGACCTGCCCGCCAGCGCCCGCCGCGCCTATGTCGGCATCGACGACCGGGCGGCGGGGGCGACGGCCGCGTATCTGATGGGACAGTGGCTCGGCGACCGGCCGGGCAACATCCTCACCAGCCTCAGCAGCGGCTTCTTCCGCAACGAGGAGGAGCGCGAGATGGGCTTCCGCGGCGGCATGCGCGCCCGGCACCCCGAGCGCACGCTGGTCGAGATCGCCGAGGGACAGGGGCTGGACGCCACCCAGTACGACCTCGTCCGGGCCGCGCTGGAACGCGACCCGGACATCCGCGCGGTGTACTCGATCGGCGGCGGCAACATCGCCACACTCAGGGCGTTCGAGGACCTCGGCCGCGAGTGCGCCGTGTTCGTCGCGCACGACCTCGACCACGACAACACCCGGCTGCTGCGCGAGCACCGCCTGTCCGCCGTGCTCCACCACGACCTGCGCCAGGACGTACGCGAGGCCTGCCACACCGTCATGCGGGCGCACGACGCGCTGCCGCCGGCGGGTCCGACTCTGCCGTCCGCGATCCAGGTGGTGACGCCGTACAACATGCCGCCGCAGGCCCCGGGCGTGTGAGGCGGGGTGCCTTACCGTCGTGCCCATGTGGACATCGCGCCCGGACGGCGGGCCCGACCGGTTGCTGACGCTCGCCGACGGCGTGTTCGCCATCGCCATCACCCTGCTGGTCCTGGACCTCTACGTACCGCGCGGACTCGACGCGGCCCAGTACGACCAGGCGCTGCGCCGGCTGCTCCCGGACCTCGGGGCCTACGTGCTCAGCGTCACGGTGCTCGGCAGCTTCTGGCACGACCATCGCAGGATCTTCCGCGATGTGCGGGAGGTCGACGGACAGGTGATCACCCTGTGCATCGCCGGACTGGGTGTCGCGGCCCTGGTGCCCTTCCCCACCAGGCTGCTCGCGGAGTACGGCGACGAGCCCGTCTCGGTCGCCGTCTACGCGGCGGCCGTCGCCGCGATGGGCGCCGGCCACCTGGCGCTGGCCGCCGTCCTGGCCAAACGCCCCTGGCTTCGCCACGGCACCCCGTCGGAGGCCGGCACCACGCTCTACCTCCTCGACAGCGCCACGATGGTGGTGGTGTTCGCCGTGACCGTCCCGCTGGCCCTGGTCGTGGGGTCGCACGCCATGTGGCTGTGGCTCGTTCTCGTCCCGGTGAGGTTCCTCCTCGGGCGCCGCATCCAGAAGCAGGCCTGAGACGTCAAGCCCCCGCGGACACGTCCGCCCACGCACCACTGGCCGCCGACCGCGCCATCGCGTCCAGCGCGGCCGCACTGTGCACGGCGTCCGTGAGCGTCGCCCCGTGCGGGGTGCCCTCCGCGACCGAGCGCAGGAAGCGGTACGCCTCGATGACCTTCAGGTCGTCGTACCCCATCGAGTTCGCCGCCCCGGGCTGGAACGCCGCGAACTCGCCGTGGCCCGGGCCGACGTACACCGTGGTGACGGACTGGTCCTGGTACGTCGTGCCGCGGCTGACGCCCAGTTCGTTCATGCGGCGGAAGTCCCAGAACACCGCGCCCTTCGTGCCGTGCACCTCGAAGCCGTAGTTGTTCTGCTCGCCGACCGAGACCCGGCAGGCCTCCAGGACACCGCGCGCCCCGGAGGCGAAGCGCAGCAGGCAGCTGACGTAGTCCTCGTTCTCGACGGGGCCGAGTTCCCCGCCGGAGGCGCGGCTGTGGCCCGCCGTGGCGCCGGTCGGGCGGGCCCGCTCGGGCAGGAAGACCGCCGTGTCGGCGGTGAGGGAGGTGATGTCGCCGAGCAGATGCCGGGCCAGGTCGGTGCCGTGCGAGGCCAGATCGCCCAGCACCCCGCTGCCGCCACGCTCCCGCTCGTACCGCCAGGTCAGCGCACCCTCGGGATGAGCCGCGTAGTCGCTGAACAGCCGGATGCGCACATGGGTGACCGTGCCGATCTCCCCGGAGGCGATCAGCTCGCGGGCCGCCTCGACGGCGGGCGCGTTGCGGTAGTTGAAGCCGACGGTGCCCTGCACACCCGCCTTCGCCACCGCGTCCGCCACGGCGCCGGCGTCCTCGGCGGTCAGACCCACCGGCTTCTCGATCCAGATGTGCTTGCCCGCCTCGGCCATGGCGACGCCGATCTCGCGGTGCAGGAAGTTCGGGGCGGTGATGCTGACCGCCTTCACGCGCGGGTCGGCGACCACCTCGCGCCAGTCACGCGTCGTCGAGGCGAACCCGAACCGCGCGGCGGCCTCCTCGGCCCGGCCCGGCACCTCCTCGGCGACCGTCACCAGCTCCGGGACGAGGGGCAACCGCGGAAAGTGGTGCCGCACGCGCGCGTACGCCTGGGTGTGCACGCGCCCCATCCAGCCGAATCCGATGACGGCGACGCCGAGCGTGTCCACCATGAGAGCCCCTCTTTGGACCGTTCCAGAACCTGTCCAGCCCACCCTGAGCGCGGTTTCCCGTGGATGTCAAGCCTTTGACAAGCCGCCGGCATCCATGGAACGGTCCATCCATGAGACCGCCGACGATCCGTGACGTGGCCGATCGGGCCGGTGTCTCCAAGTCGCTGGTCTCCCTGGTGCTGCGCGGCTCCGGCCAGGTGCGCCCCGAGAAGCGGGACGCCGTGCTCCGGGCCGCCCGGGAACTCGGCTACCGGCCCAACGCCGCGGCCCGCAGTCTCAGCGAACAGCGCACCCGCACGGTCGGCGTCCTGCTGAACGATCTGCGCAACCCCTGGTTCGTCGACCTCCTCGACGGCCTGAACTCCCTGCTGCACGCCCACGGTCTGCACATGCTGCTGGCCGACGCGCGCCTCAACCGCCGCACCGGCCAGGACCCGGCCGACCCGCTGCTGGACCTGCGCGTCGACGGGCTGGTCGTGGTCGGCACCCTGCCCGACCCGGCGGCCCTCGGCGCGGTCGCCGCGCGCATGCCGGTCGTCCTGGCGGGCGCCCGCGAGCCGGTGCCGCCCGGGGTGGACCAGGTCGCGGGCGACGACGAGAAGGGCGCCCGGCTGGTCACCGAGCACCTCATCGGCCTCGGCCACCGCCGCATCGCCCACCTGGCCGGCTACGGCGCCGTCGGCGAACTGCGCCGCCGCAGCTTCGAGGCGACGATGCGGGAGCACGGCCTGGCGGACCGGGCCGTCGTCGAGAGCGGCGACATGACCGAGGAGGGCGGCTACCGCGCCGCCGTCCGCCTCCTCAACCGCCCCGACCGGCCCACGGCCGTCTTCGCCGTCAACGACATCACGGCCGTCGGAGTGCTCTCGGCGGCCGAGGAACTGGGGCTGCGCGTCCCGCGCGACCTGTCCGTCGTCGGCTACGACAACACGAGCATCGCGCGCCTGCGGCATGTCTGGCTCACGACGGTCGACAACGCCGGCCATGAGGTCGGCCGTCGCGCGGCCCGCTGCCTCCTGGACCGCTTCGAGGGCTCCGGCGGAGCGGCAGGCGTCGGACTGGCCACGCCCACCCTGGAGATCCGGGGGTCGACGGCGCCTCCGCCCGCCCGCTGAACCGGTACGTCCCGCTCAGGGAGTGATCGCGTAGGCCCTGTGCGGCGTCTCGTGCACCGTCCACGTCGTACGGTCGCCCCCGCGCGGGACGGCCATGTCGCCGGGGCCGACCGTGAGCGTCGGCCCGCCCTCGACGGATGCCGCTCGCCCTGACCTTCACGGCCGTCTTCCCGACCGGCGTCGCGATCGTCTCCATCCGCTCGGCCCCGCGGAGCCGCGTCACCGCCGTCGGCCGGACCTCCGGCATGGGCCGCTTCGGCGCCGTCATGAGGCCGTGGCGCGGCGGCCAGTTGCTCGCCGCGAACAAGGGCGACCGGGGCTTCACCGCCTTCACGCAGGCCGGTCGCGGACGGCACGGACCGGGCACTGATCGGCGCCTACTGACACCTCACCAGGTGTCCGTCTCAACCTGTATGCCCTGGTAGGGAGTTGCCGTCGACTTAGCGTATTGTTTGCGGCATATGCCCGGGAGTGAAGCTCCCCAGGGCGCGCGATCGCGCAGGCGAAGGGAACCACGACGTGGAAGAGACGCGGCACCGACCCGTCCGGCGTGCCGGACTGATCGGGGGTGCCGTCCCGGCACTCCTGGCCGTCGCGGCCTTCGCCGGCCACGCGACCAAGGCGGAGATCCCCTGGTGGGCGGTCCTCGCCGTCGCCGTCTCGACGGCGGGCCTCGCCGGCCGGACCGGGGCCCAGACAGGCCGGAGCCACCACGAGGGCCGCGAGGCCGAGGCCCCTCCCCGGGTGCGGTAGGGTTGACCTGCGTGATCACGCGGTTCACCCCGCGCGGGACGCATCGGGACGTGGCGCAGCTTGGTAGCGCACTTGACTGGGGGTCAAGGGGTCGCAGGTTCAAATCCTGTCGTCCCGACAGTGTGAAGTCTCAGGTCAGGGGCCGCTTCAGAGGACATCTGAAGCGGCCCTTTGATCGTTCCTCGCCCGATGGGACGCGGAGCTGACCCGTACCGCCGAGGCCGGACGCGAGCTCGCCCAAGCCCTGACGTCTTTTCAGCGGCTGTCGGCCACCTCGCGTTCCTGGAACTCGCGAGGGGAGAGCCCGTGGAAGCGGGAGAAGGCGGCACTGAACGTGGGGAGGTGCGCGTACCCGATCCGGCGCGCGACGGCACTGGGCGGGGCGCCCCCGGCGAGCAGGTCGCGGGCGATGCGCATGCGGGCGGCATAGCGCCAGCGACTGAGTGTCATGCCTGTCTCGTCGCGGAAGGCGCGGTGGATCTCGGCACGGACATCGGCATCATGTGTCCCGCCGGGCTCGCCGATGCGACGCAGGCACTCCATCGCGACAGCACGCGCGCGCGGATGGGTGGGCATCGGCACCGACAGCGCTCGCTGCGCGGCGACCTGTTCCGTGAACAGGTCGAGGATGTGGCGGGGGTCGTGCTTGTCGGGACGCAGTCCGGACCGGGCGCTGATCGAGCAGAACATCAAGTAGTCGTCCCACGCGGGCGAGAACCGCACCTGCAGCGGCGCGGTCAGATGGAGGTCGGCGGTACTCGCGTTGCCCAGCGGCAGGGAGACGGAGTTCTCGCGGAGGCCGGTGACATGTTCCGTGTCCGCCGGGATCCAGGTCGCCACGCCTCGCTCCCGCTCGTAGCGCCGGTCGCCGATGTCCAGGTACCCGCTTCCTCGGTACATCCAGCTGAGGACGTGGATGTCGTTGGCATGTGACGGCGTGCTGGCCGCGGGCAGGGTCTCAGGCGCGGCGGGGGTGTCCGTCCCGCGCATCATCCGGACCAGGTCGTCGGTCTGCCGTGCCGCCGCCGCCCGTTGCGTCAGCCCACCGGCGCCAGGCCGGGCGACCGGTCCCCGTCCGAACTCGTGGGGGGTCAGTCCGAACTGTCCCTTGAAGGCCCGCGTGAGGCCGTTGCGACTGGCGAAGCCCACCAGAGCGGCCACCTGGTCCACGTCGTAACCGGCGGCGAGGAACTCCACGGCGGCACCGAGCCGGCAGAGCAGCCGCCACCGCTCGAACGTGAGCCCGGTGTCGGCGAGGAAGTCACGGCGAAGGGTGCGCGCGCTGCAGAGCACCCGCGACGCCCATCGCTCGACCGTGAGGTCGAGCCCGGGGTCGCGCATCAGTTCCTCGGCGACCGCTCTGGCGCCGCGGGCTCGCGGCATCGCCGGGGAGGCGAACCTCTCCGGGCTTGCCTCTCGCCCGGCCATGGCGGGCGCCGGCGGGCCTGAGCCGGGACGCCGAAGAAGCTCCTCGATCGCCTCGGGGGAGTACCCGCGGCCGCTGAACGGAGTGACCTGCAGGTTGAAGAGCTGGATCAACCAGTCCTGCCAGCCGCTGGGAACGTCGAACCGCGTCAGTTCCGACAACCCCCGAGCGCCGACGCCCGCGTGGGGGCACAGCGGGAAGGCGACCGTTCCCGGCTCGGTGGTGATCGCCCGCTCCGCCCGGCCGTCAGCGGGAATCCAGGCGCCTTCGCCGGCCCTGAGGTGGAGCACCGGCCCGCCGTCGAGGCGCACGTGTGCCGTGCCGGTGCGCACCCACAGCAGCAGCGGTCGAACGGGCGCGTCCGCCGCACTCCACCGCGCACCCGGAATCGGCGGAGGGCGGCCGGAACCCGCGGCGAACGATGAGGGCATGGCCATGTCCTAACCGTACGGCAGTCTGCGCACACGATCCGAGGTAAGGTTCCCCTAACCTTACCTCTGCGCGCCCTCCTGACAGCGGCGCGCGGCTCCTTCTCTCGAAGCGATGAGAAAGTTCGGTTTCCCGCATGCCCAAGACCTCGCGCCGGCTCACCGTGCACCCGCCGACCCTGCGTGAGGTCGAGGTGGTCCGGACCGTCGACATCACCCCGGGGATGCGGCGGGTCACGCTGAGCGGCGAACAGCTGCGTGCCTTCACCACCGCGGCCGGCTTCACGCGGCCGGCCTTCGAGTCCCAGGGCTTCGACGACGACCTCGGGCTCTACTTCCCGTACCCCGGTCAGCGCGATCCGGTGCTCCCGGTCCAGGGCGAGGCCAAGTTGACCGTGCCCAGGGATCCTCGACCGCTGTCGCGGGCCTACACGGTCCGCCGGTGGGACCCCGAGGCGGGCGAGCTGGACGTGGACTTCGTCAGGCACGGGGTGGGCGCGGGAACGACGTGGGCCTACCGCACCCGGCCGGGTGACCGGATCCACCTCAGCGGCCCGAGCACGTCGAAGGCGTTCCCGGTCGGCGCCGACTGGTGGCTCGTGGCAGGCGACGACACCGCACTCCCCGCGATCGGCCGCCTGCTCGACGAGCTTCCGTCCGACGCCCGGGCGCAGGTGTTCATCGAGATCGCCGAGGAAGCCCACCGCCAGGAGCTGCGCGAGCTGCCCGGGGTGGACGTGACGTGGCTGGTCCGCCCCGGAGCGACGGCCGGGACCGCCTCGCCGCTCACCCAGGCCGTCCGCGGTACGCGGTGGTGGCCGGGCCAGGCGTTCGTGTGGCTGGCCGGCGAGCACACGGCCGTCCGGGACATCCGCCGGCACCTGGTCGAGGACCGAGGTGTGCCCAAGGAGGACATCGACTTCGCCGGCTACTGGCGTCGCTCCTCGGTCGTCACCCTGGAGACCGACGGGGCGATACCCGACCCGGAGAAGACGGTCACCCCGTTCCAGAAGCTCCACGACCTGACCGAGCTCGTCGCGCCGATCGCGATCCGCACGGCCGTCGAACTGGGCGTTCCCGACCTGATCTCCCGCGGTGTGACCGGCGTGACCGAGCTGGCCGCCAAGGCGGGCGCCGACGAGCGCGCTCTGGGCAAGCTGCTGCGCTACCTGCACACCCTGGACGTGGTGACCGAGACGGAACCCAGGCACTACGCCCTGACGCCGGTCGGCGAGGTCCTCACCCTCGAGTTCATCGCCGACGCGCTCCACTCCACCGGAGTGGTCGGTCGCGAGATGCTCGGCATCCACGGACTCACGGAGTCGGTCCGCACCGGCCGGTCCTCCTACGCCTCGGTCACCGGCCAGACCTTCGCCGACGTACGGGCCGAACAGGACTACGAGAACCGTCACCTGGAGCGCCTGGCGAAGTTCCAGCCCGCACTGGCCGGACCGATCGCCACGTCCGGCCTGCTCGCCGGAGTCCGGCACCTGGTGATCCACTCCGGTGGTGCCGGCGCTCACGCCCGTGAGTACGTCGCGGCCCACGAGAGCCTACGCGTGACGATCTGCGCCCTGCCCGCCCAGGCCGACTGGCTGCGCCGCGACCTGCCCGCCACGATTCCCGACGAGTCGCAGCGCACGCGGGTCGGCGTGCTGGAGCAGTCCGTCTTCGAGGCCGGCCCGGCAGCCGACGCCGTGCTCATCAGCCGCGCCTTCAAGACCCTGCGCGACGCCGACGCCGCTCACGCACTGCGCCGGGCAGCCGAGAACCTCACCCCCGGCGGACGAGTGCTGCTGATCGAGGAGGTCTTCGACACCGACGACCTCGACGAGCACGACGGCGAGGCAGACCTGATCGGCCTGGTCTGCCACGGCTCCGGCCTTCGCACCGCGGCGGAGCTGGACGCCGTCATCGCCCGGGCCGGCCTCACGCGCCGATCGGCGCGCACCGTCGGCCTGGGTGTCACCGTCCACGAACTCGTCCGCTCCACCGCTGACTGATCCCCTCCACCCAGGGACTCCTCCCCCAGGGAAGAAGAGAAGGAAGAACCACCATGAGCAGCACCCCCAGAACCAGACGCGGCACGGCCCTTGCCGCCGGGCTGATGAGCGCGTCGCTCGTCCTCACCGCCTGCGGCGGTGAAGGCGACGACACCGGCGACAAGGGCGCCGAGACCCGCAGCGTCAAGGCCGAGAACGGCACCATCGAGATACCCGCCGACCCCCAGCGGATCGTCACGATCGGCAACACGAACCTCCCCTTCATCGATCTGGGTGGCAAGCCGGTGGGCGTCACCGAGGTGTCCGACTCCGAACTCGACGTGCTGCCCGAGGAACAGAAGACCGCGTACGAGGCAGCCGAGGTCATCGGCAGCAGCGGGGGTGAGGTCGACCTCGAGAAGCTCGCCGGCCTCAAGCCGGACCTCATCCTGGTCCAGTTCCACTCGAATGACTGGGACAAGGTCGGCAAGCGACTCGAGTCGATCGCCCCGACCGTGTTGTGGGGGCTCGACACCGAGTGGAAGGCCTTTTCCGGCGAGATCGCGGAGGCCGGCAACGTCACGGATGCGCTCAGCCGGCAGAAGGCGGAGTTCAAGAAGAAGGTCGCCAAAATCCAGGAGACCTACGGCAAGACCATCGACGACACTTCGTTCGTCGACATCTCCCGCGGAGACTGGAGCGATCCCGGAACGTTCTACATCGCGGACATCGGCTGCTCCGAGATCGCCCGGGACGACATCGGCCTCGACCTGCCCGAGGCGGCCGAGGGCAAGGACCCCCTGGCCTACGAATCCCTGCCGTTCGAGCAGATCAGCGAGCTGTCCAAGTACGACGTGATCACCTACCCCGTCGACGCCGACGGCAAGCCGACAGAGCCCTTCGAGCCGGTGACCGAGACCAACACCTGGAAGGCGCTGCCCGCCGTGAACTCCGGTCGCGCTCTGGGAGTCTTCTGCCCCGGCAACAACTCCTACGGGCCCGTCCTTGAGTACCTGGACTCGCTCGACAGTGCTCTGGCGACGCTCTCCAAGTAAGAGACCCTCACTCGCAACATGAAGCTCGTGGACGCAACGGAAGCGGCGGCTCTGGCAGAAGAGCGGCAGCCACCGGTCTCGCATCGGCGCCGCCGCGTCATCGGACTGGTCGCGGCCCTGGCCGTGTTGATCGTGCTGATGGTGCTCAGCCTGATGGTCGGCTCCAAGGCGATACCGGTCCCGGTGATCTGGGACGCACTGTTCAACCCCTCTTCCAACCCTGATCAGTTCGCGATCCGCGACTTCCGGCTGCCGCGCACGGTCGTGGGTCTGGTCGTCGGCGTCGCACTCGGTCTGTCGGGCGCGCTGATCCAGGCGCTCACCCGCAACCCCCTGGCCGATCCGGGTGTCCTCGGCGTCCATGCCGGTGCGTCCTTCGCGGTGACGGTCGCCGTGGGCCTGCTCGGCGTCCGCGAATCGCAGGGCTACATGTGGTTCGCGTTCGCGGGGGCACTGATCGTCACGCTCCTGGTGCTCGCCCTCGGGTCGACACGGAAGGGCTCCTCGCCGGTGGTGATGGTGCTCGCCGGGGTCTGCGTCGGTGCCGTGCTCGGCGGCGCCAGGGAGGCTCTCCAGTTGACCGACCCGGACGCCTTCGACGCGATGCGGTACTGGAACGCCGGGTCGATCGCGGGTCGCCCGCTCGAGGTCGTATGGCCGGTCCTGCCGTTCTTCGCGGTGGCACTCGTCCTGGCCTGCGCGGTGTCGGGCCCGCTCAACGCTCTGGCTCTGGGCGACGAGTTGGCGGTCGCCCAGGGGGTCCGGTTGGCACGCACCCGTGTGCTCGCGGTGATCTCGCTCAGCCTCCTTGCCGGTGGCGCCACCGCGATCGCCGGGCCCATCGGATTCGTCGGACTCATGGTGCCGCACGTGGCCCGCTGGATCGTCGGCCCGGACCAGCGCTGGATCTTCGCCCACAGCATCCTCCTCGCCCCGAGCCTGCTGCTGGTCTCCGACATCCTCGGCCGCGCCGTGATGAGACCCGGCGAGATCCCCGTGGGTGTCGTCACCGCCTTCGTCGGCGCTCCCGTCCTCGTCGCGCTGGCGCGGCGGAAGAAGGCGAGCGGACTGTGAACACGGACCTTCCGCGGGTGGACTTCGGGCGGCGGGTGCTGGTGCTGCGGCACCGGCGGATCGCGGTCCGGCTCCAGTGGCGCTCGGTCGTCGTCTGCACGGTGCTCGCGGTCGCGATCGCCGGTACGGCGGTGCTCGCGCTGATGACCGGCTCGTACGCGCTGAGTCCCGGGCAGGTGCTCTCCGCACTGACCGGCCGGGAAACCGGCTTCGTCCGCGAGATCGTGGTCGAGTGGCGGCTGCCCCGGGTGGCCGCGGCGCTGGTGTTCGGCGCGGCTCTGGGCGTGAGCGGGGCGGTCTTCCAGTCGCTGCTGCGCAACCCTCTCGCCGACCCCGGCATCATCGGGTTCTCCCAGGGCTCCTACACCGGCGCGCTGGTCGTGATCCTGGTCGTCAACGGCACCTACGCGCAGCTGGTCGGCGGGGCGTTGCTGGGCGGGATGGCCACCGCCGTGGCCGTGTACCTGCTCGCCCACCGGCGAGGGGTGCAGGGGTTCCGGCTGATCGTCGTCGGCATCGGCGTCTCGGCGATGCTCGACTCGCTCAACACCTGGCTGATCCTCAAGGCCGACCTGGACCAGGCGATGTCTGCGGCAGCGTGGGGTGCCGGGTCGCTCAACGGCCTGTCCTGGGACCAGGTCGTCATCGGCGGCGCCTGCATCGCCGTACTCCTGCTGCTGGCCGGGATGTTGAGCCGGCCGCTGCGGCAGATGCAGCTGGGTGACGACGTGGCCGCCTCGCAAGGGGTACGGGTCTCGCCCGCACGTCTGGGCCTGATCCTGGTGGGAGTGGCGCTGACGGCGACGGTCACGGCCGCGTCGGGGCCGATCGTGTTCATCTCCCTGGTCGCCCCCCAGATCGCACGCCGACTCGCCCGCACCGCCGGGATCACCCTCGCCCCCGCCGCCTTCGTCGGGGCGCTGCTGTGCCTGGCGTCGGACTACCTCGCCCAGCACGTCGCCCCCACCCCGCTGCCGGTCGGCATCATCACCGTCGTGCTCGGCGGCGGATACCTCGGATACCTGCTGTTCACCGAAGCAAGGAGACGCCTGTGAGCGCAGTCCCGACCGACACCGCGCGCCTGAGCGTGCGGTCGGCGACGATCGGCTACGACAAGCGGATCATCTCCGAGCACCTCTCGGTGACGATCCCCGACGAGTCGTTCACGGTCATCGTCGGCCCCAACGCGTGCGGCAAGTCCACCCTGCTGCGCGGCCTGTCCCGACTGCTGAAACCGTCGGCCGGGCAGATCGTCCTCGACGGCGCCGACATCAACTCGTACAGGACCAAAGAGGTGGCGCGGCGGGTCGGACTGCTGCCGCAGACCTCGATCGCCCCGGACGGGATCACCGTCGCCGACCTGGTGGCCCGGGGACGGTACCCCCACCAGGGGTTCATCCGGCAGTGGACCGAGGACGACGAGCGGGCCGTGCTCAGGGCGATGCGCCAGACCTCGGTCACCGACCTGCACCACGCCGGTCACACCCTGGTCGCCGTACTGCACGACCTGAACCACGCCGCCCGCTACGGCACCCACCTGATCGCCATGAAGGACGGCGCCGTGGTCGCCGAGGGCACTCCGGACGAGGTCGTCACGGCCGAGTTGGTCGAGGAGGTGTTCGGTCTGCGCTGCCTGGTGACGCGCGATCCGGTGGCCGGCAGCCCCCAGGTGGTGCCGCTCGGCCGCGAGCGAACCCGGCACAGGTCCGCCGGCAACACCGATGCGGAGAACTCGATACATGTCTGATCCGTCTTTCGAGAAGCTGTCGACCGGTGAGTGGAGCCCGGAGAGGTTCGGACGACATCTCCAGGAGACAGGTGCGCCGCTTGTCGAGCGGGTCTCCGCGGACGAGGTGGAGGTCACCTTCGTCGACTTCGTCGACGAGCCCGGAGACGACACGACGGTCACCCTCTCGGTGGTGATCGGCCCCAGAATCGGCTTCAACCCGATCGACACGGAGTTCGCCCCGGTCGCGGAGACAGCTTTCCGTACTCTGACCCTGCGGATGCGTTCCGACCTGCGCTTCTCGTACGTGTTCGTACGACGTGGGCCGACGGGTGAGGGTGAACAGGTTGCTGACCCGTTCAACCCGCCGCCGAGGTTCTCGGAGTGCGCGGTGGAGCGGTTCTCCGGGGCCTCGGTGGCCGTGCTGCCCGACGCGGTGCCGTTGCCCTGGCTCGACCGGGCCGAAGCGCGGCCGGCCCCGGCGGTGGAGCCTGCCGTGCTGAAGAGCGAGTTCCTGGGAGACGAATGCCGCATCTGGGTCTCGATGCCCCCGGGAGAGTTCTCGGACGAGAGCGAACTGCCCTTCGTGATCCAGTTGGACGGGACACCGGAGCACAGCGCGCCGAGCGTTCGTGACGCCCTTGTCGAGGCGGGACTGATCCGGCCCTGTGCGGTGGTCCTCGTCGATCAGCTCGGACCGCGGCGCTACCAAGAGCTGCTCTGCAACCCGGCGTTCTCCCGGATGCTGGCCGAAGAGCTGCTGCCGTGGCTCCACCACCGGTATCCGCTCTCGCGCGACCCCGCCGACGTCGCGCTGGCCGGCGAGAGCTTCGGCGGTCTGTGCGCCGGCTGGACAGCGCTCCACCACCCGACGGCGTTCGGCAACGCCATCCTCCAGTCCCCGTCGTGCGGGTACCACCCCGACCTCACGTGGGGCACCGGGGCAGGTGAGCTGCTGCGCCGCGCCCCCGTACCGACACTGATCGCCGACTTCCTGGCCGAGGAGACGGCACCGATCCGCGTCTTCCACGACGTCGGTGAGCTGGAGAGCTCGCTCACCCACAGCCGCTGGCTCGACCACGTGCTCACCGGCAAGGGGTACGACACCCTCTACCGGGAGTTCGCCGGCGGACACGACTACGCGTGGTGGCGAGGACTCTTCGCCGATGCGCTGCTCTGGTGCTTCCCGCTCTTCCCGCTCAGGAGCAGGGACGGGAGCCAGGCGTGAGCAGCTCTTCGCGTTTCTCGGGCGCTGACCCCGCGGGACTGGGGCGAGGGCCTTTGACCCGCCGGCTGCCCGTGCTGCTGCAGGCGCCTCCCGAACCGACCGAGGCTCCTCCGTACGAAGCCGGGGCGGGGGTCACGCCGGGTCGGTTCCTGCTGCGCGCGATCTTCTCGGTGAAGCGGGTCACCGTTCCGGCGATGCTGCTGGCGGTCGTGTGGCAGGTGGGCGAGTCGGCGGTCCCTGTGGTGATGGGGGTGGCCATCGACCGGGCACTGGCGACCGGGGACGCGGGGCAGCTGGTGCTGTGGCTCGGCGTGCTGATGGGGCTGTACGTCGCGTTGACGATGGCGGCGAAGCTGGCGAACCGGCTGACCTCGTATGCGGTGCAGCTGGTGCAGCACCGGCTGCGGAGCACCCTCTCGACCGCCGTGCTGCATCCGGTCGGCGGCGCGGCCCGGGCGCCGGACGGCAGCGTCGTCTCGGTGATGACCAGCGACGTCGCCCGCCTGGCCAACGCGGTGATCCTGGTGATACTGCCGGTCTCCAGGATCGCGGCCATCGGGTTCATCGCCGTATCGCTGCTGGCGACGCACTGGCTGCTCGGGATTGTGGTGCTGCTGGGAGCGCCTGCCGCGGTGTGGCTGATGGGCGTGCTCAGCGAGCGGCTCTCCCGGGACACCCGCGCGTACCAGGAGCTCTTGGCCTCCACCGTCGGGCGGGCCACGGATCTGGTCGCCGGCTACCGGGTGGTCAAGGGCATTCGTGCCGAGGCCGAGGCGACCACGAGGTACCGGGAGGCGAGCCAGGAGACCCTCGTCGGGGCCAAGCGCAATGCGGGGCTGCTGGGGAGGTTCCTCGCGGGCTCGGGTGCGGTCAGCGGCACGTTCGTCGCCGCGGTGATGGGGCTGGCGGGCTGGTTCGCCGTGGTCGGGCGGCTGAGCATCGGCGAGCTGATCGCCGCCGTCGGCCTCACTCAGGCGCTGTTGCCGCAGATCCAGTCGATCGCGAGCGCCTCCATCCCCAACCTCGCCGGAGCGCGCGCCGCGTCCGCGCGCGTCATCGACGTGCTGCGCGGCAGCGGCGGCGGGAGCCCCGGGCAGGACGACAGGACAGGGGCAGAGGTCGCGCGGCTGCCGGTGGTGGAGGTGTCCGCGCCAGGTGCGACGATCCGGGTGGACCCCGGAGAGCTCGTGGGCGTGCGCGCCGACGACCGGACCGCCGCCCGCATCGCCCGGGCCCTGCTGGACCCGCGGGCCGGCGGCGAAGTGGAGGCACGGCTCGACGGACACCCGGCGCGTGAGCTGACCGCGGAGGAGTACCGCTCCCGGGTCACGGTCGCCCCGCACCGGGCCACCCTGTTCAGCGGAACGATCCGCGACAATCTCGGCGTAGGCGCGCCCGAGTTGGTCGATGCCGCGGTGCGAGCCGCGGCTTGCGAGGACTTCGCCGCCGATCTCGCCCTCCCGGTCGGCGAGGACGGCAACCGCCTCTCCGGCGGCCAGCGCCAGCGGATCGCGCTCGCCCGCGCACTGGCGAGCGATGCGCCGGTACTCGTACTGCACGACCCGACCACGGCGGTGGACCCGGTCACCGAGCACGCGATCGCGGTACGTCTGCCCGGCGCCCGCGCGGGCCGCTCCACGCTGCTGATCGCCACGTCCCCGGTGCTGCTCGGACGCTGCGACCGCGTCGTAGACCTGTCCGAGGACGCGGACGCACCTCTGCACGGAAGGACGGTGGGATGAGCGTGGCATCCGCTACGACCGGGCACGCGCTGCCCGTCGCGGGCGGCCGGGCGACGGCCAGGGAGGTCCTGCGGCTCAGCCGCGGACACCGGCTCCGGCTCGCCGCCGTCGGCGTGATCGGGATCGTCAGCACCGCCGTCGACCTGATCCCGCCGGTGGCGATCGGGTACCTCGTCGACCGGGTGCAGGCGGGCACCGCGGATCTCGGCACCGTCCTGACGGTCACGGCCGTCATGGCGCTCTCGGGCGTCCTCGGTGCCGCGGGCACCGCGGTGGCGATCGTGCACGCCACCCGCATCTACCACACCGTCCTCGCGGCGCTGCGCGAGCGGCTCGTGAGCCGCGCCATGCTGCTCCCGCAGCACCTCGTCGAGCGCGCCGGTACGGGGGACCTGATATCCCGTTCCAGTGACGACGTCACCGCCGTCGCCGACGCCGCCCCCGCGGTGATTCCCGCGCTCACCGTCACCGCGTTCACCATCGTCGTGTCACTGGGCGGGCTCGCGGCGCTGGAATGGCCCTACGCGGCCGCGTTCGCCGTCGTACTGCCCGTCTACGCGCTCGCCATGCGGTGGTACCTGCGCACCGGGCCCCGGGTGTACCGGGCCGAGCGTGCGGCGATGAGTGGGCGTGCCCAGCAGATCCTCGAGTCCCAGCGCGGGTACGCCACCGTGCTCGGCTTCGGGCTCGCCGAGCAGCGTCATCGCGCCGTGATGTCGGACTCCTGGGGCGTCGCGGTGCAGTCGCTGCGGGCACGCACCGTGCAGAGCATGCTCAACGCCCGGCTCAACCTCGGCGAGTGCCTGAGCCTGGCCGCCGTGCTCGTCGTCGGATTCGTCCTCGTCGACCGCGGATCCTCAACCGTCGGCGGTGCCACCACCGCCATGCTGCTCGTGCTGCGCCTGCTGGGGCCGGTCAACCAGCTGCTGTTCGTCATCGACACCCTTCAGTCGGCCCTCGCCTCGCTGAGCCGCATGATCGGAGTCGTCACGATCCCGACGGCGGACGCGGCCGACGCGACGACGACTACGCCAGACCCGCCAGACCTGGCAGACCCGGCCGACACAGCCACCGCCGTTCGGCTCCGCGAGGTCGCGTTCCGCTACGCCGGTGGTCCGCTCGCGCTCGACGACATCGGCCTCGACATCCCGGCTGGTCAGCGCCTCGCGATCGTCGGCCCGTCCGGGGCGGGGAAGACCACGCTCGCCGCCGTGATCGCGGGTGTTCACCGACCTGACGAAGGGACAGTGACCCGTCCCTCCGGCACCGCGGTGATCACCCAGGAAGTACACGTGTTCGCCGGGACACTACGAGAGAACCTCACGCTCGCCGCCCCCGACGCCACCGACCGCGAGATCCGCGCCGCGCTCGAAACCACCGGCGCGGCCGGTCTGCTGGACCTGTCGGCAGATGCCCTCGACACGGTGGTCGGCACCGGCGGACACCCGCTCACCGAGGCACAGGCGCAACAGCTCGCCCTCGCCCGTCTGCTCCTGGCCGACCCGGAGTTGGCGATCCTCGACGAAGCCACCGCCGAGGCCGGTTCCGCCCACGCCGAGCGGCTCGACCGCGCCTCGGAAGCGGTCCTTGCCGGCCGGACCGGCATCGTGATCGCTCACCGGCTCTCCCAAGCCGCCACGTGCGACCGGATCGTGGTCATGGACGCCGGCCGCGTCACCGAGACCGGCACCCACGACGAACTCCTCGCCGCCGACGGCACATACGCCCGGCTGTGGGCGGTGTGGCAAGCCGGGCAGCACATCAGCACGAACAGGTGAGGGTGGCGCCGGACCGTCTTCGGGCAACGGAGCAGCCACAAGTCGCGCCGGCCGGGCGGAGCCCGATCCAGGGTCCTCCGTCCCTCCGCTGAGTGGCCGTCACCTGGGCCTGTGGCGCAGCGAACCGGCGATCGCCGGCCAACGGAACGTGCCCTATGGGGACCAGTTGGGGGCTGGCGCCTTCGACACCCTCGCCGAGGCGTCAACACCCTGCTCGTTGATTCACTCTCGGATTCACCTGGACGGTCGATTCGGTGCGATATGTCCTTGATGTTGCATTGCGTGGTCCTTAGTGTTCGCCGGGAGGGAGACGCTGCGAGGTCCGAGTCCGTGCCACCGTCCGGGAGCGAGGTGTGGAGCGCGTGCACGCGAGGGGACGTCCCAGAGGGACGCGATGGCTGCGGGCGTTCGCCGTACTGCCGTTGCTGGCGTCGGTGCTCGCCGCTTGTGGCGGTGACGAGGACTCCGGCAGGCCCACCCTCAACTGGTACAACTTCCCGGACGACTCCGGTGCGCTCCA
Source organism: Streptomyces sp. NPDC041940 (assembly GCF_055589465.1). Lineage (NCBI taxonomy): Bacteria > Bacillati > Actinomycetota > Actinomycetes > Kitasatosporales > Streptomycetaceae > Streptomyces > Streptomyces sp. NPDC041940. Next base: position 360,997 of record NZ_JBVJBP010000002.1, read on the forward strand.
GAAGGCGGCCGACCGGTGCGGCCAGGCCTCGGGCGGCCGCTACCGGATCAGCTACAACAAGCTTCCGCGCGCCGCGGACGGCCAGCGCCAGCAGATGGTCCGCAGGCTCGCCGCCGAGGACGACTCGCTCGACATCCTGGGCCTGGACGTCACCTGGGCGGCGGAGTTCGCCGAGGCGCGCTGGATCCGGGAATGGACGGGGTCGGCGAAGCGGCAGGCCGTCGAGGGCACCCTGCGCGTGCCGCTGCAGACCTCGACCTGGAAGGGCAAGCTGTACGCCGTCCCGTACAACACCAACACCCAACTCCTGTGGTACCGCAAGGACCTGGTGCCCACCCCGCCCAGGACCTGGGCCGAGATGCTGGACATGGCCGAGGCCCTCGCCCGGCAGGGCAAGCCGCACTTCGTGGAGATCCAGGGCGCCCAGTACGAGGGCCTGACCGTCTGGTTCAACTCACTGATCAACAGCGCGGGCGGCTCCATCCTCAACGCGAGCGCGACCGAGCCCTCCCTCGGTCCTCCCGCCGTGCGGGCCGCCGGGATCATGCGCGATCTGGCGAGGTCCCCGGCCGCGGACCCCTCCCTGCCCAACCAGATGGAGGACCAGAACCGCCTCGCCATGGAGGCGGGGGTGGCGGCGTTCGAGATCAACTACCCGTTCGTCTATCCGTCGATGAAGGCGAACAACCCCGGGCTGTTCAAGAACTTCCGCTGGGCGCCGTACCCCCGGGTCGACGCGAACCGCCCGGCACGGCCCACCATCGGCGGCATCGACCTGGCGGTGAGCGCCTACTCGCGCTACCCCGACCTGGCCTTCGAGGCGGCGCTGTGCCTGCGCAACCGGGAGAACCAGCTCACCGCCGCGCTCGAGGGCGGCCTGCCGCCCACGCTGCGCACCCTCTACGACGAGCCCGCGTTCATGAAGGAGTACCCCTTCTCCAAGGACGTGCTGGCCGCCCTGGAGTCGGCGAGCGTCCGCCCGATCACCCCGGTCTACCAGAACGTGTCGATCGCGGTCTCCCACACGCTGTCTCCGCCGTCCGCGATCAAACCGGCGAGCTCCGTCGACACGATCAGGGAGCAGATCGACGATGCCCTGCGATCCGAGGGTGTGATCCCGTGAACCAGCACGCACCGGAGGCGCCGGACCGGGCGGCACTCTCGGCGGGCGCCAGGCAGGAGCGCCGGCTCGGCTGGCTGCTCTGCGCGCCCGCCGTCGTCGTCATGATCGCTGTGACCGCCTACCCCATCGGATACGCCGTCTATCTGTCCCTCCAGCGGTACGACCTGCGCTTTCCCGGACGGGCGGACTTCGTGGGCCTGAGCAACTACGGGGCGGTGCTGTCCTCCCCGTTCTGGTGGGACGCCTTCTGGGTCACGCTGTTCATCACCTCCGTGTCAGTGGCGATCGAGCTGGTCTTCGGAATGGGGCTCGCCCTGGTGATGCACCGCACGATCTTCTGGCGCGGCGTCGTCCGCACGTCGGTCCTCATCCCGTACGGGATCGTCACCGTGGTCGCCGCTTTCTCCTGGCAGTACGCCTGGACCCCGGACCTCGGATACCTCGCCGGGTTGCTGCCCAGCGGAGAGGCTCCGCTGACCGAGCAGTGGCCCGCCCTCTGGCTGATCATCCTGGCCGAGGTGTGGAAGACGACGCCGTTCATGGCCCTGCTGCTGCTCGCGGGCCTCGCGCTGGTCCCCGAGGAGACGCTGAGGGCGGCCATGGTGGACGGCGCCACCGCCTGGCAGCGCTTCACCAAGATCATGCTGCCGCTGATGAAGCCGGCCATCCTGGTGGCACTGCTCTTCCGCACCCTGGACGCGTTCCGGATCTTCGACAACATCTACATCCTCACCGCGGGCGCCCAGGGGACCGGCTCGCTGTCGATCCTCGGGTACGACAACCTGTTCACCGCGCTCAACCTGGGCATCGGGTCGGCGATCTCGGTCCTGATCTTCATCTGCGTCGGGATCATCGCCTTCACCTTCGTCAAACTGTTCGGCACCGCCGCACCCGGCGCGGAGGTGAAGCGCTGATGGCCGCCGTGGGAAAGACACATACCGCCCGATGGGGTGTCCTCAACGTGGTGGTGGTGCTGTACGCCCTGTTCCCGGTGTGGTGGATCGCCGCGCTGTCGTTCAAGGACCCCGGCACCCTCACGGACGGCGACTACATCCCCAGGGACTGGACCTGGGAGAACTACCGGGGCATCTTCGAGACGGCCGAGTTCACCCGTGCGCTGATCAACTCGATCGGCATCGCCCTGATCGCCACGGTGATCGCGGTGGCACTGGGCACCATGGCCGCCTACGCGGTGGCCCGGCTGCGGTTCCCCGGCAAGCGGGTGCTCATCGGCATGTCCCTGCTGATCGCCATGTTCCCGCCGATCTCCCTGGTGTCACCGCTGTTCAACATCGAGCGGATCATCGGGATCTTCGACACCTGGATCGGGCTGATCATCCCGTACATGACCTTCTCGCTGCCGCTCGCGATCTACACCCTGTCGGCGTTCTTCCGGGAGATCCCCTGGGATCTGGAGAAGGCCGCCAAGGTCGACGGGGCGACGCCCGCGCAGGCCTTTCGGCTGGTCATCGCGCCACTGGCCGCGCCCGGCGTGTTCACCACGGCCATTCTCGTCTTCATCTTCTGCTGGAACGACTTCCTGTTCGCGATCTCGCTGACGTCCACCGAGTCCGCGCGCACCGTGCCGGCCGCGATCGCGTTCTTCACCGGGAGTTCCCAGTTCCAGCAGCCCACCGGGTCGATCGCCGCCGCCGCTGTGGTCATCACCATCCCGATCATCGTTTTCGTCCTGCTCTTCCAGCGGCGGATCGTCGCCGGACTGACCTCCGGGGCAGTCAAGGGCTGAACGGGGAAGGCAAGGAGGCACCACCCATGGCCGAGATCATCCTCGAGGGAGTCACCAAGCGCTTTCCCGACGGGTCCCTCGCCGTGAAGGACGTGGACCTCGACATCGCCGACGGCGAGTTCGTGATCCTGGTCGGTCCGTCCGGCTGCGGCAAGTCCACCACCCTGAACATGATCGCCGGACTCGAGGACATCACCGAGGGCACCCTGCGCATCGGAGGCCGAGTCGTCAACGACCTGGCTCCCAAGGAACGCGACGTCGCCATGGTGTTCCAGAGCTACGCCCTGTACCCGCACATGAACGTCCGGGAGAACATGGGCTTCCCGCTGCGCCTGGCCAAGGTGGACAAGGCCACCATCGACGCCAAGGTCACTCAAGCCGCCCGCGTTCTCGATCTGACCGACCACCTGGACCGCAAGCCCGCCAACCTCTCGGGCGGGCAGCGCCAGCGGGTGGCCATGGGGCGGGCGATCGTCCGTGATCCCAAGGCGTTCCTGATGGACGAGCCGCTGTCCAACCTGGACGCCAAACTCCGGGTACAGATGCGCACCCAGATCTCCCGGCTGCAGCGGAGCCTCGGCACGACCACCGTGTACGTCACCCACGACCAGACCGAGGCGATGACGCTGGGCGACCGCGTCGTGGTCATGCGACAGGGCCTGGTCCAGCAGATCGGCACACCGGCCGAGCTGTACGACCTGCCGCGCAACATCTTCGTCGCGGGCTTCATCGGCTCCCCGGCGATGAACTTCCTGAACGCCACTCTGGAGGGCGGTGCCCTGCGCTCGCCCCTGGGCGACCTGACTCTCGACGACGGTACGAGGCAGTCGCTGGAACGCCAGAACGCGCCCCGCGAGGTCATCGTCGGGCTGCGGCCGGAGGCGTTCGAGGACGTGGCCCTGTCCCATGACCGGGACCGGAGGGGCCCCGTCTTCACCGCCACCGTGGAGGTACTGGAGTCGCTGGGCTCCGATGCGTATGTCTACTTCGCCGCGGAGGGCGGGCCCGCGAAGACCGCCGAGCTGGAGGAGCTCGCCAGGGAGTCGGGCCTGCGCGACACCGGCGCCGACACCAGTCACCTCGTGGCCCGCCTGGACGCCGCCACGCGGGCCCGCGAGGGAGAGCCGGTGGAGCTGCGCGTCGACATGGCCAAGGCCCATGTGTTCGACCCGGCGACCGGAGCCAACCTCACGCATCCGGTGCGGGCGGACTGACCAGGCACCGCCCACCCACCGCCGTGACGTAGGCCACCCCGGTGCATGCGCATCGGGTGTGTTTGCCGTGGCGACGGCTGGAAAGGCGTTCTGTGATCACCGGATGCGACAATCCGGTGGATAGTGACCAGGAAGCAAGAAAGAGGAGGTTCGATGTCCTCGAAGCGACGTCGCAAGAAGAAGGCCCGCCGCAAGAACGGCGCGAACCACGGCAGCCGTCCGCAGTCCTGAGAAAGTCCTGCGGGTACGCCGATGCATCGGGTGGGTGGCACATGCCACCCACCCGATCGCGTTCGCAGGCACGGTACGAGCAGGCTTCGTCAGATCAGCAGCGCCTCGGGCACGCCGTTCCTCCGTACCCACTCCGCCCGGTGCTCCGCCGCCAGGGCCAGCCCCCGGCGCCGGGCCTCGGCCGGTACGGGCAGGCGGCACAGGGCGTCGAGGGTGTTCAGCATCGTCCGGGCGAAGTGCTGCCCCAGCGGCGTGAGGCGGCCGGAGGCCAGCAGGACCTCCGTGGCCTCCCGGGCGCCCGCACGCCAGCGGACGAACTGGGCCTCGGCCCGGGCGAGTTCCCCGGGGTCCCGCTCCACGTCCCGGCGGCGGTTCCAGAAGTCCGTCACGCCCAGATGCGCGTACGCCCCGTGGAACAGTCCGAGCAGCGGCCGGGGGTCCGGGCGCCAGGGCGCGTAGTAGCGCTCCTCACCGCCCGGCTCGAACAGGTCGAACAGGTGCAGCACGGCCGCGAACTTGCTGTGCTGCAGCTCATGGGCCATGGACAGGGCGAGACCCCGCCCGGTGCGCGGCCGGGACAACGCCATGGAGCCGAACGCCTCCGCGCTGCTGCCGCTGAAGCTGCCGGTGCTGTCGAGGGGGACCAGGGTGCGGGGGCCGGCGGCCAGTTCGGCGTAGGTTCCCGGGTGATGGGACCGGAGTGTGTCGCAGGCCTCCCGCGTCGTGGCCTCCCACCAGCGCAGATCGTCCGCCGCCAGGCCCAGGGGCTGCTCCGGGACGCCAGGGAAGCGCAGCGGGTCGATGTCGTCCAGGAGCAGCGGCGCGCCGGTGTCCAGCACCAGGAGCCGATGTGCTGACTGCCAGCGTCCCGTCGATCCGGATGCCCAGGGGGCCCGCGGCACGTCGACCGGGCCGGGCACGGAACTCCGTCCCGCCACCCCGATCCGGGCCGCTCCGTCGGCACCGACCACCACCTCGGCCTCGTCACCCGGGCCGGCACCCGGGAAGCGGGCGCCGCCGAGCGAGGGCAGGAAGACCCGGTCCGCCCTCAGCGGCCACCGCACCCGTGCGGGCACCCCCGCGCGGACCGCCGCGGCCGCGGCGAGGGCGCTGAGCCGGTGGACCGGAAGCTCGCTCGCCGCACCGGCCTCGCCCTCGACGGCACGGTCAAGACGGGCCAGCAGGCCGATCAGCGCGGTGCCCGCCGACGGGTGCGTCAGGACCGCCGACACCGCCCGGGGACCCGCCCGGTGCGCGGCGGCGAGGAGTTCCCACGCGTGTCCGGCCGTATCGGCCACGCCGCCGCCGAAGTCGCGGGCGGCCCCGGTGACCGCGTGGGCGCAGGCCAGGCGGCGGCTGTACTCGGCGCGGGCGAGCAGTTCCATGGCCTCGGCCCCGCCGCCGCCCGTCGCGACCTCGGTGAAGAGCCTGCCGGGCATACGGAGCGGCACCGGCCTCATGCGGCTTCCGCCGGGCCGCCGCGCAGCCGGTCCAGGTCCCCGGCCAGCCGCTCCCTGACCCGGTCGATCAGGGCGGTCAGCTCGGCGCAGTAGACACTGGGGTTGGCGAACCCGGTGGCCGGGCGGTAGCGGTTGGCGTAGTGGCCGCCCCCGCACACCCGCAGCAGCCGGCAGTCGCGGCACCGCGCGGACAGCCCGTCGGCGCCCCACTGGCGGGCCGCGACGCCCGGGTGGCGCAGCAGCGCGTCGAAGGAGTCGCGCCCGACGTGCAGACCCGTCCGTGCGGCGCCGTGATAGGCGGTGCGCAGCGTGTCGTCCTGGGCGAGGGAGCCGTCCGTCTCCACCACGGCGTACCGCACCGGGGCCAGGCCCAGCGCCTCCGTCTCCGGGGCACCGCCGAGCAGCAGCGCCATCATGTCCTCGAGCAGCCGCACCCGGGTCTCCCGCCGGCTGGCCCCGTACCACCGCTCGAACACCCGCCACAGCCAGTCCGCGTACGGCGTGCCCGGCAGGCCGGGCCGCAGCCCCGGCGGGGGAGTGTGCCAGTTGCCCTGCGGCAGCAGGAAGTCCACCGCCGGCGGCCGGTACGTCAGCAGGTGCTCGTAGCAGCGCACCGGGTCGTTGCGCAGGTCGATGGTGCACAACAGGCCCGCGAACAGCTCGCGGTGCGGCCCGTCTGCCAGCCGGTGCAGGGCGGCGGCGACCCGGGCGTGGCTGCCGCGCCCGTCGGCGCCGCGCCGGTGCCGGTCGTGTGCCGCGCGGTCGCCGTCCAGGCTGACCGAGACCCGGATGCCGTGCGCGGCGCACAGGTCGAGCCAGCGCTCGGTCAGCCGTACGCCGTTGGTCTGCAGCGCGAGGTGCAGCCGTACCCCGGGACCCACGGTGGAGCGCAGGACCGAGGCGGCACGGCCGAGCGCGGCTGCCCCGGCGAGCAGGGGCTCGCCGCCGTGCAGCACCACCCCTGCCTCGCGCACCCGGTGCGCCGCCAGATGCCCGGCGATGCGCTCGGCCGTACGGTCGAGGATGTCCGGCGCCATGACCCGCGGCTGCTCGCGCCAACCCGTGTCGTGCGAGCGGTACATGTAGCAGTAGCGGCAGGCGAGGTCGCAGCGGCTGTGCATCTTCAGCACGAAGGAGTGGAACGGGGCGGGCACCCATCCGGCGGCTTCCCTCGCCACGACGTCGGCCGCGACCGGCCACGGCGGCTCCGCATGGCGCAGTCGATTCATACGTACCCCCCGGTTCGCATGCCGGCCGACCCGGTGTTCACTCGGTCGGCCACGCCATTTGGCCCAGTATTTCGGGGCCGGTGACAGACCGTCAACATCGCAATTCCGTCGTCCCCGCGGCCCCCGCCCGAAAGTAGCCGGTTTCGGGAGCCACCCGGTGGGGACGTCAACACTGGACACGATCCGCGGAGGATGGGCCATGGCAGAGCGCGAGGAAGCGGGTGCCGAGCAGGGCGAGGCCACCCTGGAGTCCGTCGTGCTGGACCTCACCGACGTGCCGCTGGACGACCTCGCCGCGCTGCCGCCCTCGGTGCTCGGGGAGACCCTGCGCCGGCTGCGCACCGGGCGCACGGCGGGAGATCCCTTCGTCACCGGGTTCAGCGAGAGCCAGTGACCGGCGCCGCGTGGCGACGCCGTCGAGCGCGAAACCGCCTGATCAGGGGCAATCCGCCCTATACTGACCGTCCCTGACTGTCGTGCACCACCGTCCAGCACCTGCCGTCCGAAGCGGAGTGGCCATGCCCGACACCCACGCAGCCGACCGCTCGGGACGGTTCGTCCTCTTCTGCTCCACCGCGGAGAACCTCGGCGTCAGCACGACCCTCCGCAACGTCGCCGACCTGCTGGCCGCGAGCAACCGCAGCGTCCTCATCGTGGACGGCCGCGCCACCGGCGCACCGGCGGGCGCACCGGTGCCCGAGCCCGTGCCCGGCCGGATCGCCTCCGTGGCCCGCCCCGACGCGGCCTCCCTCCTCGCCCTCGCCTCGGACCCCGACGCCCTGCGCCACGACCACGTCCTCGTCGAGGCCCCGCTGCCCGACGCGCCCGGCGCACCGCCCGAGGGCAGACTCGGCTCCCTCGCCGACTCGCTGGTCCTCGGCTTCGCCATGACGGCCTGGTCCATCGACGGCGCCGCCGCCCTCGCCGAGCAGCTGAGCGGCGGCCGCGCCGACCGGCCCGTACGACTGCTGGCCCTCGGCCTGAAGAGCAACGTCGAGTCGCACGACAGGCTGCGCGGCGCCCGCGAACGGGTCCGCCGCAAGTTCGGCCCCCTCTCGCGCACCTCCCGCACCTCCGAGGTCGCCTTCCTGGAGATCCCGTACCACCCGCTCTACCTGGACACCCGGCAACTCGCCGTCGAGAGCGAGCCCGAAGGCTCGGTGACCGGGCTGCGCCCCTACTACGAACGGCTCGCCGACTGGCTCCGCAACCGGCGGCCGGTGCCGCTCAGCCGGGTGACCCTCGTCCACTCCCAGCGCCACGCCCCCTGGGCCGCCTGGCTCGAGGACCAGTTCCGGCGCGGCGGCATCCGTACCGAACTGCGCGCCCAGGACGCCTACTCCGGCGACCGTCCGGCCCCCGGTACGGCCCTGCTGTTCCTCTCCCCGGCGGACATGGACCACGCGGCGCTGGCCCAGCTCGCCGCGCTGTCCCACCCCGACGTCCGGATCGTCCTGGCCGACGAGCCCTTCCCGGACGCGGGCGCCGCCCACCACGAGCGCATCGACCTGCGCGGGACCGACGAGGACGAGGCCGTGCGGCGGCTGTACGCCGGGCTCGGCCTCGGCGCCCCGCCCCCGGCGGACGGCCCGCCCGGCGCGCGGTTCCCGCGGCTGCCCGCCGTCACCAACGTCGCCCCCCGCTACAGCGGCTTCGTCGGCAGGGACGACGTCCTCGGCGGTCTCCTGGAGCAACTGCACACCGCCGGCCGGGACCACACCCCGCTCGTCGTGCACGCCGCGAGCGGCTGGGGAAAGAGCGAGACCGTGCGGGAGCTGTGCCACCGCTTCGGCTCCGCCTACGACGTGGTGTGGTGGGTGCGCTCCTGGGAGCTCCCCAGGGTCCGCCGCGGCCTGAACCGGCTCGCCGGCCGGCTGGACCTGGTCACGACCGGAGACGGCGCCTCCCCGGCCCTGTTCGACCACCTCGCCCGCGCCGACACCCAGAGCTGGCTGCTCGTCTACGACGGGGCCGAAGCCCCCGACGGGCTGCGGGAGCTGCTGCCCACGCCCCACGCCCGCGGGCACGTCCTCATCACCAGCCGCGCCGCCCCCGCCACGGACGACATGGCGGCCTTCGCCCTGCCGCCCATGTCGCCCGCCGAATGCCGCGCCGTCCTCGGCGAACGCCTCGCGGAGATCGACGAGGAGCAGGCCCAGCGGGTCGGGCAGGTCCTGGGCTTCGTCCCGCTCGCCGTGCGCATCGCCGCCCTCTGCCTCGCCGAGCGCGCCGCGGCACACCGGCGCGACGACAGCATGGGCGACCGGACCGCGGCCCGCGCCGCCGTCGCACACCTCCTCGCCGAGTACCGCACGGCCCAGGAGACCCTGCTCGAACGGGACGGGGCGGCCCCGCCCGTGACGGTCATGGTGAGCGTCGCCCGGCAGACCGTGCTGCACACCCCGGGCGCCGCCGCCTGGCGCGCCGAGAGCCGCACCAGCGACGCCCTCGGCTGGCTGCTGAACGCGGCCTCGCTGCTCACCGGCCGGGGCATGGGTCTTGAACTGCTGAGGTCGAGACACATCCTCGCGGAGCTGGCCCGCGACGACACCCACGACTTCGGCACGAGCCGCCCCCCGGCCGACACCCGGCTGCCCGACGAGCACATGGTGAGCGTCGCCCTGTGGGCCCTGTCCCGGGTCGGGCTCCTGGAGGTCGACTTCGACCGGCCCGACCAGCCCCTCGGACAGCACCACGCCGTACGGGACGCCGTCCGCGACGGTATGAGACGCGCCGAGCGCGCCCGCATCGAGCAGGTGCTGCGCGGCACCCTCGCCGAGTTCACCCCGGACGAGAACCGCGGCCTGTCCGCCGACTGGGCACGCGAGGTGTACTCGCTGCGCCTGTGGGAGGACGACCGCCCCCGCGTCCGGCGTTCCATGCTGCGCCATCTCAACGCCCTGAGCCAGCGCGGCGAGAGAGCCGACCTGGCCCGGCTGCTCGACATCTCCGAGCGCGCGCGGGAGGCCTGGAGCCCGCGGGGCGACGACCCGTCACCGGAGTATCTTCGCCTGCTCAACCTCACCGCCCGCGCCCACCGTCTCGACGGTGCCTACGAACAGGCCCGCCAGCTCTCCGAACAGGCCCTGCGCGGCCACCGCAGACTGCTCGGACCCCTGCACCCGAGGACGCTGCTGTCCGCCGACTCCCACGGCGCCGTGCTGCGCTCCCTGGGCAGGTTCTCCGACGCGCTCTTCCAGGCCCGGCCGGTGCTGGAGGGCCTGACGCTGCTGCTCGGACCGCGGCACCGCGCGACCGTCCAGGCCGAGCACAACCTCGCGTTCACGGAGGCCCTCAGCGGACGCGCCGCCGACTCGCTGGCCAGGCTCCTCGCCCGGTTCCGCTACCGCCAGGCCGCCGGCGGCGAGGACGACCCGGCCGTCTGGCGCTCCGCAGACCTGCTCGCCTGGGTCTACCGCACACTGGGCCGCGACGCGGAGTCCCAGGACCTGCTGCGGCAGTGGCTGCACCGGCACGGCGACATCGCGACCGGCACCCGGCTGAGCATCGAACTCGGCCTGGCCGTCAGCGAACGGCGCATCACCTACAACTCCGCCCGCCCGCACGAGAGGGTCTACGGCTACGAGAAGGCCCTGGAGCGCGACCGGCGGGTGCTCGCCGAAGCCACCGGCCGGTTCGGCTCCGACCACCTGGACACCCTGCGCTGCCGCTTCAGCCTCGCGGCCGACCTGCACGCGCTCGGCAAGCACGACGAGGCCGAACACGAGGCCCGCCAGTGCGGCCACGCCCTGGAGAACACCCTCGGCACCTGGCACCCCTACGCCGGACTGGCCGGGGTCCGGCACGCGGTGTACCTGCGGGCCACCGGGGCCGTCGAGGAGGCCGAGGTCACCGGCAGGGACGCCCTGCACCTCCTGGAGGACCGGCTCGGCGACAGCCACCCCTGGGTCTCCGCCGCGGAGAACTCCCTCGCGGCCACCCTGGCCGCGGCCGGGCGCGTGGACGAGGCGACCGGACTCGCCGCGGGCGCCCTGCGCCGTTTGCGGGACCTGGACATGGGGCATCGGCCCGATGGCCGGCGGGTGAGCGCGCATCACGCGTGGCTCACCTCCCGCACCACCGCCGGCACGGCACCGGCCAGGGACTTCGACATCGATCTGGAACTGCCCGGCATCTAGGGCCGGACCCAGTGCCGGACCCAGGGCAGGACACCGGCCCGGCGCCCGGCCGGTTCCCCGACGGAAAGGTGAGCGTACGTGGCAGCAGCCCCGCACCCGGAGACCGAGCTCTTCACCGAGTCGCACTGGTTCCCGGAGGGCCACGGCCGCATCACCGGGCTGTGCCAAGGGGCCTTCGCCGGCGCCCCCGCCCTCAGGTCGGTGTCCCACTACAGCAACGGAATCATCGACTTCGTCCTGCGCAGAACCGACTGCGCCCCGCTGGCCGGCCTGGTCACCGTGGGCGGCGAGGACATCGCCGACGAGGCACTGCCCGGCAGCCGGCTCCTGCTGTGCACCCAGGACCTGGGCGCGCTGATGCGGCCCCTGGGCACCGGCGAGCTGATGCGCGTCGTGGTCGCCAACGCACACGGCGGACTGTGGGGCGGCCGCGTCAAACCGGGGGAGTACCTGGCCGCGCTCACCGACACGCCCGGCGGGATGCCCGCCGCCGACGCGGCCATGAACACCCTCGTCTCCACCATCCGCACCCAGGTGCACCACCTGCCCGACGAACTGCCCGGCGGCCTGACGGACCCTCCGGACCCGCTGCCGGAACACAAGGAGAAGCTGCGCATCGACTTCGGGACGGCGGCCGCCGAGCACGAGAATCTGTCCGAGATGCGGCTGCGCGCCCTGTGGGGCGGTCACGTCAACACCATCGACCTGCACTACGCGGCCTTCTACCGGGACTGGAAACTCGTCTGCGCGGGCGACGTCTTCGAGAACGCCGAACTCGGCCCGCGCTTCCTGGAGACCAGCGTGCGCTCACGCCGCACCGGGTACCGCGACCTCGCCCAGAGCCTGCGTGGCCATCTCGCCCGGCTGACCGACGCGCTGCGGCTGGTGGTGCGGCCGCCCGCCGACCGTCTGGTCCTGGACGTCCAGGAGGGCTCCGTGTACGTGACCTGGCTGTCGCCCCGTGACTACGTCCTCGGAGTGACGCTGGACCAGCGGCAGGTCGCCCACGCGGAGAGCCGGCTCCAGCAACTGGCGGGCGCCCTGCGCGAGATCACGGAGCCCGCACCGCACTGACCAGCCCACCCCAGACCTCGTCGGCGAGCGCCTCCACCGCGCGCGCCGCCGTCGGCCGGTGGACCGGACCGGAACCGCCGAGGGACTGCACGGGCAGCACCTCGACCGCCGTCTCGTACTCCCGGCAGACCCGGCGCAGCCCCGCCCACTGCTCCTCGGACCGCACGCCGGACGAGGTGGCACGGAACCAGGCGTCGGCGCCCGCGCGGAACCTCTCCGTGAGCTGCCGGACCAGGGTGGCGCAGCCCAGCGCCGTCAGATCGGCCCGCCCCGCCCGCAGGGGAGGACTCCCGTCCGGGCCCGCGCCGGACGAACGGCCGGCCAGGCGTTCCACGGCCGCGTCGAGGAGCGAGAAGACCTCCTCGAACCGGCCCTCGACCGGCTCCGGCAGTACCGTGCGCGCCGGGCCGGGTGCCGCCGCGACCAGTTCACGCCGGGCCAGATCGCTCACCGTCCGGCGCAGCCGGCCCAGTTGGGAACTGTGCTCCCCGAGCGCACCGCGCAACTCGCTGGTCAGCTCGGCGAGATCGGCCTCCTTGCGGAGTTCCGTGAGCCGGGCGCGCAGCCGGTCAAGGGCCTCGTTCACGGCCCGCTCGAAGTCACCCGGGCGGTACAGCAGGGGCTGCGATCCGAGTGAGCGCGCCAGCCGCTCCCGCATGGTCCGCGACACATGGCCGTTGACCACCAGCAGCACCTCGGCCCGGGCCGGATACAGCGCGCCGCGCAGCGCCCGGACATGCGCGGTGACGCGCTCGTGTTCGTCCGCGACCAGCACCGACGGGGTGACCACGATCGCGATGTAGGCGTTCGGGAAGGGCTCCAGCCAGTACGCCACCACCAGCGGCCCGTCGGCGTCGGGCCCTCGCTCCGGGACCGGATCGACCGAGGCGATGCGCCACTGCCCCAGGGCCAGCGCGTCATGGATCGTGGAGAGCACCTGGTCCTCGGAGACGTTGTCGTGCAGACCGCGCACGGCCCGCAGCACGGTCGAGGGGGTCACCTCCCGGACCGTGCCGCCGCCGTCCTCGCTCAACTGCCAGGCCTGGTGGCAGGTCTTGAGGATCTCCCGGGGCACCCCGCCGGTGAGTTCCTGAAGGATCGCGACCGACTCGGAACCGAAGGGCGCGGGCCACCGCTCGATCGCGCCGGCGCCCTGGGCAGCGCCCGGACGGGCACCCGAACCGACGTACTCGGCGACGAGATCCGCCGTCAGCTCCGCGGTGAAGCGGGTCGGCCACAGCTGCACCACCCGCTCGTGCAGGCTCGGGCGGAACGCGTTGAGCCCGCTGGGCGAGGTGCAGAACACCAGCAGCCCGCCCCGGCTCACATACACGTTGACCAGACGCTCGAAGGCGTCGACGAACGTACGCCGGGAGTCCTCCGGCCAGTCCAGCACCTTCTCCAGCGAGTCGATCAGCAGGACGTACGGCTTGCCGACCCGGCCGTGCAGGAAGCCCTGGACGGCCAGCGCGTCGAAGACCGGGTCGATGCCCGTGACAGCGTCCCTGATGCCGCGTTCCCTCAGCTGCGGGGCGGGCTCGTCACCGGTCAGCCACGCCCAGACCATCGAGGTGAACCGGGGGTCCTGCAGCAGGGCGAACGCGGTGGCGAACCTCCTGTGTTCCGTGACCTCGCCGAGGGTGACCCGCAGATCGGCGTGCATCACCTCGGGGTCGTAGCGCAGGGCGGAGACCACCTTGTCCGGGTCCAGGACGCGGTCGCGCAGCCCGGTGGCGATGTCGTCGAGGGCGATGTCGCCGAGCGGGATGTCGTCCGGCCGGCCCGGCCGGGTGTCGGAACTCTGCTCGCCGACCCGGGCCGCCGTCACATAGGCGTAGTAGTCCCGGACCAGTTCCTCGAACGCGGCCTTGCCCTCCGGGGTGTCCGCCGGGCCGCGCAGCCGGTCGCGGTACATGCGGCCGAAGTCCTGCACCGGTTCGTCGACGATCCACATCGCCGGGCCGTCCGGGCGGGCGAGCTTGTTGCAGACCTCGCGCGCCGCGTGGCTCTTGCCCAGGCCGAACTCTCCCACCACGGCGATCGCCCGGCCGCGCCGGCCGCCCCGGGGCCGGTCCCGGAGGTAGTCGCGCACCAGGTACTCGAGATCCTCGAGGAACTGCGTGGAGACATGGGCGTTGCCCGAGTCCGCGGCCTCGACCGGAGCCTCGCTCAGGTCTGCCGACGGGCCGAGCCGCACGACCGGCACCAAGGGGAAGGGATTGCTGTACCAGGTGTCTGCGCTGCTTGCGGCCACGATGGCACTCCTTGCGGGTCCGGACAGGCTCGGTCGGGGTGGCGTGGCGGGCGTCAGCCGCCGGGGCGGGGCAGGATCGGCTCACGGAGCAGGGCGTCGCGGCGCGCCCGCCGGCTCTCCCAGTGGGGTCTGAGCGCGTCGGCGTCGATCGGCCAGGGGTGAGGCGCGCTGCGCAGGGCGTTCGCGGCCGAGTGGAAGACCTTGCGGAGTTCGCGTACGTCGGAGGGTTTCCATTCGTCGTGTGCTGCCATCAGGGAACTCCTGTCGGGTTCGACCAGGCCGTGCGGTCCGCCGCCGGCGGCCCGGGCGCTGTGGCTGAACCTCCAGATGTCCCCGGAATCCAGCTCGCGCAGCGCGAGATGGGTGACCGCCGGTGATCCGCCGAAGGCGGCGGTCACATCCCTCGGCGTCTCCGTGGCGCCGTGGCTCACTTCGACGAAAAGTACGATCCTGGGGTGCGCGGGGCTCAGACAGGTGCGCAGAAACGCCGCCCGGAGATGGGCGTCGTTCCACCGGATGTGCGGGATCACGACGAAGAGCAGCGCGTTGTGCTGGACGAGCAGGTCGCTCATCTCGCTGTAGGCCTGGAACGGGTCCTCCTCCGCGATGATCGCCTGCACCCGGGGCTCGGGAAACTCGTGCAGCAGCAGCTTCTTGGCTATCTCGCGGCGTATGCGGGCGTTGATCAGCCGGGTCGGCGCGAACGACCGGCCGTCCGGGTCGACACTGATCCGGCGGCCGTCGTTGTCGAGCCCCGCGGTCGGGGCGAACAGCACGAGCGGGTTCCCGGCCGCGGGCGCCGCCGCCGATATGCGCCGGCGCGCCTCGTGGATGCACCGGTGGATGAGCGATGTCTTGCCCATGCCGGGCTGTCCGCTGACGACCACCACCCGGCCGTGCCCCGAACTGGAGTCGAGGAGTTCGCCGAGGTGGGGCCAGTCCTCCTCGAAGCGGTCCAGTGCGTCACGGGAGTGGTCGACGTCGACCCACTGGTGCATGTGGTCCGGCTGCTTCCAGGGCACCAGGGGGTGGTCGGCGCTGAGCGTGGCGGAACCGTTCGCGCTGTTGTCACGGCCGTCGCCGTTGCCCGCGCCGTTCGATCCGTACGGTTTGCGCACTCCGTAGGGGTTAGCCCAGTCGGAGTTGGTCATCCGTGTTGTCCTCCGGAGCTTGTGGGACGGCCGCTGTGTCGTGATCCGCGCAGCCACCACACGGGTGCGGGGCGCAGCAGATCGCCCACCTCCCGCGTCTGCCGGTCCAGGGTGGTGCGCACGGCGTCCGCCTCGTTCTTTCTGTCGTTCGGTAGCAGGAGTCGCCCGTCCCGGCTGCGCGGCAGTCTGTCCGCCAGGGGCAGGGAGCCGGCCAGCAGCTGGGCCGCCGAGCGGCGTGCGGCCGGGCCGGGTACCAGGGCGAGGAGGCCGCTGAGCGCCTCCCGGGCCCGCGACACCTCGGCGTGGTCCGTCTCGGCCACCTGCTCGTACTCCGCGAGATACAGCCATGCGATCCTCCGGAATTCCAGCACGGCCGCCGAGAGCTGCCGGCCGTGTGTGCGCCGCTCCGCCGAGATCCGTTCCGTCTTCTGCCCGAGTACGGTGAGCACGGCGCCGGTCACCAGCAGCAGAGCCCCGTCGGTGAACCCGCCCAGCCCACCGCCGCCCTGGTCCGTGGACGCCCCCGGCGGGTCTCCCGCTGCGGCCATGACCGCGTCGCAGACCCGTTCGAAGTCGCCCGGGTGCTTGCCGGCCCAGTCGTCGAGCGACATCACGCCGCCCTTGCGGCCGGGCACCCGTACGGCGTCCGCACCGCCGGCCGGACCCGGGGCCCGCCGCACCACACCGAGCCGCACCGCCGCGTCCCCGAGGTCGCCCCGGTGCTCGTCGGCGAGGCAGTACACCAGCCGGACATCGCTCCGGCCCGTGTCGGCGGCGGCCTGTCCGGCGGTCGCGGGGAGGAGCGGCAGCGTGCCGAGCAGCAGGACGGGTTTCCAGCGCGGTCGCCTGCGGGGACGCCTGGCACGGCTCCCTCTCCGCTCACCCATCCGGCCTCCCCGTTCCCCTGGCCGCGACCCGTCCCGGCCGCCGCACGACATTCGGCTAAGCGGAGGACCGCAGTCCGTCGGTCGCCGTCGGTGTCTCGCCCGCCTTGCCGTCCGAGGCCGCCGGACGCCGAGGGAGACGCCGCTGTCCGCCCTCGGGTTGCCGGTCCTTCCAGGCCTGGTGGCGGGACCAGCAGCCGAACGCGATCCGCGCCCCGTAGTGCAGCAGGTTGACGGTCACCACGGCCGGGGCGACGATGCCGACCGTCTTCGGGAAGTCGCGTTCGAGGGTGAGGGCGAGCAGCACGGCCGTCAGGCCGTTCTGCTGACCGATCCCCAGCAGGATCCGGTCCCTTCGGGACAGGCCGCGGACGAAGAGGGGCATCAGCAGCGCGGCCACCACCGCCTGCGCGCCGAACGCCGAGGCACCGAGCAGCACCCCCGAGCCGAGCGACACCCCCTGGGCGGCGAACAGGCCCAGCAGAGCCGTCGCGAGCAGGAAGGCGCTGGTGACCGCTCGCCCGAGCGGACGGGCGAACGCCCGCGCGCGGAGGAACAGTCCGGCCACCGCCACCGCGAGCATCAGCATGTTCGCCGCGGCGAGCACGAGCATGGCCACGACCAGCAGGGCGCCGAGCGGTGTCACCGGCCGCCGGGGGCGGTCGAGTTCACCGGGCCCGGCGGACTCCGCGGACTCCTTCCGGGCCCGCCGTGCCGGCCACAGCCTGCCGCCCGCCCACCACAGGGCCAGGGCACCGACCAGGAGCAGCGCGTTGAACGCCAGTCCGAGGGCATAGCCGCGGGCTCCGCCGCCCACCACCGACGGCGCACCCGGGTGTCCCGCGGCCGTGTAGGCGTACCCGGCGACGTACAGCGTCAGCAGGACCGTCATCGGATCGTCGAAGGACGCCCATGCCGTGAGCAGCGACCGGGCGCGCCGCGACATGTGCTTGTCCCTGCCGAGGGCGGTCACCGACAACGGGTCGATCTGTGCGACGACGATGCCGAGGACCAGATACTCCGGGCGGCCGGAGGCCCAGACCATGACGCCCGAGACGATCGCCGCCTTCAGGACGACGCCCAGCGTGACCGCCGCCACCACACCCCGCAGATCACGGCGCAGATCGGCGAGCTCGATGCCGTACGTGCTGCCGTACAGGCCCACGGCCAGCAGCAGTCCGGTGCCGAACACGTACCCGGTGGTGCCGACCAGGCCCGGCGGGTCCGCCGCCAGACCGATCACGATGCCCAGAACCAGAGCGCCCAGCGCCCACAGCAGGACGGCCGGGACCGCCGCCGGCAGGTTCGGCCGCCGGGCACGATCGCGTCGGGACGTCTCCACCTGCTCCCCCCATCCCCCGGTGTTACGCCGCGAGCGTAGTCGGGCCGCCGGCACCTCGTGCGTCTTCCGGTACGGACGTGCAGCCGCGAGAGCAATCAAGCGTAGGCATCAATACTCGGACGGCGTAACGCCATTGCCAGCCGTTCCCTTGCACGATGCCCCATGTCGGCCGCCGATGAACGCTCTTCACCCGTGGGGTGGATCCACAAGGTTGGGACCGGTACGCCCCGCGTCCGTCGACCGTGCGCCCCCGCCCCGGCCCCGTGCACCAGGACATGGCGTGGGGGGGGGGGGGGGGCCCCCCCCCCGGCGCCCCCCCCCCCCCCCCCCGCTCCCCCGGTGCCGGACTGTGGCTCAGGTGTCCGCGCGGCGCGTCGGTGCTGTCACCAGCACATCACCGCCGTCTCGCCGGAACCCCAGGCGGAGTACAGGCGTACGCGGACGTGGTAGCGGCGGCCCTTGACGAGCCGGGCGCTGATCGTGGCGTTCCGTGCGGTCCCCCCGTCGTCCTGCCCGGCGAGATAGCGCGGCTCCCCGTCCCGCTCCTCGAAGACCACGACGACGGCGTCGCTGTCGCCGAAGGTGCCCAGCGTGTAGGTGCGGGTCTCCGGCGGGTCGACGACGAAGTCGGCCTGTTCGCCCGGGCCGAGACCGAGCGGGGCCGAGCGGAACGGCACCAGTTCCGAGGGTCCCGCCGGTTCCGCCGGCGGATACCAGCGGAGCACGAACTCCTTGTCGGCGGCGGACAGGGTGCCGGGCGGGTTGAGACCCGCGCGGTACTGCTCCGGCTCCAGGACAAGACCCGACGAGAACGGGTACTCCATGATCGACTGCGGGTCCCAGACGGAGGCGTTGACCTCGTCCGGGTCGAGCTTGCGCAGAATGTTGTAGTGCGTCCTCTCCCGGCTCCAGTGGTGGGGCGGGCCCGCCAGTTCGGCGTACACCGCCTCGTCGTCCCAGTGGATGCCGGCGAACGGGCTCTGGTGCTCGTGCAGCATGCCGAGCGCGTGCCCGATCTCGTGCAGGGCCGTCCCGCGCTCCCCGGGCGCGGTCAGGTCCCAGCCGAAGTTCATGGTGCGTTCGTGCCGGCCGGCCAGGAGCGCGTCGCGGCCCACGGCCGACCAGGAGCCGTCGCCGAGCTGGAACCCGACGCGCAGTTCGGCCTCGGAGCGGTCGTCGACCTCGGCGAAGGAGATCCCGCCGCCGAGGTCCTGCCACTCCTGGAAGCAGGCGCGCACCACGTCCCGCTGTTCCTCGGCGCCGGCCCACGACACGCGTCGCGTCATCCCCCTCCCCGGCACGGGGATGACGGACGCGTCGGTGTCGCCGTCGAAGAACCAGTAGTGCAGAACGGTGCCGTTGACCCACATCCGCCGCCCGCCCGCGAGCGCGCTCAGCCGCTCGGCCGCCAGCCCCGGTGCGAAGGCGGGCGCCGGCGCCTGAGCCAGCGAGCAGTAGCGTGCGGTCATGGCCACAGCCTGCCCCGCGGGCCGTCCCGGGCGCCTGAGTCGGAGGCTACTCAAGTCGCCCTGTATCAGAAGTGAGTAGCCGCGCTCATGTCTGTGTGACGACTTACGAGCGGGACGTGACACCCCTGGAGCTGCCCTGGCCGTTCGCCGGGCGGGAGGACGAACTGGAGCTGGTCCGCAGGGCCCTGACCGGCGGACGCCGCGGCATCGTGGTGACGGGCCCGGCGGGCTGCGGCAAGACCCGCCTCGTCACCGAGGCGGTCCGCGGCACCGACTGCGCCCGGGCGGCCGGTACGCCCGAGAGCCGCGCCCTTCCCTTCGCCGCGTTCGCCCATCTGCTGCCCGAGACGGTCACCCTGCACCGCGCGGTCCAGCTCCTGGCCGGCGTACGGACATTGGTCGTGGACGACGCGCACCTCCTCGACGACGCCTCCGCCGCCCTCGTCCACCAACTCGCCGTGCAGGGCCGCACCCGTCTGCTGGTCGTCGCCACGGACGGTGCCCCGGTGCCCGGCGCGATCTCCCGGCTGTGGACCGGGGAGCTGTTGCCGCGTCTCACCTTGGAGCCGCCGGCCGAGGAGGAGATCGCACAGCTCCTCACGGCCGGCGCCGGCCCGCTCGACCCCCTCACCGCCGGCCGGCTGCGCCGCCTGAGCCAGGGCGATCTGCGGCTGCTGCGCGACCTGCTGGGCGCCGTGCGCGGGCGGCTCACCCACGTCCCGGGCACCGAGGAGCGCACATGGCGGGGCCCGGTGCCGCTGACCACGGCCGTGCGGGAGCGCACCGCCCCCGTCCTCGACCGCGCGTGCCCTCGCGAACGCGAGACCCTGGACCGCCTGGCCTTCGCCGAACCCCTGCCGCTGCGTCTGGACGACGCGGACATCGGGGCCCTGGAAGTCCTGGAGTCCGACGGCCTGATCCACGTCGACGACGCGGGCGCCGTCCGCCTCGCACACCCCCTGCACGGCCCGGTGCTCAGGGCAGCCGCCGGCCGGCTGCGGGCGCGCCGGCTGGCCCGGACACCGGACGTGTACGCCGCCGCCCTCGACGCCGAGTCGGCCGCACTGGCGCACGGGATCGAGCGAGCGGACGTACGGGCCGTGCCCACGCCGGTGGGGGAGTGGCTGGTCGCCGAGGGCGGCACGCTGCCGAGCGGGTACGCCGCCGTACGCGCCCGGTTCGCCCGGCTGCGCGGGGAGTTTCGGGAAGCGGAGGCCTGGGCGCGGGAGGGTCTGCGGGGCGATCCGGAGGACGCGTCGTGCCGGGACGAACTCGCCCGGGCCTCCGCGACCGTGGACAGCCGGGGTGACCTCGACACCGTCCTCGCGGATCTCGCCGACCCTTACGACGCCGTGCGCCTCGGCGCCCCCGAGAAGGTCATCGACCGGCTCACCGGCGTGTTCGCCCGGCACGCCGACGCGCTCACCCGCGCCGACGGCCCGGCCCTGGACGAGGTGGCCGAGGAACTGGAGCGGCGCGGCTTCACGCTGTTCGCCGCCGAGGCGCACGCCCAGGCCGTCGGCGCTCACCGCGATCCGCGTGCCGCCCGGCACTCCCGCACCCGGGCCGTGGCCCTGGCCCGGCGCTGCCAGGGCGCCCGCACACCGGCGCTGTCCGGGCTTGTCCTCGGCGAACTCACGGCCCGGCAGCGGCAGATCGTCACCCTCGCGGCGGCGGGCCTGAGCAACCGGCAGATCGCCGAACGCCTCACCCTGTCGATCCGCACCGTCGGCAACCACCTGTACAGCGCCTACGCCCGGCTCGGCGCGAACGACCGCGGCGCCCTGCCGTGGCTCACCGAAGTGCCGGAGGCCCAGCCGGCCTGAGCCGCACCCGGAGACCGGCGGCCTGACCCGCACAGGGGACGGGTCAGGCCGCCTTCCAGCCCGCCCGCGAGCCCGCCCCTCAGGCCGCCCCGAACGCCGAGAACGCCCACCCCGTGGCCTGGTGCAGCGCGTCGCCCGGCAGCGCCGACCGGGCGTCGCGCAGCGCCTCCGCCAGGGACAGGCCGGCGTCGAGGCCCTTGTGCAGTGCCAGCATCAGCGGCACCACCGCGGCGTCGTTGACGGGCGCGCTGCACGCCACCACCCCGGCCGTGCCCAGCGGCAGCAACGCGGTGACCAGGCCGAGCAGTTCGTCGGCGCCGACGGACGCGAGGCGGGCAGTGTCGCAGCAGGACAGGATGATCCGGTACGGGCTGCGGTCCAGCCGCTCGAAGTCGTGCACCACGATCGGCCCGTCGGCCATCCGCAGGGACGAGAACAGCGGGCTGTCCGCGCGGAACGTGCCGTGCGCGGCGATATGGGCCAGCGCGGCCCCGTCCAGCTCCTCCAGCACCCGCGGCACGCGCGCCTCGCCGTCCTCCAGGACCGTCGCGCAGCCGTACCGCCCGGCCAGTTCGGGCACCTCGGCGCCGCCGGTCGCCAGGCCCGGGCCGCGCACCAGCACATGGCAGCCGTCCGGCGGCGGCGCGGTCTCCCTGGCCCGCAGCCAACTGCCCGCCGACGGCGACACGCTGAGCACCCGCTCCCGCAGCGACGGCAGCAGCGCCCACGGCACCCGGTGCAGCCGCCCCGGCGGCACGACCACCACCGGGCCGCCGCCCAGCTGTGCCGCCGCCGGGCCGAGCAGCAGCTCCTCCAGCCGGCGCCCCGCCGCCTCCACCACCGGAAGACGCGCCTCGGCCCCGGGATGGGCCAGCCGCCGCAGCCCGGCCTGTACGTGCTCGGCCTCCGTCTCCGCCTCGGACAGCAGCCCGGCCTCGAACCTGCGCACCCGCCCCTGCCCGCACAGCAGCACCTGCACCCGCCCGTCGAGCACGGCGAGCTCCACCAGCCGTACCTCGTCGCCCAGCCGCTCCAGCAGCCTGCCGACATCGAAGCGGTCCCCGCCCCCGGGCGCCTCGCCCCGCATGTGCAGGGTCCGGGACCGGATCTCCCGCTCCAGGCGCCGCTGTTCACGCTCCAGCGCCACCACCGGCCGCCCCTCCATCCGGGCGGCCTCCGCACGGGAGGCGATCTCGCGGAACGCGGTCATACCGCTGAGCAGTTCCGGATCGGCGGGCGGCCGGGTCGGCGGCGTGGACAGCACGGTGGCCCGCCAGCGCTCGCTCCACACCAGCAGCCGCCGGGGCCCGCCCGAGACCAGACTGGCCCGCTGGGCGAGCGCGGCCAGCTCCGCGCCCTGCTCGGTGGCGCGCGCCCTCAGCTCCGAGGCGCCCAGCGTCATCCGGTGGTCGTCCAGCACGTCCAGACCCCGCCGGCAGGCCTCCAGCACCCCCCGGGCCGACCCGGCGGACCGTGCCCGCAGCGCCTGCGCCGCCCAGCCCGTCATCCGCGCCAGCGGCGGACCGACGCGCCTGCTGCGGGCGGCGACGGCCAGATGCCGCTCCGCGTCCGCCGTCCAGCCCAGGCCCAGCGCCATCCGCCCCGCGAGCAGCGAGGCCTCCGGCGCGGCCGGCGCGCCGAACGAGGCCAGCTTCTCCGCCACCGCGGCGGCGTCGGCGACCAGCCGGCCCGAACCGCGCCCCGCCGCGTGCCGTGCCTCGATCAGCACCAGCCGGGCGTGCGTCTCCCACCAGGTGCGCCGCTGCCCGGCGAAGAGCCGTACCGCGAGTGCGGCACGGGCGATCGCGGTGTGCGGATCCCCGGCCAGCCGGGCGGCCCGCGCGGCGGCCAGCAGCAGCTCCGCCTTGCGCGTGGACTGCCCGCCGATCCCGTCGAGCCGCCTGATCGCCGCGTCCGCCTCGGCCAGCGCCTCGGGCGCCAGCCCGGCCGCCATCAGCACCTCGCAGCGCCGGATGTTCAGCATGAACGTCGGCGTGCCGAGCCGGGCGTACCGCTCCTCCGCCTCATCCAGCAGCCGCAGCGCCACCGGCACGTCACCGGACCGGAACGCGGCGAGCCCACGGCTCTCCACCGCGTCGGCCTTGTCGTGCTCCTGGCCGGTCGTGTCCCACAGCGCCTCGGCCGCGGTGAAGTCCGCCTCGGCCCGCTCCACCGACCCCAGCGCCAGATGCACGGTCGCCCGCAGGGTCAGCGCCCGCGCCGTCCAGATCACGTCCTCCGCCTGCCGCAGCACGGGAACCGCCCGGCGTACGTCCTCCAGCGCCTCGCGATGCCGGCCGAGCACCCACCACACGTACGCCCGCCGGTACAGCACCCGCGCCCGCGTGTGCCCACCGCCCCGCGCGACCCCCCGCTCGAACGCCGCCAAGCCCTCCCGGGTACGCCCGGCGTGCACCAGCGCCACGCCCAGCGTGGCCAGCACATCCGCCTCCCGGTCGGCCGAGTCCGCGCGCGCCGCGAAGTCCCGGGCCCGCCGCAGATGGTTCAGCGCGAGCCGCAGATCGCCGAAGTCCCGCTGCCAGATACCGATCACCTGATGGGCGACGGAGGCGTGCACCGGGTCGGGATCGGCGTCGAGCAGCGCACGAGCCCTCGCGAGAGCCTCGCCCGGATCGGCGAACACCATCGGCAGCAGTGCCGCCACCGAGTCGCTTCCCGCTGTCACTCCTCGGATGGTAGTGGCCCCCGACCACACCCCACAGGTTCGGCGCTGTATCAAATGACGGTCCGGTGGCTCATGTCGAGGAGGATCGGCGCGTACCGACGACCGCTCCGCCGCACCGACCGACGCCGTCGCCCAGTGGGAGGACCCGCCATGGCACCTCAGCGATTCCACGAGCAGTTCGACCAGATCCAGCGCTCGATGCCGGACGTCCCCCTCGCGATGGGACCCGACGACTCGGCCGAGTTCATGTACGAGAAGGGCGTCGTCCTCGTCCGTGACGGTGAGGAGGCCGGCATCGTCGAGGACGCCGTACGGGCGCACTTCACGGCCGCACCCGACCTCGACCAGGACCAGATCCACCGGGCGGGCCCGCGGACCAACCGCAGCGGCATCACCCGGATCCGCGTCGGCGACCCCGGTGAGGGCGGCCGGGAAGCGGACCGCGCCGTCGCCCAGGCGCTGCGCTCCGTGCGCGAACGGGAGGACCGGGCCGGGCACCGGATGGCCGCCCGCAACCACGTCGTGCACATCGCCGTCAACGCCTGCCCCGGCGACGAACCGGTCCCCGTCGCGCTCAGCGAGCCACTCAACCCGGCGCCCGCCGACACGGCGTACGACCCGGACACCGCCGTCGGCCTCCTCGTCGTCGACACCGGGCTGATGAAGGACTACCGCTCCTGCGGCCTGCTCTCCCACACCGGCGGCGACGCCCAGATCCAGGAGTGCGACGACCAGGGCGTCCTCCAGCAGTACGTCGGACACGGCACGTTCATCGCCGGGCTCGTCGCCGCCGTCGCGCCCAACACCGACATCACCGTGCGCGGCAGCCTCAACGACGCGGGCGCCGTCCTGGAGTCCGAGTTCGGCGAGAAGCTCTTCGAAGCGGTCGACGCGGGCGGCTGGCCCGACGTCCTCAGCCTCTCCGCCGGAACCTCCAACGGCCGCACCGACGGCCTGCTCGGCGTGGAGAACTTCATGCGGGAACTGCGCGAGCAGCGCACCCTGCTGGTCGCCGCGGCGGGCAACAACGGCAGCGCCTCCCCCTTCTGGCCCGCCGCCTACGCCGACCTGCCCGGCTGGGAGGACTCCGTCCTGTCCGTCGGCGCCCTGCGCAGCGACGGCGAGTTCGGCGCCTGCTTCACCAACCACGGCCCCTGGGTGCGGGTCTACGCCCCCGGCGAGCGCCTCACCAGCGCCCTCACCGGCTTCGAGACACCCGTCCCGTACGTGTACCAGCACTCCACGTACGACGCCTGCCGCTACGGCTTCCGCTATGGGTGCACCTGCCGGCACCCCCGCCACACCGGGGTGCTGAGCGACGAGAACGCCGCCGCGAAGCCGGACCAGGTGATGTTCGAGGGGTACGCGCAGTGGAGCGGCACCTCCTTCGCCACCCCCGTGACCGCGGGCATGGTCGCCGCCCATATGACGGAGCACAAGGAGACCGACCCGCGCGCGGCCCGGCAGCAGCTGCTCGCCGCCAACTCCGGGCTCGCCGAAGTGCGCGGGGCGCACGTTCCCGCGCTGCGTCCGCCCACCTGGCGCCCGGTCCCGGTCGTGCGCCTGGTCCCCGGCTCGTGAGGGCCGAAGCCGCCCCCTCCACGGCGTACCATGACCTGCCGTACTCGAGGGGTGGGGCTGCCGTGGACCGTACTGATGCCGGCGCGCTCGTCCAGGCCGCCGCCGACGGCGACGCGGCGGCCTGGAAAGCGCTCGTGGAGGGGCTGAGCCCGCTGGTGTGGTCCGTGGTGCGGGCCCACCGGCTCTCCGACGCGGACGCCCATGAGGTGTACCAGACCGCGTGGTTCCGCTTCGCCCAGCACCTCGGGCGGATCCGTGAACCCGGCAAGGCGGGCGCGTGGCTGGCGAGCACGGCGCGCAACGAGTGCCTGAAGGTCATCCGGAGTTCGCAGCGGCTGACCCTGACGGACGATCCGCGGCTCCTGGACCGGGTCAGCGAGGAGGGCACGCCGGAACAGTCGCTGCTCGACTCCGAGGAGGCCGCCGCCCAGAGCGAACGCGTACGGCGGCTGTGGCAGGAGTTCGAGGAACTGGGCGAGCGGTGCAGGCAGTTGCTGCGCGTGCTGATGGCCACGCCGCCGCCCAGCTATCAGGACGTCTCCGCCGCGCTCGGCATCGCGGTGGGCAGCATCGGGCCGCTGCGCCAGCGCTGTCTGCGGCGTCTGCGGGCCCGGCTCGAGGCACGGGGGGCGATATGAGCGACATGAACGACGACGACCTGATCGGCGAAGAGGACTGGACGGACGAGGAGTTCGACGCCGGGCTGCTGGAGGAGGAGTTGCGGCAGGCCGCCGCCGTCCTGGACCCGGTGCCGGCGGAGCTCCAGCAGCTCGCCGTCGACGCCTACGCGCTGCACGACCTCGACGCCCGGGTCGCCGAGCTGACCTTCGACTCGCTGGTCGACGCCCTCCCGGTCCGGGGCGTCACCGACGCGCCCCGGATGCTGACCTTCCGGGCGGGCGAGGTGACCGTCGACGTCGAGGTGACCCCACACGGACTCCTCGGACAGGTGCTGCCACCGCAACCGGCCCGCATCGAGGTCCTGGGCGGCCCCCGCCCCGGCTCCCCGCTCACGGCCGACGACCTGGGCCGCTTCACCGGCGACACACCACTCTCCGGCCCGTTCGCGCTCCGGCTGCGGACCGGCGGGGACGTCGTGGTGACGGAGTGGCTGCGGGCCTAGCCACTCCGTTGCGGACGTGCCTGGGCGTGATCGCCGGGGCGTGCTTGGGGAACGGCGCTGGGGGGCCCGGCTGCGCCGGATATCCGGTCGAGCGGCGCCGAGCCGCGAGCTGTGGCCGCGGCCCGACCGGAGCGTGATGGTGGCGGGCGGCCGATCGCCTCAGAAGCCGAGCCGGGACCGGGGGTTCAGGTCACCGGCCGCCGGGCGTGCCGGCCACTGGAGGGCCGCACTGCAGGGTGCCTCGAGGCGCCGGTGGTCGGCGTGCCCGGTCACCACGTGCAGGGCAGGGTCCGCGGCCCCCGGATCATCGTTCTGCGCCGCCACTCGACCTGGTCGGCGGGGACCGCGAGTCGCAGGTCCGGGAGCCGGTTCAGCAGGGTGTCGAGCAGGAGTTCCGTCTGGAGGCGGGCCAGGACGGCGCCGGTGCAGTGGTGCGGGCCGTTGCCGAGGGCCAGGTGCGGGTTCGGGGCGCGGCCGGGGTCGATCCGGTCCGGCTCGGGGAAGACGTCCGGGTCGCGGTTGGCCGCGAGGTAGGAGACGTAGACCGGGTCGCCCGCGTGGATGCGGTGTCCACGCAGGTCGACGTCCTCCAGGGCGATCCGCGCCAGGCCCACGGAGCTGCGGTGGGGGATGAAGCGCAGCAGCTCGTCCAGCAGGGCGTCGCGGGCCTCGGGCCGCTCGTGCCACCACCGCCGCAACTCGGGCCGGGTGAGCAGGAGATACAGCATCTGCCCGCAGTTGTGGGTGACGGCCTCGCCGCCGATCTGGAGTGGACCGGCGAGGCCGATCGCCTCCGTCTCGCCGATGTCGCCACGCGCCACGGCGGCGCCCAGCAGGGAGTACACGTCCTCGCCGGCGCTGTCCGCCCGGGAGCGGATCGTCTCCGTGATCCATCCGTACAGACCGCTCTTGGCCCGGTCGGCGGCCTCGGCCCCGCCCGAGGTGGAGATGATCTGCCGGGTCCAGGTGTGCACCCGTTCCCGGTCGGCGGCGGGCACGCCCATCACCTCGCTGACCAGGGCGATCGGGAACGGTTCGAGCACCCGCTCGATCAGCTCGGCCGGCGGCCCGTCCCGTACGACTCCGTCCACCAGTTCGTCGAGCAGCTCCTGCGCGCGCGGCCGCAGCCGCTTCATCGCGCTGACGGTGAAGGCCCCGGCGACCGCCTTGCGCAGCCGGTTGTGGTCGGGCTGGTCGGCGAAGGCGAGCGAACCGGGCCGCGGCTTGAAGTGCGGTGCCATCCGCGTCACCTGACGTCCGGTCACCTCCGCACGGCTGAACCGAGGATCGTTGGTGATCAGCTTCACGTCGTCGTGGCGGGTGGCCAGCCATGCCCATCCCTCGCCGAACGGCAGCCGGATCCGGGCCAGCGGCCCCTCGCGCATCAGCTCCGCGAGGACCGGGTCGAAGTCCGTCCCGTCCAGGTCGAGGGCGGGCCAGTCCCGTACCGGGGGCGGCTCCTGGCCGGTCAGCGTGGTGGTCTCCTCCGTCATGCACCCACCCTCGCCGGGCCCCGGACGCTTGTCGCGCGGGAGTGCTCCAGCCGGTGACCTCCGGCGTTCAGCGGGACACGGCGTCGACGAGAGTGGCCAGCGCGTGTGCAAGCCGCTCCAGCCCAGCCCCGGCGGGACCGCCCGGCTCGGTCATGTAGGTGTCGCGGCGGATCTCCACCATGAGCGCGCCTACCTCGGGCCGCTTCCCGTAGAACTCCAGGGGGACGTAGGCCCCGCTGAACGGGCTGTCGAGCCCTGTCTCCCCGAACGCCTCCCGGGCGGCGTCCAGCAGGCCGGGAGGGGTGTGGAACGGGTCGGTGCCGAGGCAGACCGCCGGCCGAGGGCCGTCCCCGTGCAGTTCGTACGGCAGCCTCCGGCT
Source organism: Streptomyces sp. NPDC041940 (assembly GCF_055589465.1). Taxonomy (NCBI): domain Bacteria; kingdom Bacillati; phylum Actinomycetota; class Actinomycetes; order Kitasatosporales; family Streptomycetaceae; genus Streptomyces; species Streptomyces sp. NPDC041940. The sequence goes on from NZ_JBVJBP010000002.1 coordinate 389,402, forward strand.
CGGGTAGGAGTGCACGTCGATGATCACGGCCCGCCCGGTCGCCGCCAGCCGGTCCGCCACGGCCTGTGTCATCGCCCGCGCGTACGGCCGGAAGTACCGCTCGACGAGCGGCTCGGGATCGAAGCCCTCGGGCCGCAGCACACCGCCGTGCGTCGTTCGCGTGTACACCGCCCCCATACCGACGGCCCGCATCTCCTCCCGCTCGTCCGGAAACCGCTCCGGGTCGACGACCAGCCGCGACAGCCGGTTGACGAACCGCCAGGGCATCACCCCCGCGAGCCCGGCCGCCACCTCGGCGATCTCCGCCGTGTGCGCGTCGGTGATGTGGTCCAGCTCCCGCTCCAGCTCCTCGTCACCGAGCACGATGCCCGTGCGCACGTCATCGGGTATCTCCCGTGCGGAGTGCGGCACATGCAGGATCACGGGGGAGTCGCCGGCGCCGGCCGGCAGCTCGAAGGAGTGCGGGGCATCGGTCATCGGGCGGCTCCAGGGGCGTTGTCGGGGGCGTGCGGCGGATCGTCCCGCCCACGCAGAACTCCGCCCCGGCCGGACGGTGCCGGTCGGGGCGGAGTCAGTGGACCTCTGCGGGCCCGGGCGTCAGGCCAGGGACGCCAGGGTCTCGTTCCACGTGGTGGACGGGCGCATGGCCTCGGCCGCCTTCGCCGGGTCGGGCTGGTAGTAGCCGCCGATCTCGACCGGCTTGCCCTGGGCGGCGATCAGCTCGTCGACGATCTTCTGCTCGTCGGCCGCGAGCGTCTCGGCGAGCGGGGCGAAGGCCTTCGCCAGGTCCGCGTCGTCGGTCTGCTTGGCCAGCTCCTGCGCCCAGTACAGGGACAGGAAGAAGTGGCTGCCGCGGTTGTCGATGCCGCCGACGCGCCGGGTCGGGGACTTGTCCTCGTTGAGGAAGGTCGCCGTGGCGCGGTCGAGCGTGTCGGCCAGGACCTGGGCGCGGGCGTTGCCCGTGACCTTCGCCAGCTGCTCCAGGGACGGCACCAGGGCGAAGAACTCACCCAGGCTGTCCCAGCGCAGGTAGTTCTCCCGGACCAGCTGCTGGACGTGCTTCGGGGCGGAGCCGCCGGCGCCCGTCTCGAAGAGGCCGCCGCCCGCCATCAGCGGGACGACCGACAGCATCTTGGCGCTGGTGCCCAGCTCCAGGATCGGGAACAGGTCGGTGAGGTAGTCACGCAGGACGTTGCCCGTCACCGAGATGGTGTTCTCGCCGCGGCGGATGCGCTCCACCGACAGCTTCGTGGCCTCGACCGGGTTGAGGATCCGGATGTCCAGGCCCTCGGTGTCGTGCTCCGCGAGGTACGCGTCGACCTTGGCGATCAGGTTGGCGTCGTGCGCACGGGTCTCGTCCAGCCAGAACACCGCCGGGTCACCGGTGGCGCGGGCGCGCGTGACGGCCAGCTTCACCCAGTCCTTGATCGGCGCGTCCTTGGTCTGGCAGGCGCGGAAGATGTCACCGGCCGAGACCGTCTGCTCGATCACCGCGGTGCCGTTCTGGTCGACCAGCCGGACCGTGCCCGTGGTGGGGATCTCGAAGGTCTTGTCGTGGCTGCCGTACTCCTCGGCCTTCTGCGCCATCAGACCGACGTTGGGCACGGTGCCCATGACGGACGGGTCGAAGGCGCCGTTGGCCCGGCAGTCCTCGATCACGGCCTGGTAGACACCCGCGTAGGAGGAGTCCGGGATGACCGCGAGGGCGTCGTGCTCCCCGCCGTCCGGGCCCCACATGTGGCCCGAGGTGCGGATCATCGCCGGCATGGACGCGTCGATGATGACGTCCGACGGCACGTGCAGGTTCGAGATGCCCTTGTCGGAGTCGACCATCGCCAGCTCCGGGCCCTCGGCGAGCTCGGCGTCGAAGGAAGCCTTGATCTCGGCACCCTCGGGCAGGCCCTCCAGGCCCTTGTAGATGCCGCCCAGACCGTCGTTCGGGGTCAGGCCGGCCGCGGCGAGCTTGTCGCCGTACTGCGCGAAGGTCTTCGGGAAGAAGGCGCGCACCACGTGGCCGAAGACGATCGGGTCGGAGACCTTCATCATCGTCGCCTTCAGGTGCACCGAGAACAGCACGCCCTGGGCCTTGGCCTCGGCGACCTGCGCGGTCAGGAACTCACGCAGCGCGGCGACCCGCATCACGGAGGCGTCGACGACCTCACCGGCGAAGACGGGTACGGACTCGCGCAGCACCGTGGTGGAGCCGTCGTCGCCGACGAGCTCGATGCGCAGCGCGCCGTCCTCGGAGATCACCACGGACTTCTCGGTGGAGCGGAAGTCGTTCTGGCCCATGGTCGCCACGTTCGTCTTGGACTCGGAGGTCCAGGCGCCCATGCGGTGCGGGTGCGACTTGGCGTAGTTCTTCACCGAGGCGGGGGCGCGCCGGTCGGAGTTGCCCTCACGCAGGACCGGGTTCACGGCGGAGCCCTTGACCTTGTCGTAGCGGGCGCCGATCTCGCGCTCCTCGTCGGTCTTCGGGTCGTCCGGGTAGTCCGGCAGCGCGTAGCCCTGGCCCTGCAGCTCGGCGATCGCGGCCTTGAGCTGCGGGATGGACGCCGAGATGTTCGGCAGCTTGATGATGTTGGCGGCGGGCGTCTTGGCCAGCTCGCCGAGCTCCGCGAGGGCGTCCGGGATGCGCTGGTCCTCGGTCAGGTACTCCGGGAACACGGCGATGATGCGCCCGGCCAGCGAGATGTCGCGGGTCTCCACGGCGACACCCGCCTGCGCGGCGTACGCCCGGACCACCGGCAGGAAGGAATACGTCGCCAGTGCGGGGGCCTCGTCAGTGTGCGTATAGATGATGGTCGAGTCAGTCACCGGGTGCTCCGCTCCACGTCTGCAACATTGCTCGACATCAAGATATCTCGTGAGCGATCGATCATCGACAGGGGTCCGCCGCCAGTTTGGCGCAACCGATCGGCCCGTTCCTTTGTCATGGAGAGAGATCACTCACTCCAAGCCACGGCCGGACCTGACCACCCGGCCGCCCGAGCGAAAGCGGACCATGAGATATCGCACCAGAGTGACGGCCCCCGCGGCCGCCCTGATCGGCACGGCGGCGGCTCTGACCACGGTGGTCCCGGCCCAGGCGGCCGCCAGGACCGAGGCCGACCCCGGTCCCGAGACCCTCGGCGACCCTGTCTACCCCGACCTCGGCAACGACGGCTACCGCGTCTCGGCCTACCACCTCGACTTCGCGTACGACGCCACGACCCGGCTCGTCGAGGCCACCGCGACCCTGACGATCCGCACCACCCAGCCCCTGAGCCGCCTCTCCCTCGACGCGCTCGGCCTGGACATACGCTCCGTCCGCGTCGGCGGCCGCACCGCCGGCTTCGAGCAGGTGGCCGAAAAGCTGCGGATCACCCCCGCGCGTACGCTCCCGGCGAAAGCCCGGGTCACCGTGTGCGTGGACTACTCCGCCGACCCGGGCCGGGTCCTGCCGCACACCGGCTGGGTCGCCACCCCGGACGGTTTCGCGGTGTGCTGCCAGCCCAACTCCGCGCACACCGTCTTCCCCTGCAACGACCACCCCTCCGACAAGGCCGATTTCACCTTCCGCCTGACCGTGCCCGGGGCACTGCGGGGCGTCGCGAGCGGCCGGCTCGTGCGCACCGAGCAGCTGACCGGCGACCGGACGGCGTACACGTACCGCTCCCGCTCGCCGATCGCCACCGAGGTGGTGCAGATCACCGTCGGCGACTATGTGATCAAGGACCGGCAGGGCCCGCACGGCCTGCCTCTGCGGGACGTCGTCCCCACCGCCCGCGCCGCCGCCCTGGAACCCGCCCTGGCGCTCACCCCGGCCCTGGTGGAATGGGTCGAGCAGCGGCTCGGCGCGTACCCCTTCGAGACGTACGGCCTGCTCCCGTGCAACTCGGACGACCCCCAGGCCTTCGACTTCACCGGCCTGGAGACGCAGACCCTCACGCTCTACAAGCCGAACTACCTCCTCCAGGAGGAGAGCAAGATCGGCTCGCACATGATGCACGAGCTGGTCCACTCCTACTTCGGCAACAGCGTCAGCCCCGCCACCTGGGCCGACCTGTGGCTGAACGAGGGACACGCCGACTTCTACGGGCTGCTGTACCGCTACGAGCGCGGCTGGCCGGACTCCAAGGGCCTGACCACCATGGAAGCCCGGATGAAGGACACGTACGCCCTCGGTGACCAGTGGCGCCACACCTCCGGGCCGGTCGCCGCCCCCAACGCGGCCAACCTCTTCGACAGCCAGCGCTACGTCGGCGGCGTCCTCGTCCTGTACGCGCTGCGGCAGCAGATCGGCGAGGCGGCCTTCAGCGCCGTCGAGTGCGCGTTCCTGGAGCGGTACCGCGACTCCAGCGCTTCCACGGAGGACTACATCGCGGTCGCCTCCGAGGTCTCCGGACAGGACCTCACGGGCTTCCTGCGGGACTGGCTGTACGGGACGAAGACACCCAGGATGCCGGGCCACCCGGACTGGACCGTGACGCCGGTGAAGCCGTCCCTCGCGGCTCCGCGGAACCGGAGGGACAGCGGGCATCACGACAACTCGGCGACCCTGTAGGACCTAGTCGAGCCGGGCGGACGTCATGTCGCCCGGCTCGAACGCGCCGGTCCGCTGCTGCGGGATGACGGTCGCGCCCTGCTGGAGCGCCACCGTGCGGGCCGGGGCGGGGATGCGGATGCCCTCCGCGCGGTAGCGCTTGTGCAGGCGCTTGATGAACTCGTGCTTGATCCGGTACTGGTCGCTGAACTCGCCGACGCCCAGGATGACGGTGAAGCCGATGCGGGAGTCGCCGAAGGTGTGGAACCGGATGATGGGCTCGTGGTCCGGCACGGCGCCGTCGACCTCGGTCATCGTCTCGGCGATGACCTCGTTGGTCACGCGCTCCACGTGCTCCAGATCGCTGTCGTAGGCCACCCCGACCTGCACCAGGATGGTCAGCTGCTCCTCGGGGCGCATGAAGTTGGTCATGTTCGCCTGTGCGAGCTGGCCGTTGGGGAGCACGATGAGGTTGTTGGACAGGTTGCGGATCGTCGTCTGCCGCCAGTTGATGTCCTCGACGTAGCCCTCCTCGCCGCTGCTGAGCTTGATGTAGTCACCCGGCTGGACGGTCTTGGAGGCGAGGATGTGGATGCCCGCGAAGAGGTTGGCGAGCGTGTCCTGAAGCGCCAGCGCGACCGCCAGACCGCCGACGCCCAGGGCCGTGAGCATCGGGGCTATGGAGATGCCCAGCGTCTGGAGCACCACCAGGAAGCCGATCGCGAGGACCAGGATCCGGGTGATGTTGACGAAGATCGTGGCCGATCCCGCGACACCGGAACGGGACTGGGTGAGGGTGCGCACCAGGCCGGCCACCACCCGGGCCGCCGACACCGTCGCGACGAAGATGAGCAGCACGGTCAGCACCTGGTTGGTGTGGTGCTGCACCGTCCGGGTCAGCGGCAGCACCGCCGCCGCGCCCGCCACGCCGCCCACGACCGCGGCCCACGGCACCACGGCCCGCAGCGCGTGCACGATGACGTCGTCCCCGCTCCAGCGGGTGCGGTCGGCGTGCCCGCCCAGCCAGCGCAGCAGGATGCGCAGCGCGAACGCCGCCAGCAGGCCCGAGGCCAGGGCGATGCCCGCGAAGACCAGGTCGTCCACCGTGAGCGCCCGGTTCACCGGTCACCTCCGGGGCGAGGAACCGCCGCGAACGCCGTCGTCGACGGCCGGATGTGAAGTCTCGTCACGTAGTCACCTGCTCGTTCTCGGGGGAAGTCCGATCGCGCCCGACCACCCTGACCCGGGGTCGGCGCAATCGTTCATCCTGCCGCATCCCGTAAGGGGTTTCGTACCGGAGACGGGGGTGAGCGGGGGGTGAGTTACTGCACATGACGCGCCGTCGCGCGCGCCGGATCCGCCCGGCTCGCAGTCGTCTCGTTCACAGGTCCGTGAACGACCCGTGCCGGCCCGCGCCGGAGGCGAAGCGGGCGGCGCCCTCGACGCTCTCGGCCAGCACGCCCGCGCCGTGCCGGAACTCGGTGCCCAGCGCGGCCGGCTCGTCCAGGCCCTCCTGGTCGAGGACGGAGGCGCGGTCGGCGCGCAGGCACGCCTGCGGGAACCCGGCGATCGCGGCGGCCAGTTCCTCGGCCTCGGCGCGGGCGCGGCCGGGCGGGACGACACGGTTGACGAGCCCGATGTCGTGGGCCTCGGCGGCCGGGACGGGCCGTCCCGTGAGGATCAGGTCGAGGGCGCGGCCGGTGCCGATCAGCCGGGGGAGCCGTACGGTGCCGCCGTCGATCAGCGGCACGCCCCAGCGGCGGCAGAACACGCCGAACACGGCGTCCTCCTCGGCGACTCGCAGGTCGCACCAGAGAGCCAGTTCCAGACCCCCGGCCACGGCGTGCCCCGCGACCGCGGCGATCACCGGCTTGGACAGCCGCATCCGGGTCGGCCCCATCGGCCCGTCGCCGTCCGGCTCGGCCCGGTTGCCGCGGTCGGTGCCCAGCGCCTTGAGGTCGGCGCCCGCGCAGAAGGTGCCGCCCTCGCCCCACAGCACCGCCACCCTGGCCTCCTCGTCCGCCTCGAACTCCCGGAAGGCGGCGGCGAGTTCGGCGGCGGTCGGGCCGTCCACGGCGTTGCGTGCCTCCGGGGTCAGATCACCTTCAGCCGCACCAGCGCACCCAGTGTCACCGCGCCCGGCAGCAGCGGCAGCCAGACGGTGATGACCCGGAAGGCCAGGACCACGGCCGTGGCCACCGCGGCCGGGCCGCCCGCCGCGACCAGCGCCACGACCAGAGCCGCCTCCACCGAGCCGATCCCGCCCGGGGTGGGCACCAGGGCGACGGCGACCGTGGCCGCCAGGTAGGCCACCGCCATGTGCGCGGGCGGCACGTCCAGCCCGAGCGACTGCCCCACCAGCACCAGCACGGAGGCCTGCAGCGCGGGGAAGGCGAAGGAGCCGCCCCACAGGGCCAGGGCCCGGGCCGGGCGGGTGTGCACCGAGCGCGCCTCACCGAGTGCCGTACGCAGGAAGGAGACCAGGGCGGAGCGGACCCGCTGGACGAGGGCGACCACCGCCGCCGCGACCACGAGCACCACGCCGACGCCGGCCAGCAGCGGGCCGAACGCCGTCTCCGGAACGAGGGTGCTCAGCCGCAGCGCGTCAGGGAACGCGAGGAACAGGGCCCCCAGCAGGGCCACCCGGCCGATGCTCTCCGCCAGCAGATACAGCGCGAGGGCGGCCGAGGAGCGGGCGAGCGGCAGCCCGCACACCGTCATGAACCGCAGATTGACCGCGCTCGCGCCGAGGCCGGTCGGCAGCAGGTGGTTGGCCGCGCCCGCCGCGAACTGGGTCGCGAGGAGCCGCCGCTTGGGCAGCGGCTCGACGACCGCGCCCTGCCGGGTGCAGGCGGCGGCGACCCAGGTCATACAGGTCGCGCCCACCGCGGCCAGCAGCCATGGCCACTCGGCGGTGCCCAGGTGCGCGAAGCCGTCGGCCAGCACCGACCGGTGCCGCACCGCGACCACGGTGACGAGCAGGAGCGGAAGCAGACACAGGATCTGCCGCAGGCGGCGGACCGGGACGCGACGGGGGAGTCGTCCCGGGCGGATATCGGGGAGTTGTACCGCTGTCACATCCGCAGAGGCTTCCCATGGCGTGCCAACGGCGGGTTGCGGAAGCGGGGACTGCGGCTTACGTGCGGGGAGCGGCTCGGAGGAGATCGTCATCGGGGCCTTCGCGCGGGGAGCGGGCGGGGGACGGGAAGAGGAGGATCGGGCTGATTGTGCGGGATGTCGGGGGAGATGCGCGAGCGCCTTGACCTCAAGAATGCTTGAGGTTCTACGTTTCGTGCCATGAGCATGGAGACCACAGCGTGGACACAGCTGCAGAGCGTCATGCACGCCGAGCAGGAAAGCCGCCCCTTCGCCCTGGCGACCCTGCGCCGCATCGGCGCGTTCGCCCGCCCGCACCGGCGCCGCATCGCCCTCTTCGTCCTGCTCGGCGTGGGGACCGCCCTGCTCGCCGTGGCGACCCCCGTCCTGGCCGGGAGGGTCGTGGACGTGATCGTCTCGTCCGGCGACGAGGGCACCGTCGTACGCCTGGCCCTGCTCATCGCGTTGATCGCGGTGGCCGAGGCGGCGCTCGGCATCCTCGGCCGGAGGCTGTCGGCGACGCTCGGCGAGCACCTCATCCTCGATCTGCGGACCGCCGTCTTCGACCATGTGCAGCGGATGCCGGTCGCGTTCTTCACACGCACTCGTACGGGCGCTCTCGTCTCCCGGCTCAACAACGACGTCATCGGTGCCCAGCGCGCCTTCAGCAACACCCTGTCGGGCGTGGTCAGCAACCTCGTCACGCTCGTGCTCACCCTCGCCGTGATGCTGACCCTGTCCTGGCAGATCACCCTGCTGGCGCTGGTGCTGCTGCCGGTGTTCGTGCTGCCGGCGCGGCGCATGGGCAGCCGTATGGCCCGGATGCAGCGGGAGGCGGCGACGCTGAACGCGGCGATGGGCACCCGCATGACCGAGCGCTTCTCCGCACCCGGCGCCACCCTGGTCAAGCTCTTCGGAAGGCCCGAGGAGGAATCGGAGGAGTTCGCCGAACGCGCCCGCCGCGTCGCGGACATCGGAATCCGGACGGCCACGGCCCAGGCCGCCTTCATCACCGCCCTCACCCTGGTCTCCGCCCTCGCCCTGGCCCTGGTCTACGGCCTCGGCGGCTGGTTCGCCCTGCGCGGCGCCCTGGAACCGGGCGCGGTCGTCTCACTGGCACTGCTCCTGACCCGGCTGTACGCCCCCCTGACCGCGCTGGCCGGGGCCCGGGTCGAGGTGATGAGCGCACTGGTCAGCTTCGAGCGGGTCTTCGAAGTGCTCGACCTCAGGCCGCTCATCGAGGAGAAGCCGGACGCGCGCGGCGTGCCCGACGGGCCCGTGGCGGTCGAGTTCGAGAAGGTCCGCTTCGGCTACCCCGCCGCCGACAAGGTCTCCCTGGCCTCCCTTGAGGAGGTCGCGACCCTGGACCGGCGGGGCGGCGACGAGGTCCTGCACGGCATCTCCTTCCGTGCCGAACCGGGCCAGACCGTGGCGCTCGTCGGATCCTCCGGCGCCGGCAAGTCGACCGTCGCGCAACTCCTGCCCCGCCTGTACGACGCCGACGAGGGCGCCGTACGCGTCGGCGGCGTCGACGTCCGCGACCTGAGCGCCCGGGCCCTGCGGGAGACCCTCGGCATGGTCACCCAGGACGGGCACCTCTTCCACGACACCGTCCGCGCCAACCTCCTGCTGGCCCGCCCCGCGGCGACGGAGGAGGAGGTGTGGGACGCCCTGCGCCGGGCCCGACTCGACGACCTCGTACGGTCCCTGCCCGACGGCCTCGACACCGTCGTCGGCGAACGCGGCTACCGGCTCTCCGGCGGCGAACGCCAGCGCATGACCATCGCCCGGCTGCTGCTGGCCCGGCAGCGCGTCGTCATCCTCGACGAGGCCACCGCCCACCTCGACAACACCTCCGAGGCCGCCGTGCAGGAGGCACTCACCGAAGCCCTCGACGGCAGGACGGCGGTCGTGATCGCCCACCGGCTGTCCACGGTCCGGTCGGCCGACCAGATCCTCGTCGTCGAGGCCGGCCGGATCGTGGAACGGGGCACGCACGAGGAACTGCTGGCGGCGGGCGCACGGTACGCGGAGCTGTACCGCACCCAGTTCAGCGAGCCGGAGCGCACGGTCGCCGAAACCGTGTGAACGGCTCCGGGCGCGCGTCCGTACCTCTTCCGAGTACTCCCGCCTGCCCACCAGGGCAGAACAGCGCGCATCCGGAGAGGCGACGTGTCCCAGCAGCAACCGCACGCACCAACCAACCGCCGGACCCCGTCCCGCGCTCACCGCCTGCGTGCCGCCGCCGCGGTGGGCGCCCTGGTCGTGCTTCCCCTGGTCACCGCCTGCGGCGGCGGTGACGACAAGAAGCCGGCCGGCAGCGACAAGGCGGCGACGCCCAGCGGGGCGGCCGCTCCCGCCGCCGGTGTCGTCGCCCCGGCGAAGGTCGAGGTCATCGCCGGGCTGGCCGGCTGCAAGGCGAAGATCCGCACCGAGGCGGACGAGCTGCGCGAGGGCGTGTGCCACACGAAGAAGGGGGACTTCCTCATCACCACCTTCCCCGAGGAGAAACTGAAGGAGACCTGGCTGGAGGCGGCCAGCGTGTACGGGGGCAAGTACCTCGTCGGCATGCGCTGGGTGGTCAGCGCCAAGCCCGGCATGTACGAGCACCTGCGCGCCAAACTCGGCGGCACCGTCCGGGAGATGCAGGGCATCGGCCCCTCCGCGAACCCCTCCTGACGTCACTCCGGTACCAGACGGCGGACGAGGCCGGCGACCTCCGCGTCCTGCCGGGCGAGGAAGGTCTCGAAGGCGCGGCCGGTGGCGAACACGTCGGTCCAGCCGTGCCGCCGGAGTTCGGCCCGCCACCGGCGGGAGCCGTGCAGCTCGGTCAGCGCGTCGACCCAGCGCCGCCGCTCGGTGTCGCTGATGCCGGGCGGGGCCACGACGCCCCGCCAGTTGTTGAAGACCAGGTCGATCCCGGAGGACCTCAGGGTCGGGACACCGGGCAGGACACCGACCGGCCGCTCACCGGTGACGGCGAGGACCCGCAGCCGGCCGCCGCGTATCTGGTCCAGGAACTCGCCGAACCCGCTGGTGGCGACGTCGACCCGGCCGTCGAGCAGCGCGGGCAGCAGATCGCCGCCGCCGTCGTACGGGACGTAGCCGACCTTCCGCGGGTCGATGCCGACCGCCTGGGCCAGCTCCATCGGCAGCAGATGATCGGGGCCGCCGGCGGAGGAGCCGCCGCCCACCCTGAGGCGCCCGGGGTCCGCGCGCCAGGCGTCCACCAGGGCACCGATCGTGCGGTACGGCGACTCCTCGCGGACGACGACCGCGCCGGCCTCCTCGATCAGGCGGGCGATCGGGGTGGTGTCGGTGACGGACACCGCCGAGCCCGCCGCGTGTGACGCGCCCACCACTCCGAGCCCCATCTGCAGCGCGAGTTCGCCGTTGCCCTTCTCGTCGACTACGCGCCGCAGACCCACCGTGCCGCCGGCACCCGGCAGGTTGAACACCTGTACGTCCGGCGCGATCCCGGTCTCCTCCAGCACCCGGGCCGCGGTACGGGCCGTGGTGTCGTAGCCGCCACCGGGGGTGTTGGGCACCATGAGCCGCAGGTTCGCGGTGTCGCCGCCCGGCCACGCCCCGCACCCGCAGACCACCAGCAGCGCCAGGACGGCGAAGGCGCCGAGAAAGGCGCGCGCCGGGCCTCTCATGACACCTCCCCTTCGATTTCCACTGGTGGGCGTCATGATTGTCCGACTCGGCACATGAGCCGCTCCCCCTTGTGTCGGCAGAGAAGATTGAGTTCGTTGTGGTCGCCACCTTCCGTCGCCATTCGCTCGCGGGCGAGATGCTGGTGCTCCAGCTCGCCATCGTCGTGGTGGTGCTGCTGGCGGTCGCCGCGGTCTCCCTCGCCCAGTCGCAGGCCACCTTCACCCGCGTCGAGGGACGCCGGGTGAGCGCGCTGGCCGAACAGCTCGCCGCCAACCCGCTGGTGCGCAGCCAGCTGGTGCGTCCCGCGCCGGGGGAGACGCTCGCCCCGCTGGTGCACTCCACGCAGGCGCAGTCCGGGGTGACCTCGGTGACGGTGGCCGACGCCGGTGGCCGGATCGTCAGTTCCACCAACCCCACGGTCGTCGGCGAGCGGCTGCCGCTCGGGCCGGGCACCACCCGGGAGCGGGGCTGGTCGGGACAGCTGACCCTGGACGGCAACCGCCAGCTGGCCGCCCAGGTCCCCGTCCTCGGGGCGACCGAGGCGAACCTCGGCCGGATCCTCGGCACGGTGATGATCGGCGAGGCCGATCCGACGGTGTGGCAGCGGCTCAGCGGAGCCTCCTCCTACCTGCTCGCCTATCTGGGCATCGCCAGCGGGCTCGGCGTGGCCGGCTCCTGGCTGCTCGCGCGGCGCGTGAAACGGCAGACCCTCGGGCTGGAACCACGGGAGATCGCCGGGCTCGCCGAGCACCGGGAGGCGATGCTCTACGGGATCGCCGAGGGCGTGATCGCCCTGGACCCGCAGCACCGGCTCACCCTCGTCAACGACATGGGCCGCCGCCTGCTCGATCTGCCCGAGGACTGCGTGGGCCAGAGCCTGGACGGCCTGGGCATCGACGGACGGCTGCGCGACGTGCTGGCCGGAACCACCGCCGACAAGCGGGACGAGGTCGTCGTACGCCGTGGCCGGGTCCTGGTGATGAACCGGATGACCGTCACCAAGGACGGCCGGCTCCTCGGCTCCGTCACCACCCTGCGCGACCGCACCGAACTGGCCCGGCTGGAACGGGAGATCGGATCCTTCCGCAGCTCCTCGGAACTGCTGCGCGCGCAGGCTCACGAGTTCGCCAACCAGCTGCACACCATCTCCGGGCTGATCCAGATCGGGGAGCAGGACGAGGTCGTGCGCTACATCCGCGCGTTGAACCAGCGCCGCCAGTCCCTGGACGTCACCCTCAGCCGCCGCGTCCGGGACACGGCGGTGGCCGCGCTGCTGACGGCGAAGGCGTCCCACGCGGCCGAACGGAAGGTCAGCCTGCGGATCTCCGACGACACGGCGCTGGAACGGCTGGCCCCGGAGGACGCCGCCGACGTCGCGACCGTGGTGGGCAACCTGGTCGACAACGCCGTCGACGCCGCCGCGCCCGACGGACAGCGGTGGGTCGAGGTGGCGCTGCGCCAGGACGCCTCCAGCGTGGAGATCGTGGTACGCGACTCCGGCCCCGGCGTGGCTCCCGAACTGGCCCGCGAGGTGTTCTCCCACGGCTTCACCACCAAGGCCGCCCGCGAGGGCGAGCGCGGCATCGGACTGGCCCTGACCAAGCTGGTCTGCGAACGGCACGGGGGCGAGATCTCGGTGTCCAACACCCCCGACGGAGCGGTGTTCACCGCACGCATGACCGTCGGCCGGCTCACCGGCACACCGGCGGAAGGAGCGGCCCCATGACCGGAACGCCCCGCGAGACGGGCACGATCGACGTCCTCGTGGTCGACGACGACTTCATGGTGGCCCGCGTCCACCGCACCTTCGTGGAACGCGTCCGGCCCTTCCGCGTCGTCGGCGTGGCCCACACCGGCCGGCAGGCCATCGAGGCCGTGGACGAACTGCGCCCCGACCTCGTCCTCCTCGACCTGTACCTCCCCGACCTCTTCGGCCTCGACGTCATCCCCCGGCTGCGCACCGCCGGACACGACTGCGACGTCATGGTCATCAGCGCCGCGCAGGAGGCCGACACGGTCCGCGGCGCCGTCCGCCGGGGTGTCGTCGACTACCTCCTCAAACCCTTCGACTTCGAGGACCTGCGCCCCCGCCTGGAGCGCTACGCCGCACAGCGGGGCCGCCTGCTGACGACGGTCGTACGGGGCCAGGCCGACGTGGACCGCGTCCTGGCCGGCGCGATCGTCCCCGCCCCCGCCCCCACCCTGCCCAAGGGCATGAGCGTGGAGACCGCCGAACTGGTCGAACGAGCCCTGCGCGCCACGGACGGCACCCTGTCCGCGACCGAGTGCGCGGCCCTGACCGGCATCTCCCGCGTGAGCGCCCGCCGCTACCTGGAGTACTTCCACAGCACGGGCAGCGCGGACGTGTCCCTGCGCTACGGCGCCGCCGGCAGGCCGGAACGGGGCTACTCCTGGCGGGCGTGATCCGCTCCCTGCGAGCACGCGATCGCCGCCGCCCGGACGCGAGTCCGAGCGGCGGCGATGTGCGGCCGGCCCCGGGACCGTACCGGGGCCGACACGTCAGGGGCGGTTGGTGAGGTAGCCGCCCATGGAGGTGAAGTACTCGGCGGCGGGCAGTTCCCGGCCGTCCTCGGTGCGTACGCGGGTGATGGCGAGGCCCTGGTTGCGGCCGGTGCGGGCGTCGGCGCCGGCGACGATCACCACGCCGTCGCCCTCGCGGTAGAAGATCCGGCCCGGAGTGCCGCCGTAGCGGCCCTCGGAGACGAAGGCGGCCAGGACCTCGAGCCGCTTGCCGCGGTGGAAGGTGTAGGCGCTGGGGTACGGCTCGGACTGGGCGCGGACCAGACGCTCCAGGTCCGCCGCCGGCCACGTCCAGTCGATGCGGCTGTCCTCGTCGGCGCGCTTGTGGAAGAAGGACGCCTGGGAGCGGTCCTGCTTGGTGAACTCGGTCTGGCCGGAGGCGATGAGGCCGAGCGCGCCGATGGTGACCGGGGCGATGAGGTCGACGGTCTTGTGGAAGAGGTCGGTGGCGGTGTCCGTCGGACCGACCGGTACCGCCTCCTGCCGGACGATGTCGCCGGCGTCGAGCTCGTCGTTCATCATGTGCGCCGTGACGCCGACCTCGGGCTCGCCGTTGATGAGGGCCCAGATCAGCGGGGAGAAGCCGGCGTACTTCGGCAGCAGCGAGTCGTGCACGTTCAGTGTGCCGTGGCGCGGGAGGTCGAAGATGCGCGGAGGGATCCACGTCCGCCAGTTGTTGGCGACGAGGATGTCCGCGTCGGCCTCCTTGAGGCGCTCGAACAGCTCGTCGTCGTCCGGGCGGTTGCGGATCAGCACGGGTACGCCGTGCTCCTCGGCGAGATCGGCGACCGAGTCGCTCCAGATTTTCTCGTACGCGTGCTCGCTCTTGGGGTGCGTCACGACCAGCACGACGTCGTGCTCGGACTCCAGGAGGGCTTGCAGGGTGCGATGCCCCCAGGTCTGGTAACCGAACATGACGACCCGCATGGGGTTCCTCCTCAGAGCAAGGGTTTGGCCGAGGTAAGTAAAGCAAGGCTTACCTTAGTCCGCAACGGGGGTCCATGTTGCCCCAGTTGCGGAGCCCCGTCCGGTGGGCGTCCGTTTTGTCCTGTCGACACCTTCGCCGGTTTAGCTTAGGCTCACCTAAGTTCCGTGGCATGCCGCTCCGTTGGCATGCCCGCCTCTCGTTCCCTCCACACCTGACACGCGGCTGCCCCGCACGATGGGAGTGACATGTCGCAGGTTCTTCCTGGTGACGCACAACCGGTCCACGACCTCATTGGCATCGGCTTCGGACCGTCCAATGTGGCCATGGCTATCGCGCTTCGCGAGCACAACGCGCGCGTCGGCAGGCAGGAGGCAGTCACCGCTCACTTCTTCGAGCAGCAGCCCCGCTTCGGCTGGCACCGCGGCATGCTCATCGACGACGCCACCATGCAGGTCTCCTTCCTCAAGGACCTGGTGACGCTGCGCAACCCGTCGAGCGAGTACAGCTTCCTCTGCTACCTGCAGAGCAAGGGCCGGCTGATCGACTTCATCAACCACAAGAACCTCTTCCCGCTGCGCGTGGAGTTCCACGACTACTTCGAGTGGGCCGCGGCCCAGGTCGACGACATGGTCTCCTACGGCCACGAGGTCGTCGGCGTCGCGCCCGTGACCCGTGACGGCGTCGTGGAGTACCTCGACGTGACCGTCCGGTCGGGCGAGGGGCTCGAGGTCCACCGGGCGCGCAACCTCGTCATCGGCACCGGCCTGCGCCCCCTCATGCCCGAGGGCGTGGAGCGCGGCGACCGCGTCTGGCACAACTCCGAACTGCTGGCGAAGGTCGACGAGCTGGAGGGCACCTCACCCTCCCGGTTCGTCGTCGTGGGCGCCGGACAGAGCGCCGCCGAGAACGTCGCCTACCTGCACCGGCGCTTCCCCGAGGCCGAGGTCTGCGCGGTCTTCTCCCGCTACGGCTACAGCCCCGCCGACGACAGTGCCTTCGCCAACCGGATCTTCGACCCCCAGGCGGTCGACGAGTACTTCTCGGCGCCCGAGGACGTCAAGCGCCGGCTGATGGACTACCACGGCAACACCAACTACTCCGTGGTGGACATCGACCTCATCGACGACCTCTACCGGCAGTCGTACCGGGAGAAGGTCCTGGGCACCGAGCGCCTGCGCTTCCTCAACGTCTCCCGGCTCACCGGCGTCAAGGAGACGCAGGCCGGCGCCCGGGCCACCGTGACGTCCCTCGTCACCGGCGAGGAGACCGGCCTGGACGCGGACGTCGTGGTCCTCGCCACCGGCTACAGCCAGGCCGACCCGACCGGGCTCCTCGGCGAGGTCGCCGACGCCTGCCTGAGGGACGACGAGGGCCGGGTCCGCGTCGAGCGCGACTGGCGCATCGCGACCGACCCGGGGCTGCGCTGCGGCATCTATCTCCAGGGCGGTACGGAGCACACGCACGGCATCACGTCGTCCCTGCTGTCCAACACGGCGATAAGGGTGGGCGAGATTCTGGACTCGCTGCTCGGCCGGGGGGCCGACACGGCCCGCACGCTCGCCGACGGTACGGGCAGCACGGCCCGCTGAGCGCCGGGCCCCTTCAGGGCATGGGCGAACTGCACGATCCTGGATCAACTCGCAGACAGCACAAGGGATAACGTACGTCCACATGGGCACGACTGCTGTGGTTGAGCGCCCCGCGCCCAGGGGCACATCGAAGGCCCGTCGGCGGCGGGTCCTGGGTCTGGGCATCCTCGTGGCGGCTCTCGTGGTCGCCGCGGTGCTGTCGCTGGCCGTCGGCGCGAGGGCACTGACTCCCGGCGAGGTCTGGCACGGGCTCTTCGGCGCCCCGACGTCCGACCAGCGGCTCACCGAGATCCGGCTCATCGTGGAGACCGTACGGGTGCCACGGACGGTGCTCGGGATCGTGGCCGGGATCGCCCTGGGGGTCGGCGGCGCGCTGATCCAGGGGTACACCCGCAACCCCATCGCGGACACGGGCCTGCTGGGGGTGAACACCGGTGCCTCGTTCGCCGTCGTGTCGGTGATCGCCGTGTTCGGGCTGTCCAACCCGTTCCAGTACGTCTGGTTCGCCTTTCTGGGGGCGGCGGTCGCCGGGGTCGTGGTGTTCGGACTGGCGAGCGTCGGCCGTGGGGCCGGCAACCCGTTGACGCTGGCGCTGGCCGGGCAGGGCGTCACCGTGTTCCTCATGGCGATGACCACGGCGGTCGCGCTGTCGAACCAGGCGTCGCTGAACGCGCTGCGGTTCTGGAACGCGGGTTCCCTGGCCGGAGTCGGGTTCGACGTCATCTGGCCGGTGACCGCCTTCATCGCCGTCGGGCTGGTGCTGGCCCTGGTCATGCTGCCCTCCCTCAACCTGCTCAACCTGGGGGACGACGTGGCGCGGGGGCTGGGCGTGAACATCGCGCTCAGCCGCACCGTCGGCATCACCGCCATCACACTGCTGGCGGGCGCGGCGACGGCCGCCTGCGGACCCATCGCGTTCCTCGGCCTGATGGTGGCCCACGTGGCCCGCTATCTGACCGGCCCCGACTACCGCTGGCTGGTGCCGTACGCCGGTCTGCTCGGCGCGGTCGTGCTGCTGGTCTGCGACATCATCGGGCGACTGGTGGTGCGGCCGGGCGAGTTGGACGCGGGTGTCGTCGTGGCGCTCCTCGGCGCCCCCTTCTTCGCGGTGCTCGTGTGGCGCGGAAAGTTCAGGAGCGCGTGAACGTGACAGATGTGAAGTCGTCGCTGCCGCCGGGGGTGCGGCTCGGCCGGGTGTCGTTCGTCTGGCGGCCCTGGCTCGTGTGCGTCACGCTGCTGCTGGCCGCGGCCACGTTCCTGGTGTTCTGCGTGTCCATCGGCGTCGGGGACTTCCCCATCGCGCTGCCGCAGGTGATCGCCACGCTCCTCGGGAGGGGCGAGCAGGTCGACCAGTTCGTCATCATGGACCTGCGGATGCCGCGGGCCCTGGCCGGGCTCGTCGTGGGGATCGCGCTGGGGGTGTCCGGGGCGATCACGCAGTCCATCGCGCGAAACCCCCTGGCCAGCCCGGACGTTCTGGGCATCACCTCGGGCGCCAGCGCGGTCGCTGTGTCCCTGGTGACAGCGACGGGCGGGGCCGCCGCGGCTGTCGTCAACTCCGTGGGCCTGTCGGCGGCGGCGCTCGCGGGCGGCCTCGGCACGGGGCTGCTGGTGTACTTCCTCGCCTGGCGGCGCGGGGTCGACGGCTTCCGGCTCATCCTCATCGGCATCTCGGTGAGCGCCGTGATGGAGGCCATCACGACCTGGCTGCTGGTCACGGCCGACATCAGGGACGTGGCCCAGGCCCAGGCCTGGCTCGTCGGCTCCCTGGACGACCGGTCGTGGGACGAGGTCTGGGTGGCGCTGTGGGGCACGCTCGCCCTGCTGGTCGTCGTCACGGGCGTGGCCTTCCAGTTCAAGCCGATGCACTTCGGCGACGAGGTCGCCGCCGGCCTGGGCGTGCGGTACGCGGCGGTCCGGGCCGTCCTGCTGCTGTGTGCCGTCCTGCTGGCCGGATTCGCCGTCAGCGCGGCGGGCCCGGTGCCGTTCGTCGCGCTGGTGGCGCCGCAGGTGGCGATGCGGCTGGCGCGGTGCCCGACACCGCCGATGGCGGCCTCCGGTCTCGTGGGCGCGTTGCTGCTGATCGCCTCGGACCTGCTCGCGCGCACGGCGCTGCCTGTCTCGCTCCCGGTGGGCGTGGTCACCGCCGCCGTCGGCGGCCCCTTCCTGGTCTATCTGCTGGTGCGGGCCAACCTCAGATAGGTGTACAAGAGTCAGGCATACCTAAGTAAGGGGGGCTTGTGGCCGCTCAGTCCATCACTCAGCCCAAGACCGGGGTCGACGGCGCCTCCAGGCTGGCAGCCAAAGGCGTCACGGTCGGGTACGGCGCCCGAACCGTCATCGACGAACTCGACGTGGCGATACCGCCAGGGGTGGTCACCACGATCATCGGCCCCAACGGCTGCGGCAAGTCGACCCTGTTGAAGACGCTGTCGCGGCTGCTCAAGCCGACCGGGGGAACCGTCGTCCTGGACGGCGAGGACATCGGCCGGCTCCGGACCCGGGACGTGGCCAGGAAGCTCGGCCTGCTGCCGCAGGCGCCGGTCGCGCCCGAGGGGCTGACGGTGGCCGACCTGGTCGCCAGGGGCCGCCATCCGCACCAGAGCTGGCTGCGGCAGTGGTCCTCGGACGACGCCGAGGTGGTGGAGCGGGCACTGGCCATGACGGGCGTGTCCGATCTGGCGGACCGCCCGGTCGACGCGCTGTCCGGCGGGCAGCGCCAGCGCGTCTGGATCTCGATGACGCTGGCTCAGGGCACCGATCTGCTGCTGCTGGACGAGCCGACGACCTATCTGGACCTGGCGCACGCGATCGACGTCCTGGACCTGGTGGACGACCTGCACGAGTCGGGCTGCACCGTCGTGATGGTGCTGCACGACCTCAACCTGGCCACGCGCTACAGCGACAACCTCGTGGTCATGAAGGACGGGTCGATCCTGGCTCAGGGCCACCCGCGCGACGTGATCACCGCCGAGCTGCTGCACGAGGCGTTCGGGCTGCGCGCCCAGGTCATCGACGACCCGGTGGGGGACCGGCCGCTCATCGTCCCGATCGGTCGCACACACGTCCAGTTGGACACATCCTGATAAAGGCGGAGAAGTAAGGCTAGGCTAACCTCACTCAGTCACGGTAAGGTTTGCCTGCCCTTAGGCGAGGGTGCAGCGAACTAGCTCGAAAGCAAGGGGTTTTGGATGCTCCTCCACCGAACGACGCTCAGCAGGCCCTGGCGGCGCATGGCGGCGATACTGACCGCCGCCACCCTCGGCGTCGGTCTCCTCGCGGGATGCGGTTCCGACTCGGCGGACAAGACGGACCAGCAGAACGACGGCACGCAGGCCGCGTCCGCCGGCGCCTTCCCGGTGACCGTGGAGCACGCCTTCGGATCCACGACGGTCGACAAGGCGCCCAAGCGGGTCGTCTCCGTCGGCTACACCGACGACCAGACCATCCTGGCCTTCGGCATCAAGCCCGTCGGCATGGTCGACCAGTACCCGAACCCCCCGGGCAAGAGCCCTGACATCAACACCCAGTGGCCCTGGGTGAAGGACAAGTGGGGCGACACCAAGCCCGAGGTCGTCATGAAGAACGGCGACTCCGGCCCCAACTACGAGAAGATCGCCGCCCTGCGCCCGGACCTGATCGTCGCGGTCTACTCCGAGATCGACAAGGCCGCCTACGACAAGCTGTCCAAGATCGCGCCGACGGTGGCCCGCACCAAGGCCGAGAAGGAGCCCTTCAGCGCGCCCTGGCAGGACAACGCCCTGCACATCGCCAAGGCCCTCGGCAAGGCCGATGAGGGCAAGAAGATGGTCGACGACATCCAGGGCCAGCTCGACACGGCCAAGAAGGACCACCCGGAGCTCGGCAAGCAGACCGCGGTCGCGCTGTCCTGGTACGAGAACTCGGTGGCGCCGTTCACCTCCACCGACGTGCGTGGCCGGCTCGTGTCGGGCATCGGCTACAAGTACCAGACCGGGATCGACAAGGTCGCCGGCGGCAGCTTCTACACCAAGCTCTCGCCCGAGCGGATCGACCTCGTCGACGTCGACCACATCTTCGTCATCAACGACAAGGCCGACACCGAGGCGCTGAAGAAGTTCAAGCTCTTCGCCAACCTGGACGCCGTGAAGAAGGGCAACGTGTCGTACCTGCTCGACAGTGAGGGACCCGCGGTCGGCGCGGCCATCTCCCAGGGCACCCTGCTGTCCATGCCGTACGCGATCGACGAGCTCGTCAAGTCGGTCGATCAGTAAGTGAGCACCACCGAAACGCATGCCGCCCCGGCGACCCTGCGCACGACGACCGGCCGCGAAGCCACCCGATGGGTCACGGCGCACTGCCGTGAGATGCCCTGGCTGACGGCCGCCACCGTGCTCACCACGGTCGCGGGGGCGGCGCTCCAGGTGCTCCCGGTGCTCCTGCTCGGCCGTGTGGTCGACGGGGTCGTCGGGGGCGAGGAACGATCGATCCTGGTCACGATCGGGGTGCTGATCGGTGCCGCCGCGCTGCTCGGCGCGGCGGCCACCGCGGTCTCCACCTACCTGATCGGACGGCTGGGCGCGGATCTGCTGGCCCGGCTGCGCGAAGGCGCCGTCCGGGCGGTGCTCGGAATGCCGAGCGCCCGGATCGAGCAAGTAGGCCGGGGAGACGTGCTCTCCCGGGTCGGTGACGACGTGGCCGTGCTGTCCAAGGGCATCCGCACGGCCGTGCCCACCGTGTTCTCGGCGGGCGTGCTGGTCGTCATCGCCACCCTCGGCATGTTCGGTCTCGACTGGCGGCTCGGCCTGGCCGGCGCCGGCGCACTGCCCGCGTACGCCCTGGCCCTGCGCTGGTATCTGCCCCGGTCCGCACCGCTCTACCGGAAACAGCGAGTGGCCCAGGCCGACCGGGCGCAGGCGTTCATCAGCGGTCTCAACGGCATCGACACGGTCCGCGCGTACCGCCTCGAGGGCGCCTTCCGCGAGAAGGTCACCAGTGAGTCGTGGCGGGTGCGCGACCTCGGCGTCGAGGTGTTCCGGTTCTTCGGCCGGTTCGTCGGCCGGGAGAACCGCGCCGAGTTCATCGGTCTCGTCCTGATCCTCGTCGTGGGGTACGCCCTGCTGGAGGCCGACGCCGCCAGCCTCGGCGAGGTGTCGGCGGCCCCGCTGCTGTTCCACCGGCTGTTCACCCCGCTGGGCGCCATCATGTTCACCTTCGACGAGGCGCAGAAGTCGGGCGCGAGCCTGACCCGTCTGGTCGGAGTGCTGGGGGAGGCCGCCGAGGAGCGCCTGGTGGGCGACGAGTCCGTCCCGGCGGCCGAGGCCGGTTCGTACCCGGTGGTGGTGCGGGGGCTGACGTTCCGCTATCCCGGCTCCGAGGATCCGGTGCTGCGGGATGTCGACCTGACCATTCCCGCCGGTGGTTCGCTCGCCCTGGTGGGGGCGACGGGCGCGGGCAAGACGACCCTGGCCGCGCTGATCGCCGGCATAGGGACCCCCGAAGCCGGGTCCGTGCGGGTCGGGCCGACCGATCTCGCCGACCTGGACGAGGCCGGGGCGCGGGCCCTGGTGAGCATCCTGACGCAGGAGACACATGTGTTCTCCGGTCCGCTCGCCGAGGATCTGCGGCTGGCCGCGCCGGAGGCGACCGACGCCGAACTGAGGGATGCCCTGCGCACCGTCGGCGCCGACGGCTGGGTCGACGCGCTGCCCGACGGGCTGAACACCTCGGTCGGCGAGGGCGGCGAGCGCCTGGACGTCACCAAGGTGGCCCAGGTCGCGCTGGCCCGGCTGGTGCTGGGCCGGGCGCCCGTGGTGGTGCTCGACGAGTCGACCGCCGAGGCCGGCAGCGAGGGCGCCGCCGAGCTGGAGCGAGCCGTACTGGCCGCCTGCGCGGGCCGCACGACGCTGTTCGTGGCGCACCGGCTGACCCAGGCCATGGCCGCCGACCGGATCGCCGTGCTGGACGCGGGACGCGTCGTGGAGCAGGGCACGCACGAGGAGCTGGTGGCTCTGGGCGGCCGGTACGCACGTCTGTGGCGGGCCTGGCGAGAGGGTAGTTAGGCAACCCTTATTTAGGTTAGCCTAACTCCACATTCTGGAAGGGACGCTGAGTCTTCGATGATGGAACCGCGCGCTCGTGTCGCACTGCTTTCCCCCACCCGCCTGGCCGATGTCCGCCGGCGCACAGGTGACTACCCGGACAGGACCATCGCCGAAGCGTGCGCCATCGGTCTGTCGTACTGGGCGACGGGGCAGAGCCCCGACGGTATCGACCTCGCGCCCGGCACACTCTTCGCCGATGTCCTCGGCTGGGTCGACAACGGCGGGTCGGCGCCCGCCGGCTGGGGCGTCGGCCCGGACGGCCTGACCATCACCCTCCCGGAAGACGTCGCACCGGCCGACGCGCAGCTCGCGCTGGACGACCTGGCCGACTTCCCGGACCGGCCGCTCGGCACCATCGGCCCCTCCAGTGTGGCCGCCCGGCTCCGGACCCTGGCCGAGTGGAACGACAACGAGGCCGACCGGGTCCGCCCGAGCGTCGTCGAGATGTTCCGGGAGCAGGCGCGGACCAGACCGGACGCCGTCGCCATCGTGGACGAGCACCGCTCGCTGACCTACCGCCAGGCGGCCGAGCTCTCCAGCCAGCTGGCCCACCACCTCATGGCACGCGGACTGGGCCACGAACAGGTCGTCGGCATCTCCCTGGCCCGCTCCGCCGACATGGTGATCGGGCTGCTCGCCGCACTCCAGGCCGGATGCGCCTTCGTGCCGCTCGACCCGCAGTGGCCCGCCGCGCGCCGGGCCGTCGTCATCGAGGACGCCCGGGTCGTCCTGCAGCTCAACGCCTCGGGCCAGCACGACCCGGCCGAACCGGAGGCCGTGGCCGTCGACCTCGGCGACTGGGGATACGCCTCCCACCCCGCCGAGGGCACCGGCGTCACCGTCCTCGGCGACGCCCTGGCCTATGTCATCTTCACGTCCGGTTCCACCGGGCGGCCCAAGGGCGCGATGATCCGGCACGAGGCGATCAGCGAGCGCCTGCTCTGGCAGGTCAACGAGATCCTGGGCTTCGGCCACGACGACGCCTCGCTGTTCAAGGCGCCCCTCTCCTTCGACATATCCATCAACGAGGTCTTCCTGCCCCTGGTCTCCGGCGGCAGGCTGGTGGTCCTGCGCACCGGCGGCGAACGCGACCCGCACCATCTGCTGAGCGTCATCGCCGAACAGCGCGTCACCTTCACCTACCTGGTGTCGTCCATGCTGGACGTGCTGCTGGAGATGGCCGGCGACACCGGCCGCCTGGACAGCCTGCGACACGTGTGGTGCGGCGGCGAGGTGCTCACCCCCGAGCTGTACGAGCGGTTCCGCACCAAGCTCGGCGACGTCCCCATGTACCACGGCTACGGCCCCGCCGAGACGACGATCGGCGTCTCTCACGTCATCTACCGGGGCGCCGCGGAACGCCTGTCGACGTCCATCGGAAAGGCCAACCCCAACACCCAGCTGTACGTCCTGGACGAGGAACTGCGCCCGGTCCCCGTCGGCGTCGGCGGCGAACTCTACGTGGGCGGCTTCCTCCTGGGCCGCGGCTACGTCAACGCCCCCGGCCTGACCGCCTCCCGGTTCGTGGCCAACCCCTTCGCCGCCGACGGCTCCCGCCTCTACCGGACCGGAGACCTCGCGCGCTTCGCCCCGGACGGATCCCTGGACTTCCTCGGCCGCGCCGACAACCAGATCAAGATCCGCGGCATGCGGCTGGAGATAGAGGACGTCGAGGCCGGCCTCGCCGAACACCCCCGGGTCCGGCACACCTGCGTCGTCGCGAAGAAGAACTCGGCCGGCGGCACCTACCTCGTCGGCTACGTCATCCCGGCCGCCGGCGGCGAGGACCTCCGGGCCGACGAGGTCAAGGCGTGGGCGACCGAGCACATGGTCGAGTACATGGTGCCGACCCACCTCGTCGTGATGGACGCGTTCCCGCTCACCGCCAACGGCAAGCTCGACCGCAACGCCCTGCCCGAGCCCACGATCGACACCGGCTCCCTCGTGAGGCCCAGCACCGACGACGAGCGTGCCGTGTGCGCCGCGGTCGCGCAGGTGCTGCGGCTCGACGAGGTCGGTGTCGACCAGGACTTCTTCCAGCTCGGCGGCGACAGCATCCTGGCCATCTCCCTGCTGAGCGCCCTGCGCGACGAGGGCCTGCACGTCACGGCCCGGCAGATCTTCACCCACAGCACCGTGGGCGCCCTGGCCGCGGTCGCGAGCCGCGAGGACGTCTCCACCGTCGACCACGCCGACGTCGCCACCGGCACCGTCGTGGGATCGCCCATCGTGCAGTGGCTCGGCGAGACCACGGACGCCGTCGACGGCTTCGTCCAGTCCGTCGTGCTCAACACCCCGGCGGACCTGACCGCAGGCGCCCTCGACGAAACCCTCTCGGCCCTCGTCCGGCACCACGACATGCTGCGCGCCAAGCTGGTGCGCGGCGACGACTGGAGCTTCGACATCCCGGAGGCGGACGGGGCGTTCGTGACCTGGCAGGAGAGCGATCTGCCGGTCGAGGAGTGCGTCGCGCTCGCCACCGAGGGCCTCGACCCGGACGGCGGCGCGATGCTGCGTGCCGTCTGGCGCCGTGCGGCACGGCAACTGGTCCTGGTCGCCCACCATGTGGTCATCGACGGTGTGTCCTGGCGCGTCCTGATGGAGGATCTGGCCACCGCCTGGCGGCAGTTCACCTCGGGCACGCCGATCGAGCTGCCCCCGGTCGGCACGTCCTTCCGGCGCTGGACCCAGCTGCTGGAACGCGCCGCGTTCGACGCGGACAGCGCCTACTACCGGCGCCCCCTGCCGGGCGAGGACCAGCTGATCGGCAGGCGCGCCCTGTCCGAGACCGACACCGTCGCGCACGAGCGGCTGCGGACCGTCTCGGTGGGCCCCGAGATCACGGCCGCGCTGCTCGGCGAGATCCCGGCGAAGTTCCACGCGGGCGTCAACGACGTCCTGCTGACCGCGCTCTCCGTCGCCCTCGCCCACTGGCGCCGCGACCTCGGCCAGGACCAGACGTTCGCCCACATCGAACTCGAAGGCCACGGTCGCGAAGCACAGTTCGTCGCGGGCACCGCCGGCTTCGAGCCGGAACTGTCGCGGACCGTCGGCTGGTTCACCACCCTCTTCCCGGTGACCGTCGACCCCGGCACGGCGGCCGACCTCACCACCCCCGCGTATCTGGCGGCCGCCCTCAAGGCGGTCAAGGAAGACCTCGCCCGGGTCCCCGACAACGGCGTCTCCTACGGCGCCCTGCGCTACCTCACCGGCAGCGAGTTCGACGCCCCCGCACCGCAGGTCCTCTTCAACTACCTGGGCCGCTTCGCCGCAGGCGCCCCCGGCGACTGGCAGCTCGCGGGCACCACCGGCCAGCTGGGCGAGAAGCGCGACCCGCAGATGCGACTGCCGCGCGCCCTGGAGTTCAACGCGATCGCCGAACCCGCCGCCTCCACCGGCGACTACGAGCTGGTCACCACCATCTCCTGGCCCGACGGCATGTTCACCGACGCGGACATCACCGCCATCGGCGACTACTTCCGCGTCGCCCTGGCCGGCCTCGCCGCACTCGACGAGGGCGGCCACACGCCCAGCGACTTCCCCCTGGTGCCGCTCACCCAGGCCGACGTCGACACCCTCGACGGCCCGGCACTGCGGGACATCCTGCCGCTCACCCCGCTGCAGGAGGGCCTGTACTTCCACTCCGTCTTCGACGACGACTCCGCGGGTGCCTACGTCGAACAGCAACTCCTCACCGTCGACGGCGAGGTGGACCCCGCACGGCTCGCGACGGCGGCCACCCGCCTCCTCACCCTCTTCCCGAACCTGGCCGCCCGGTTCACCGCCCTCGCCGACGGCCGCGTGGTCTCCGTGCTGGAGAGCGGCGTCGAGGCCCCCTTCACCACACTGGACCGCCCTGGTATCACCGACGAGGAGATACACGTCCTCGCCGAGCGGGACCGCCGTGAAGGCTTCGACCTGGCCACCGGCCCGCTGATGCGGTACACACTCGTCCGCGCCGGATCCGGCCGGAACGTCCTGGTGCAGACCGTGCACCACATCATCGCCGACGGCTGGTCGGTGCCGCCGATGCTCCGCGCACTGCTGGCCGAGTATCACGCCCCGGGGACCGTCTACCCGATCGGCGGCTTCGCCGACTACGTGCACTGGCTCGCCGGACGCGACGACGACGAGAGCGACCGTGTCTGGCACGCCGAACTCGCCGAACTGCCCGGCCCCTCACTGGTCGCTGAGGACCACACCCCCTCCGACCGGTTCGCCGACACCGCCGTGGAGCCCGAGGGCGACCTCGACGCCGCCGTCCGCGAAGCCGGCGTACCGCTGAGCGTGGCCGTGCACAGCGCCTGGGCTGTGACGCTCGGCGGCATCCTGCACGACAGCGACGTGGTGTTCGGCTCCACCGTCTCCGGCCGCGACGCCGACGTGCCCGGCATCGGGGACATGGTGGGTCTGTTCATCAACACCATTCCCGTACGGGCCCGTTGGACCTCCGGGGCCACGGCGGGCGACCTGCTCGCCTCGGTCCGCGAGCACCAGAGCGCGGTCCTGCCGCACCAGCACGTCTCCCTGGCGAGGATCGGCCGCCAGGCCGGCGCCGGCTCCCTGTTCGACACCCTCGTGGTCTTCGACGTGGCGACCGATGTCGCCGCCCTGCGACGACCCGACGACACCCTGGTCGTCTCCGACCTCGTCAACGAGGGCGCGCCGCACTACCCGCTCACGCTGGTGGTCGAGCGCGCGCTCGACGGACGGCCGCGCTTCAACCTGATCTACGACGGCGAACTGCTGCGGGAGACGATCGCCCAGTCGATCCTGCACACGTTCACCCACACCCTCACCGGCCTGCTCACCCGCCCGGACGCCCTGGTCGGCGACCTGGCACCCGAGAGCGAGCGCCGTCCCGCGCCGATCACCCCGACGACGCTGGGCGACCTGTTCGACACCGCCGCGCGCCGCGACCCGGCCGCCACCGCCGTCACCCAGTGCGGCCTCGACGGCGGCACCCGCTCCCTGACCTACGGCGAACTGGCCGCCACCAAGGACGACCTGGCCTCCGCCCTGCGCGCGGCCGGCGTCGGCCCGGGCAAGCGGGTCGCGGTTGCCGTCCCGCGCTCCCTGGAACAGGTCGTGGCCCTGGTCGCGATCGTCAGCGCGGGCGGCGCCTACGTCCCCCTGGACCTGGCGTACCCAGACGACCGGCTGGAGTACATCCTCGCCGACGCGGCCCCCCAGGTCGTCCTGGTGGACCGCGAGCAGCGCGACCGCTTCACTGCGCTGCTGGCCAGGGCGGACGTACCGGCCCGGGTGCTCGTCCAGGGTGACGAGCTGCCGGCCGGGGACGCCGCCCCCGAGCCCGAGGCGAGCTGGCACAACCCCGCCTACGTCATCTACACCTCCGGCTCGACCGGCAGGCCCAAGGGCGTCGCCGTCCCGCACTCCAGCGTGGTCACGCTCCTCGCCAACACCCAGCCCGACATGGACTTCGGCCCGCGGGACGTGTGGGTCCAGTTCCACTCCTTCTCCTTCGACTTCGCGGTCTGGGAGCTGTGGGGCGCGCTGGCGTACGGCGGTGAGCTGCTGGTCCCCGAGTACGGCCTGACACGCTCCCCGGTCGACTTCCACCGGCTCGTCCGTGAGCGCGGGGTGACCGTGCTCAACCAGACCCCGTCGGCGTTCTACCAGTTCATCGAGGCCGACCGGCTCGCCGGCGAATCCCTCCCCGCCCTGCGCCGGATCATCTTCGGCGGCGAGGCCCTGGACCTCGGACGCCTGCGCGGCTGGGTCGAGCGGCACGGCACGGGCACGCCCGAGCTGGTCAACATGTACGGCATCACCGAGACGACCGTCCACGTCACCCACCGGGTCCTCACCGACGAGGACTTCGGCCCCGGCGAGGAGGTCAGCCCCATCGGCGGCCCCATCCCCGGCCTGACCACCTACCTCCTCGACGACCGGCTCCGCCCGGTGCCGCCCGGCAAGATCGGCGCCATCTACGTCGCCGGCGACCAGGTGTCGCTCGGCTACCTCGGCAGGCCCGGCCTCACGGCCGGCCGCTTCGTGGCGAACCCGTTCGCGGACGACGGCTCCCGCATGTACCACACGGGCGACCTCGCCGTCCGCACCCTCGACGGCGAGCTGCGGTTCACGGGCCGCGCCGACGACCAGGTACAGCTCAAGGGCTTCCGCATCGAGCTGGGCGAGGTCGAGTCCGCCGTACGGGAACTCGACGGCGTGGTGGACGTGGCCGTCACGGTGGCGGACACCGGCGATCACCTGGTCGCGCATGTGGTGGGCAGTCTGCCCGCCGACTTCACCGCCTCCCTGTCCGAGAAGCTGCCCGTGCACATGGTCCCGGGCCAGGTCCTCACGATCGACGCCCTACCGCTGACGGTCAACGGCAAGCTGGACCGAAAGACCCTGACCGAACGCACCCTTGGGGGCGCGGGGAACTGCGCGACCAGCCCCCACGCACCCGCAGACAAGAACTCAGCAGTCACCACCCTCATCGAGATCTTCACCCAGACCCTGCCCGGCTCGGAAATATCCGCCGACACCGACTTCTTCCACGCCGGAGGCGACAGCATCGTCGCCATCACGGTCGTGAACAGGGCCCGGACCCTCGGCCTGCAGATCTCACCCCGTGACGTCTTCCTGCTCAAGACCCCCCGCGCACTGGCCGACAACCTGGCCACGAGCACACCGCAGACAGCCGCCCCCACCCCCGCCCGCCGCGAAGACGGCCCCCTCACCCCGACCCCGATCATCCTGCGCCAGCGCGAACTCGGTGGCTCCCTCACCCGATTCGCCCAGGCCAGGACCCTCCAGGCCCCAGAAGGCAGCACCTTCACGGACGCCCAGCGCGCCGCGAACGCCGTAGTCGCCGCCCACCCCACCCTGCGACTACGCCTCCGCACCGACCACGGCGTATGGGCCCTGCGCACCGAACCGGCCCACGAGGTCACCGTCGTACGCCCGGACACCACCGACGCCACCGCCGTGGCGAACGACGCCGCCGCACAGCTCGACCCCGAGTCCGGAAACGTCATCGCCTTCGCCTGGCTGGAAGCCACCCGCACTCTCGTGGTCACGGTGCACCACCTCGCCGTCGACGCGGTGTCCTGGCTGATCCTGCTGGACGACCTGACCACAGCCCTCCGCGGTGAGCCCCTGGCACCGCCGACCACGTCGTACGCCGAGTACGCCGACGCCCTGACGCTCCACTCCACCCGCGCGCTCGACGATCTCGGCCACTGGATCACCACGCTCCAGGCGCCCGAACTGCTGCCCACGGTCGGCGGACCGCGTGAGACCACCGTCGTGCTCGACCCCGACGTGAGCGACCGCCTGACCCGCACCGCACCCGCCGCACTCGGCGTCGGTCTCACCGAGCTGCTGTGCGGCGCGCTGCGCACCGCGCTGACCCGCGTCCAGCCGTCGCCCACCGATCTCGCGATCGAACTGGAGCGGCACGGCCGGGTCCCGGTCCTCGAACAGCACGACTACACCCGTACGGTCGGCTGGTTCACCGCCATCGCACCCGTACGGCTCACCGCGCACACCGACCCGGTCGCCGCGGCCCGCGAGGTCGCCGAACGCCAGCCGGACGAGCGCGCCCACGTCGCCTACGGGCAGCTCAGGTATCTCGACCCGCAGACGGCCCCGCTGCTCACCGCCCGCCCGCAGGTGCTGTTCAACTACCTCGGCCGGGGCAGCGAGTCCCAGGCGCTGCACCTCACCGGCGGCGACCAGGGCAGCCCGTACGCCGTCGAGGTCAACGCCTGGACCGACGAGGTGACCGGCAGTCTGCTCGCCGAGTTCACCCTCGCCGAGGGCATACCCGACGAGATCACCGAGCACTGGCGCGCAGCGCTGGAGCACATCGCGGACGCCGCCACGACCGCCGAGCGCACCGCACCGGTCACCCCGCTCCAGCGCGGCCTGTTCTTCCAGGCCCAGCTGGCGGGCACGGCCGGACACTACGTCGCACAGAGCTGGTTCACTTTCGACCGGCGCCTGGACACCGACGCGCTGGCCGAGGCGATGGCGTACGTCATCGCCCGGCACCCGGTCGTGGGCGCCGGCTTCGGCACGGACGACGACGGGAATCCCGTCCAGGTCCTCAAGGCGGGCCGGCGGGTCGACGTCCGCACGGTGGAGCTGTCGACGGACGCCGAGGTCGACGCCTTGCGTGCCCGGGACCGCGACACCGGCTTCGACCCGGGTGAGCCACCGCTGATCCGGGTGACCGTCGTACGGCTGCCCGACGACCGTGACGGCCTGCTGCTCAGCTACCACCTGCTGCTGTGGGACGGCTGGTCCCGCGAGATCGTCCTGCGGGACCTGTTCGACGCCTACCGTGCCGTCCTCGCGGGCGAGCCGCTCGACCCGGTGCCGGCCACGCCGAGCTTCGAGGAGTACGCCCGGGCGCTCGACGCCAAGGACCCCGCCGTAGCGGAACGCTTCTGGGCGGAGCACCTGGCCGCTCTCCCCGGCCCGACGCTGCTCGCCGGACCGGCGCCGGCGCTCTCGGACGACCTGCCCAGCGCGCTCGTGCACTCGCTGTCCGCCGAGCAGTCCGAGCTGCTGCGGGACGCGGCCAGGGTGCACGGCGTCACGCTGAACTCGGTACTGACCGGCGCGTTCGGCCTGCTGCTCGGCGCGCACACCGGCCGCAGCGACGCCGTGTTCGGCGTGACCGTCTCCGGACGTGACGGCGAGGGCCTGGACGGCATCGTCGGCGTGCTGCTCAACACCGTGCCCACGTGGACGCGGGCCCGGCCGGAGCAGTCGGTCCGGGAGTACCTGTCGGCCGTACAGACGGCACGGGTCGAGGCGATGGAGCACGAGCACCTGGGACTCGGCGAGATCCAGCGGGCCAGCGGGCACGACACCCTGTTCGACAACCTGTTCGTCCTGCAGAACTTCCTGGACATGGACGCGTTCGCCGAGATGAACGCCCGGCACGGCATCACTTCGGTGAAGGCCGACGACTCCACGCACTACCCGTTCACCTGGGTCGTCACCCCCGGCGACCGGCTCACGGTCAAGCTGGAGTACCGCGACGGCGACGACGGCAACGCCCGCCGCCTGCTCGACGACTACCTGAGCGTGCTCGAAGACCTGGCCCGGTCGACCGGGCCGGTGGGCGCGCTGCGGGGGCTCGGTCCGGAGCCCGTGCGGGACGAGCGTACGGACGTCGGCACGGACACCGTCGTCGACCGGTTCGACCAGGCCGCGGACCGTGACCCGCAGCGGGTGGCGCTCGTCGCCCACGGGGCGACGATGACGTTCGCCGAGCTCCGGGACCGCAGCCGCGCGATCGCGGGAGTGCTCGCGGCGCGCGGAATCGGGCCCGAGACGACCGTGGGTCTCGCGATCCCGCGCTCCCTCGACTGGATCGCGGCACTGTTCGCCGTGCTGCGGGCCGGCGCCGCGTACGTACCGCTGGAGCTGGACCACCCGGACGAGCGGATCGCCACGATCGTCGACGACGCCCGCCCGGACGTGATCCTCACGGTGAGCGCCGTCGCGCCCCGGCTCACCGGCGACCTCATCGAACTGGACCGGCCCCTTCCCGAGGCCGAGCCGTACGTGACGTTCGCGCCGGACGACCCGGACCGGCTGCGGCACCCCGCGTACACGATCTACACCTCCGGGTCGACCGGAAAGCCCAAGGGCGTGGTGACCGAGTACGCCGGGCTCACCAACATGCTGATCAACCATCAGCGCCGGATCTTCGAGCCGGTGCTGGCGGAGCACGGCCACCGGATCTTCCGGATCGCGCACACCGTGTCGTTCGCGTTCGACATGTCGTGGGAGGAGCTGCTGTGGCTCGCCGACGGCCATGAAGTGCACATCTGCGACGAGGAGCTGCGCCGCGACGCGCCCGCGCTGGTGGAGTACTGCCTGGAGCACGGGATCGACGTCGTCAACGTGACCCCGACCTACGCACAGCAACTGGTGGCCGAGGGCCTGCTGGAGAACCCGGAACGCCGGCCCGCGCTGGTGCTGCTGGGCGGCGAGGCCGTCACCCCGACGCTGTGGCAGCGGCTCGCCGAGACCGAGGGCACGGTCGGCTACAACCTGTACGGACCCACCGAGTACACCATCAACACCCTGGGCGTCGGCACCTTCGAGTGCCAGGACCCGGTGGTGGGCGTCGCCATCGACAACACGGACGTGTACGTCCTGGACCCGTGGCTGCGACCGCTGCCCGACGGGGTGCCCGGTGAGCTGTACGTGTCGGGCATCGGCATCGCGCGCGGCTATCTCGGGCAGCCCGCCCAGAGCGCGCACCGCTTCGTCGCCTGCCCGTTCGGCGAGCCCGGCGAGCGCATGTACCGCACCGGGGACCTGGTGGTCCGCAGGCCCGACGGCAACCTGATGTACCTGGGCCGCACCGACCAGCAGGTCAAGATCCGGGGCCACCGCGTCGAACTCGGCGAGGTCGAGGCCGTGTTCGCCGCGCACCCGGCGGTCCGGTTCGCCGCCGCCGTCGCCCAGCCCGACCCACAGGTGGACGGCGCCTACCGGCTGGCCGCGTATCTCGTGCTGGACGGTGCCGACCTGGCCGCTGTCGCCGCCGAGGTGGGCGCCGGACTGCCGGACTTCCTGCGGCCGACGCACTACGCCCAGGTCGACAGCATCCCGCTGACGGTGAACGGGAAGGCTGACACCAAGGCGCTGCCCGAGGCCAAGCCGCTCGGCGCGCTGACCACGGTGGGGGAGCGGGGCCCGGAGACCGAGACCGAGACCGTGGTGTGCGAGTACTTCGCCGAAGCACTGGACCTGGACGACGACGAGGTGAGCGCGGTGAGCGACTTCGTGTCCCTCGGAGGACACTCCATGCTGGCGGTACGGCTGATCGGCCTGCTCCGCCGCGAGTACGGTCCAGTGATCACCATCCGAGACCTGTTCACCCTGCGAACCCCCGAAGCGATTGCCCGCCACCTCGATGACAACTGACACGCAGCGGCCCCGCCCTGGGGCCGCCATCCTCCGCACGGCCCTGCGCCGCAACCTAGGCGCCATGGCCTGGGGCACCGTCCTCATGGGCCTCTACCAGGCCGGCGAGACGGCCTTCCCCATCGCGCTCGGCATGATCGTCGAGCACACGATGCAGGACGGCCGGAGCCTCGGCGCGCTCGCCCTGTCGATCGCCGCGCTGGCCGTGATCATCACGACGGTGTCGCTGTCGTGGCGGTTCGGCATGCGGATCCTGCAGAAGGCCAACACGACCGAGGCACACCGCTGGCGGGTGAAGGTCGCGGCCTGCGGCCTGCAGCCGGTGGCCAGGGACGTCGACCTCAAGTCCGGCGAGGTCCTGACCATCGCCACCGAGGACGCCGACCAGACCGCCGACATCGTCGAAGTGGTGCCGATGCTGATCAGCTCGATGGTCGCGGTGATCGTCGCGGCCGTCGCGCTGGGCCTGGCCGACATCCGGCTCGGCCTGCTGGTGATCGTGGGCACCGTCGCGATCCTGTCGATCCTCAGCGTGATGTCCCGGCGGATCGGCAGCAGCACCCAGGAACAGCAGGCCCGGGTGGCGCGGGCCGGCGCGAAGGTCGCCGACCTGATCACCGGCCTGCGCCCGCTGCACGGATTCGGCGGCAACCACGCGGCCTTCGGTTCCTACCGGAAGGTCAGCACCGAGGCGAGGCACCAGTCGATCGTCGTCGCCAAGGTGAACGGCGTGTACGCGGGCACCGCGCTGGCCCTCAACGCGGTCCTCGCGGGAGCCGTGACCCTGACGGCGGGCTGGCTCGCGTTCGACGGCCGGATCACCATCGGGGAACTCGTCATGGCCGTGGGCCTGGCGCAGTTCATCATGGAACCGCTGAAGCTGTTCTCGGAGATGCCCAAGTACGTGATGATCGCGCGCGCCTCGGCCGAGCGGATGGCGCTGGTGCTGTCGGCGCCGCCGGTCACGACCCCGGGGTCCGGGCGGCCGGCCCCGGGCGCGCACCTGGTCATCGACTGCGTCCGCCACGGGTCCCTGAACAAGGTGAGGTTCCAGGTGGCGGCCGGCGAGTTCGTCGCCATCGCCGCCTACCAGCCGCGCGCCGCCGCCGACCTGGCGTCCGTCCTGGCCGTGAACGTCCCGCCCGGCACCTACGAGGGAGTCGTCCGGATCGGCGGGCAGGAGCTGGCGGACCTGTCGGTGGAGGCGGTCCGCGAGCACCTTCTCGTGAACCCGTACGACGGGGAGATCTTCGCGGGCACCCTGCGCACCAACATCGACCCCTCGGGCACCAGCGGTTCGGTCCCCGAGGCCGTCGAGGCGTCCCTGCTGACCGACGTCGTCGCCCTGCACCGCGAAGGCCTCGACTACGCCGTCCGCGACCGGGGCGCGAACCTCTCCGGAGGCCAGCGCCAACGTCTGTCCCTGGCCCGCGCGCTGGCGGCCGACACCGACGTCCTCGTCCTGCACGACCCGACGACGGCGGTCGACGCGGTCACCGAACAGCTCGTCGCCCGCAACGTGGCGAAACTACGCCGAGGCCGCACGACCATCGTCATCACCAGCAGCCCGGCCTTCTTGGACGCCGCCGACCGGGTCCTGGTCCTGGACGACGGCACGATCACGGCCGAGGACACCCACCGCAACCTCCTCGCCAACGACGAGGCGTACTGCCTGGCGGTCGCACGGTGACCTTCTGAGGGGGCTGGGGGCATGCCCTTCTTTTCAGGGGCGCGGGGAACTGCGCGACCAGCCCCCACCGGCCCGCAGAAATCCACTACCCGAGGGCCCAGCCCACATCCCTGACCAACGCATGCCGCCACCCCGCCCGGTCATGCCCGGAAGCCGCCCGAGAAACCCGCACACTCGCCCCGCTCTGTTCGACCAAGGCCTCGACCACCTCACAGTGCGGCAGCATCCGCGCCTCATGCTCCCCCACATCGAACGCAACCCGCAGCCCCGACAGGTCAGGCCGTTCCCGCAACCGCTCAGCGATCACACCCCCGACCGCACCCCCCAACGGATCGGCCGCCCGCAGGGCACCCGGCGTCCACCAGAACGACCCCGACTGACAAGCAACCCGCGACACCAGCTCCGGAAACTCCAGCGCCGCGTAGACCGCGCTCAGTCCACCAAGACTCTGCCCGGCGACCACCAGCCGACCGAGATCGGCGGGCACACCCGACTCCGCCACCAACGGCAGCAGTTCGTCCCGCACCGCCTCCCACAGCTCGGCCCGGCACGTGAACTCCTCGACCCGGTCCTTAGCCGGCAGGAAGACCAGCGTGACCGGCGGCAGCTCACCCGCGGCCACGGCCGAGTCGAACGCGGTCATGGCCGGATGCAGATACAGCCAGTCGTCCCCGTCGAGCAGCAGCACCACAGGCCCACCGCCCCCCACCGGATGGACCCGCACGGTCCGCCGCCCCCCGAGCCGTTCACTGGCCCAGCGGATCCTGGTACGCGGCAGGGGCAGCACCTCGTCGGCACCGACAGCCGGCCAGTGCGGCTGCTCCGGCGCGTCCGGCGTCGCCGCGACGGACCGGTCACCGCCCGCACCGGCCGGGTTGAGCGGGTCGGCGTACGCCGCGTCGTCCACCAGGAACTGATACGTCACCCGCAGCCGCTCGGGCATGGGCACCTCGGCGTACCAGCAGTCCGAGTCGGCCCAGCGCCGCAGGGGAACCGGCTCCGACCAGCTCTCGAAGCCGACCCTCGCCTCCGACCCGCGCCACAGGAACAGGGTCACCCAACCACCGTCCTCGGCGGGTTTCGAGGCGGGCGCTCCCGCGGCGGCCCAGAACTCGTCGGTGCCGGGCGCGCCGGGCAGTCCGAACCCGGCGAAGGCGTCGGCGTCCTCCATGTCGGCCGAGACCAGGCGCATGGATGTCTCCTTGTGAGAGGGAAGGGACAAAGGCTAAGCTCCAATCAATTAGGCGAGCCTAACCTAATCTTGGCCTTCCAAGGAGGCATCGAGCATGAGCACCAACCCCTTCGACGACAACGAGGGCCGTTTCCTGGTCCTGGTGAACGACGAGGGCCAGCACTCCCTCTGGCCGTCGTTCGCCGAGGTACCCGGGGGCTGGACGACCGCCTTCGACGAGAACACCCGGGAAGCGTGCCTGGAGTACGTCGAGACCCACTGGACGGACCTGCGCCCGAGGT
Source organism: Streptomyces sp. NPDC041940 (assembly GCF_055589465.1). NCBI lineage: Bacteria > Bacillati > Actinomycetota > Actinomycetes > Kitasatosporales > Streptomycetaceae > Streptomyces > Streptomyces sp. NPDC041940. The sequence continues at coordinate 425,913 of NZ_JBVJBP010000002.1, forward strand.
CCCTCGCCGCGACGATGGACGTCTGACCTCACCGATGCTGTGCACCAGGCTGACCAACGCCCGTTTCCTCACCATGGACCCCGACCATCCGGTCGCCCATGACGTGGGCATCTGGCAGGGCCGGATCGCGGGCCTCGACGAGGCCGTGACCTCCCTGCCCGCCCGCGAGGTGATCGACCTGCAGGGCGCCACCGTGCTCCCCGGGTTCATCGACGCCCATGTGCACCTCGCCTGGACCGGGTTCAAACAGAACACCCCGAGCATCGCCGGCCGCACCCGGATCGACGACGTGCTGGCGGTCGTCGCGGAAGCAGTCACCCGCACCCGCGCGCCCGGCGACTGGGTGAGCCTCGCCGGCTACGACCAGCGAGCCCTGGGCCGCCATCTGACCGCCGCCGAGCTCGACAAGGTCAGCGACGGACGCAAGATCTTCCTGCTGCACGACTCCGGCCACGGCTGTGTTGTCAACACGGCCGTCCTGGACCTGCTGCCCGCCGACATCCCGCACGAGAACGGCTTCCTCGCCGAGCAGGCCATGGGCGCCGCCCGTGCCCTGCGCCTGCCGCACTCCCAGCAGGATCTGGCCGAGGCCATCGGCCGGGCCGCCCGCACCTGCCTCGCCGAGGGCGTCACCGCCTGCGCCGAAGCGGGCATCGGCGGCAAGCTCTTCGGGCACAGCCCCGTCGAACTCGGCGCCTACCAGCTCGCCCAGGACAAGGGCCTGCTGCCCCTGCGTGTGCAGCTCATGGTGTCCGGGGACCGGCTGAGCCCGGTCGCGGCACACGAGACCGACGGCATCCCACGCGCCCTCGACCTCGGCCTGCGCACCGGGTTCGGCGACGACCGGCTCTCCGTGGGCGCGCTGAAGATCTACACCGACGGCGGCATGATGGCCCGTACGGCCGCGCTGAGCAGCCCGTACGAAGGACTCGACCACACCGGGCAGTTGCAGGACGACCCGGAGACGCTCACGGACCTCATCGTGGACGGCCACCTCGCCGGCTGGCAGCTCGCCGTGCACGCGATCGGAGACCGCGCGGCCGACCTGGCCCTGGACGCCCTCGACCGCGCCCAGCGCCTGCGGCCCCGGCCCGAGGCACGCCACCGCATCGAACACGCCGGGCTGATCCGGCCCGACCAGCTCCCGCGCTTCGCGCGCCTCGGCATCAGCGCGGTGATCCAGCCCAACTTCCTGCGGTACTTCGGCGACGACTACGCGTCGATCATGGGCCCGGAACGGGCACCGTGGATGTACCGCGGCCGGGCGTTCCTGGACCACGGCATCCCGCTGGTGGGCAGCTCGGACCGTCCCGTCGCCGACGGATCGCCCCTGCGCGCCGTCCAGTTCATGGTCGAGCGCGCCTCTACCTCGGGGCAGCTCATCGGCCCGGACGAGGCCCTCACGGTCGACGAGGCCCTGCACGCGTACACCGTCGCCGGCGCGCACGCCTGCCACTGGGAGGACAGCCTGGGGAGTCTCACCCCCGGCAAACGCGCCGACCTGGTCGTGCTCGGCGACGACCCCCGGAGCGTCGACACCTCCCGCATAGGCGACATCGAGGTGGTCGAGACGTACGTCGACGGCCGCCCGAGCCGTCCGCGCGTCTGATCCCGGGCCCGGGCCAGGAACCGAGGAAGGAATCCCTTGACCACGGCTACGCCGCGCCCTGCCGCGCCGCCGCACGCTCTTCTCACGCCGTCGTTCTCGGTGCGCACCGCCCGCCCCGACGAGGCCACCGCGCTCGCCGCCCTGTCCCTCCCCTTCGTACACTCGGGTGCCCTGCGCGAACGCCCCGTCTCCCTCTACGCCGCCCAGGCCGCGGACTTCCTGGTACTGGAGGCAGCGGACGGCACCCTGGAAGGCTGCGTGGGCATGCGGGCGTATCCCGACGGGGGAGAAGGCGGCGGAGCCGCAGGCGTCGTCTACAACTTCTGCGTGGCGGAGCACCAGCAGGGGAGCGGAGCGGGAGCAGGGCTGCTGCGCGCGGTCCTGGCCATGGCCCGCGCGCGATCGCTCGACGCCTTGTTCACGGCGACCACCGGCGGAGGCGGACTGTTCCTCCGCTACGGCTTCACGCCCACGACCGCCGACCTGGCGCCGCGGGCCTGGGCGGAGTCCCTGGACTCGCGGCGCAACGCCCGGGTCCTGGTCAGGACTTGGTGACCACGGACTCGGTCACCGCGTCCGGGACCACGGTCGTGCCCGGGCTGGTCTCGGCGAGCACGCCGCGCAGCACCGCGTGCGGCACGCGCCCGTCCAGTACATGCGCCTTGCGCACACCGCCGCGGACGGCCCGCAGACAGCCCTCCATCTTCGGCAGCATCCCGCTCGCCAGCCCGGGCAGCAGCCCGTCCAGCGCACCGGCCGTCAGCCGTCCGATCACCTCGGTGCTGCGCGGCCAGTCCGCGTACAGCCCCTCGACATCGGTGAGCATCACCAGCCGCTCGGCGTCGAGGGCGACGGCGAGGGCCGACGCCGCCAGATCGGCGTTGACGTTGTAGACCTGCCCGTCCGCTCCGCGTGCCACGGGAGAGACGACCGGGATGTGCCCCTGCTCCAGCAGGGCGCGCACCATCGCCGGGTTCACGTCCACGACATCGCCGACGAGACCGATGTCCACGGTCCTGCCGTCCACCCGCGCCTGCCGCCGCACCGCCGTCATCGTGTGCGCGTCCTCGCCGGTCAGGCCCACCGCGAAGGGTCCATGGGCGTTGATGTGGCCGACCAGCTCCCGCTGGACCCGGCCCGTCAGCACCATGCGCACCACGTCCATGGTCTCCGGGGTGGTGACCCTGAGGCCCGCCTCGAAACGGGTCTCCAGGCCCAGACGGTCCAGCATCGCGCTGATCTGCGGCCCGCCGCCGTGCACGACGACCGGGCGCAGCCCCGCGTGCCACATCTCCACCATGTCCTGGGCGAAGGCCCGGTGCAGGCTCGCGTCCACCATGGCGTTGCCGCCGAACTTGACGACGACCACGCTGCCCAGGAGCTCACCCGGCGGCTGGGGAAGGGAAGGGAAACGGGTCGCGACCGGGTCGGCCTGGGTCACGCTCACGGAGTCACTCCAATTCGAGGGTGTTGTCGAGGAAGGCACCGATGCTCCGCGCCGCGGGCGTCACGCGTTTCTCCGCTCCCGGTGCAGGAGCAGGGCGCGCAGCAGACGGTCCGTCGTACAGACCACTCCGGTGCGCGCGGCCCACCGGAGCGCCAAGGTGTGCTCCTCGGCGGAGAAGTCGGCGACCGCGTCGGCGACGACGAACGGCTGGATGTCGTTCATGAAGGCGTCCGCGGCGGTCAGCAGGACGCCGAGGTGCGCGTGCACCCCGCAGATGATCAACTGGTCCCGGTTCTGGGAGCGCAGCAGCCTGCCGAGATGGCTGCGCAGAAAGGCGTTGTGGCGCACGTTCGCCAGGAGGTGTTCGCCGGGGCGGGGCGTGAGAGGCGCGACGATCGCCGCGGCATCCGGCTCGTCCCCTATCCCCGGCCCCCACATGTCACCGACCAACCCGCGCTGCGCGGGCGGCTGCCCGGCCGGCTCCGCGCTGAACACCACCGGCATGTCCAGGGTGTCGGCGAGTTCCCTGAGCGCCGCGATGTTGTCGACGAGTTCCACGACGGGGGCGCGCCCGGCGGGGAAGGCCCGGACGAAGTGGTTCTGCATGTCGTGGACCAGGAGCGCGGCACGTGCCGGGTCGATCCGCCAGGAGACGTGCGACCGGGGGATCGCGGAGCGCTCCGGCATGGGGTAGGAGCCGATGGCCGGCAAGCCCATGGTGATTCTCTCCCCCCGATCACGCGACGCGGTCCGGACCCACACGAGAAATTTAGCTTAGCCTAACCTAAATTGAGCTTCGTGGGGCTGGAGTCGGTCGTTCGCAAGGATCAGCGGACGGTCACAGTGCCCGAAGCGCGCCCCGCAGCGCGGTGAAGACCCGCCGGGTGTCGCTCTCGGTGGTGCGCCAGTTGCTGAAGGCGGCCCGCAGCGCGGGCACACCGTCCAGGACGGTCGGTGTGAGGAAGACGTCGTCGGCGACCTGACCGGTGAGTGCGGCCAGGCGTTCGGCGGTGGGGTCTTCCGCAAGGGTGAAGCAGACGACGTTCAGGCGGACCGGTGCCAGGAGCCGAAGCTCCGGCGTGCTCTCGATGGCGTCACCCAGGGCGTGTGCACAGGCGATGCAGCGTTCGACGATCTCTCGGTGGCCGTCGCGCCCGTACGCGCGCAGGGTGAACCAGGCCGTGATCGCCCGCAGGCGGTGGGAGTTCTCCGGGGTGAGGTGGGCGGTGTCAGGAGTGTCGCCGAGAGGGCCGAGGTAGGCGGCCGAGTTCTGGAAGACGGCTGTCTGCAGATCACGTCGGCGGGTGAACTGCACCGCGCTGTCGTACGGCACATTCAGCCACTTGTGCAGGTCGACGCAGATCGAGTCGGCCAGGTCGAGGCCGTCGACCAGGTGCGAGTAGCCCGGGCACAGGGCCGCGAAGGCGCCGAAGGCGGCGTCCACGTGCAGCCAGAAGCCGTAACGCTCACGCAACGCGCCGATGGCGCGCAGATCGTCGAAATCAGCGGTGTTGACGGTACCGGCGTTGGCGACGACCACGCATGGCCCATCCGCCTCGTGCTCCTGCAACGCACGCTCGAGCGCGGCCGTGTCGACGGCCTCCCGGCCGGGGAGAGTGTCCACCGGGACCAGGGCCGTGCGCCCCAGACCGAGAATCGACAGCCCCTTGGACACGCTCGAATGCGCGGCCCCCGACAGCACCCGTACCGCGCCGAGGCCGCCCACGCCGTCCTCGGCAGGTGACACACCCCTGCGCTCGCCGAGCCATTCCCGGGCTGTGGCAAGGCCGACGGTGTTGGACATGGTGGCACCGCTGACGAACGTCGCGTGATGGTCGTCGGACAGCCCGAACAGGCCGCGCAGCCAGGCGATCGACTCGCGCTCCAGGTGTTGTCCCGCTCCATCCAGTGAGGAGAAGGCGTTCTGGTCCCAGGTAGCGGTCAACCAGTCGCCGGCCAACGCCGCCGGCGTCACGCCTCCCGTGACGAACCCGAGGTAGCGCGGCCCGGCACTCGCCGACAGCGTCGGCTCCCAGCGGGCGGCGAACTCGTCCAGCGTCGCCTCCAGACCCACACCCCGCGCGGGCAGCGGCGTGGGTGGCGGGACCGACGCCGCAGGGACGACGTCCCGCTCGTCCACGTCTGCGAGAAGGGCGGCGGCGTGCTGCTGGACGGCTTCCAGCAGCCTCGGCAGCTCGTTTCGGTCTGCGGCGAGTTGCAGATACACGGTGTCTCCGTTCGTTTCGGCCGGCCACGACGGTAGGCAGGCGGCGGGCCCGAGGGCATGGTCCAATCATGGGAAACTGGACCAGTGCGGATCGGGGACGAGCAGCTGGTGCGGGCCTTGGGGCCCTGGCGAACGCCCGATGCGCCACTGAGTGCGGCGCTGGCCCGAGCAGTGCGGGAAGCGGTGCTCGACGGCCGCCTGCGCACTGGTGGCGGGCTGCCCGCCGAACGCCGCCTCGCCACTGCTCTCGGGGTGAGCCGCGGCACGGTGACGGCCGCGCTGGACCGCTTGCGTGACACCGGATGGGTCCGCACCCGGCACGGCAGCGCCAGCACGCTCCAGCTGCCCCCGGCCGCCGCGGAACGGATCGCCCCCCTCTCGGCGACCGGGGAAACCGGCTCCGTCACCGACCTGCGCCGGGCCGTGCCCGCCGCACCGCGGGAGGCATATCTGGCAGCGACCCGGCGAGCCGTGGAACGAGCGGCCCCGCTGCTGGCCGAGCACGGCGAACCCGGACCTGGACTGCCCGAGCTGCGTGCCCTGATCGCGGCACGGTACAGCCGTGAGGGTCTGGCCACCCGGCCCGAGCACATCCTCGTCACCAGCGGGGCACGCGCCGCGCTGACCTTGCTCATCGCGCACTTCAAACCCCGTGTGGCCGCCGTCGAGATCCCCACGTTCTTCGATGCGCTGCGGGTACTGCGCGGTCCGGGAACGAGACTGGTCGGCCTGAGGGTCACCACCGACGGCTGGGACCTCGACCAGCTCGAGGCCGCCTTCACCGCTGCCCGAGGCCACCTCGCGTACCTGGTGCCCGACTTCCACAACCCCACCGGTGCGCTCATGCCTCAGCACATCCGTCGAGCCGTCGCGGACCTGGCCACCCAGAACCAGGTGACCATCGTCGCGGACGAGACCATGCGCGACCTCGACCTGCGCGACCGGCCGGAGCCCGCGCCCCGGATCCGCGGCGCAGTGCTGATCGGTTCGACCAGCAAGGCGATCTGGGCCGGCCTGCGCATCGGCTGGATCCGGGCGACGACCCCACTCGTCAGCCGCCTGCAGAGCAACCCCCTCGCCGGACCACTGTCCGCACCCCCCATGCAACAGCTCATCGCCGCCGAACTCCTGGGCGACCTGGACGCAGTGCTCCATCGACGGCGCGGCGGACTCCGGCGACAGCGCGACCACCTCAGCGAGTTGCTCGCCGACGACATCCGTTGGCACTTCACCGTCCCGCCCGGCGGACTCGCGCTGTGGCTGCACCTCACCGCCACACCCGCCGACACGATCGTCGAACGAGCCGGCAAGAGCGGAGTCGAACTCGCCCCCGGCCCGCGCTTCGCGTCCGATGCCACCCTCACCCACCACCTGCGCGTTCCCTACACCCCACCCCTCGACGTACTCGACCGGGTCGCCACGGTCCTCGACATCGCCTGCCGAGGCTGAGCCGCTGACGGCCCTCGACCCAAACGCAGGCAGGGAGCCTAGTTTTCGGGACCGCTCCACGAGCGTCTCCTCGCCGACATCCTCGACCTCGGCTCCCCCTACCCTCTGGTCCTCACCGGCGGATAAGCCGTGCAGGCCCACGGCCTGGTCGAACGCTTCAGCCGTGACCTCGACGTCGCCACCGAGAACCCCGCTCCGATGGAGGAGATCGCCGCCTCACTCACAGCAGGCCTCAGCGCGCGCGGATGGCGGACCACGCACGTCCAGACCGATCCGCTCAGCGGCCGGTTCCTCGTCTCCGATTCGGCCACCGGCGAGGAGTGCGAGGTCGACGTCCTCAAGGAGGCGTTCTGGGCTCCGCCCGCCCAGACCCCCTACGGCCCCGTTCTTTCCCTCGACGACGTGATCGGCACCAAGGTCCGTGCTCTCGCCGACCGCGGCACCGTTCGCGGCCTCATCGACGTCCAGGCTGCCTCCCGCCACCGCTCCACCGCCGACCTCGAGTCCCTGGGCCGCCGTCGCGCGGATATCGCGTTCGTCCCTCTACCGTCGTTGCAGCGAGAGGATGTGGTGCAGCCGGCAGGTTTTCAACCCGGAGCCGTCCATGACGCTGGCTGCCCTGCACGGCGAATGTGCAGGGCAGTCAAGCGATACCCCGCAGTGGACTCACGGCGAAACCGGGCTGCGGTAACGGTCGAACACTGCATCCCGCTCCCACTCCCAGGTCCAGTCCGGGTCCCGACGGTGGAACTCGGTAACGGCCAGCTCGAAGAACTGGTCGGAAGGCTTCCGGCTGGATCCATTGACTACCAGTGCTGACAGCATCGGCTCGGGGCCGTTGCTGTCCCGGCGGCAGACGTCTGCCAGCAGAAGCGACATCATCCGACCGTGGTAGTGCACCCGGTGCTCCGGTGCCAGGGCCTCGCTCAGCGCCTTGTAGGTGTTGGTCCGGCCCTCTCGGGCCCAGTCCTTCAGAATCGCTGCCATGGCGTCTCGGGCAGCCATGTAGTCCGCATCTCCATACTTCATGTGAGCCCCCTCCAGCCGACTGGAGCGACACGGTATCCAGTCGGGGCGGTCCTGAAGTTGAATCTGGAGAAATTGCCCCGGCGCCGCCTCGGAGGCGGGGAGCGGGGACGTCCGGCTCGCCTTCGATTGTCAGTGCGGTTGCGTCAAGCGGAACGTATGGCCGAGGCGGGCATGCGCGAAGCGGACCCAGTGGCGGGCGGAGGTAAACCCGAGCAGGACCTCGGCAACGGCCAGACACAGCAGTTCGGCGTCCGTCAGTTTCGGGGGTCGCCCGATCCGGAGCCGGGGGGCCGCATGGTCGTCGATGGACACGTGCGGTGCCGCCAGAAGGGCGTCCGGGCCAGGAGTCACACCCACTCATTCGTCTGCACGATGGCACCATCCGTCGCCGGGATTCGCCGCGAACTCGGTCAGCAGACGATCGTGGAAGCCTCTCCCGCCCGGGGGGGAGGGCGCTCGCCTGCCCCCGGCTTCCTCCTCCCGCTACTTCGACTTGCGGTTCTCGGAGGAGGCAGGCTCTTTCCCCAGCGCTTCGATCGTCTCTTCCATCTCGCGGACCCTCCGGCGCAGTTGCGTCAGTTCCTCGCGCTCGGCCACGGTCAGCGCACCCGACGGCCCTTGGCCTCGCTCCGCCGCCAGCTCCTCCGCGATCGCCGCCGCGAACGCGTCCACGTCGTCCTCGGTGGTGTCGAAGGAGGTCATCCAGCGGACCTCGCCGGCCTGCTCGTCCCAGGTGTAGAAGCGGAATCGCTTCTGGAGACGCTCGGTGACGGTCGGCGGCAGGACGGCGAAGATCTGGTTGGCCTGCACCGGGCGGGCGATCTCCAGGCCCGGCAGTCGGCGCACCGCCTCGTACAGCCGCTGGGTCATCGCGTTGGAGCGGGCCGCCGAGCGCAGCCAGAGGTCGCCGCCGAGCAGTGCCTCGAACTGCACCGACATGAAACGCATCTTGGAGCCCAGCTGCATGCTCGTCTTGCGCAGGTGGGCCATGCCGCGCACCGCGTCCTCGTTGAGCACGATCACCGCCTCGCCGAAGAGCAGCCCGTTCTTGGTGCCGCCGAGCGAGAGGACGTCCACGCCGGCGTCGGTGGTCATCTCACGAAGCGGCACGCCGAGGGTGGCGGCGGCGTTGGCGAGCCGGGCGCCGTCCAGGTAGACGAGCATGCCGAGGCCGTGCGCGTGGTCGCAGATCGCACGGATCTCGTCCGGCGTGTAGCAGGTGCCGAGCTCGGTGGACTGGGCGATCGAGACGACCCTGGGCCGGGCCCGGTGCTCGTCCTCGAAGCCCCACGCCTGACGGTCGATCAGCTCAGGGGTGAGCTTGCCGTCCCATGCGGGCACCGTCAGGAGCTTGATCCCGGCGACCTTCTCGGGCGCCCCGCCCTCGTCGACGTTGATGTGGGCCGACTCGGCGCAGACCACGGCGTCCCAGCGGTCGAGCATGGTCTGGAGCGCGACGACGTTCGCGCCGGTGCCGTTGAAGACCGGGTACGTGTGCGCGGTGGGGCCGAAGTGGCCGCGCACCACGTCCTGGAGGCGCTCGGTGTAGACGTCGGCGCCGTAGCTGACCTGGTGGCCGCCGTTGGCCAGGGCGATCGCGGCAAGGATCTCGGGGTGCACACCCGCGTAGTTGTCGCTGGCGAAGCCGCGCTCGTCCGGGTCGTGTCGTCGCTGCAGGGTCATGGTGCGCTCGCTTACTTGTTTCGGTCGTAGGGGTGTGACACATCTGGTCCGGACGGGCGCCGGCCGGTCCGCTCATGCCGGCGCGGGCTCCGTCCGCGCGCGGGCCTTCTCCAGGCCGCGCACCAATGGCGGCGCGGCGAGCCCGAGCAGGGCGAAGAGCGCCGCGAGGACCAGCCAGCCGGTCCCCGCCGCGCCGACGACCAGGGAGGTCATCAGCCACGGCCCGGCGAACTGCTGGAACCCGCGCCCCAGGGAGAACACCGCCTGGTACTCCCCCTGGCGACCCGCCGGGGCGAGCCCGAAGGACAGGCCCCAGCTCGCCGACGCCTGGTACAGCTCGCCCAGGACGAGCACCAGCGCGCCGCCCAGCAGGGCCGCACTGTCCATGAGCGCGCCGTGCCCCCCGCTCACCGCGAAGACCAGGCAGGACGCCCCCAGCGCCCACCCGGCCCAGCGCAGCATACGAGCCGCTCCCGCCGGCGTACGCGCGCCCTTGCTGACCGTGACCTGGAACAGCAGCACCAGGACGGTGTCCAGGATCAGCAGTCCCGACACCAGCAGCGCGGGCGCGTCGGTGCCCGTGACGATCCACAGCGGCAGACCGACCGTCAGCAGCGGGTGGTACAGCTCCAGAGCGCCGCACACCAGCGCGACCGCCACATAGCGCACGTCCCGCAGCGCGGCGCTGCGCAGCACCCCGCCCGGCGCCTCGGCGGCGGTGGCCCGGGTCCCGGCGCCCGCGGGCAGCCGCATCCCGAGCAGCACGGCGACGGAGACCAACTGGAGGGCGGCGTTGGCGAGGACCGTGGCGTAGAGGGCGGTCGAGGTGCCGGCGGCGATGGCGGCTCCGGCCAGCGCGGCGCCGCCGAGGAAGCCCAGGTTGAACAGGCTGCGCATCTGCGCACTCACCCTGACCCGCTCCGCCTCGCCCACCAGCGCGTCGGTGAGCGACGCCTGCAGCGCGCCCGCCGAGGTCTCCAGGACCGCGATGGCACAGGCGACCGCGAGGAACGCGGCGAAGCCGTCCACCAGGCAGTACGCGGTGAAGCCGACGGCCGCGAGCAGGAAGTTGGCGGTGAGCACCCGGCCCGCGCCGAGCCGGTCCGCGAGCCGGCCGATGGGCACGGTGCAGACCAGACCGCAGAGCCCGGCGACCGACAGGGCGAGGCCCACGCGCTGGGCGGGGATGCCGATGGTGCGGGTGAAGAACACGGCGCTGGAGGTGAGGAACACCCCGAGGCCCAGGGACTGGATGAGCGTGAGGACGCCGAGTCTGCGCGCGTTCCCGGCGGCCGGAAGGGTCTCCCGGATCCAGGCGCGCAGCACGGCGCCGTACCGGCGTGCCTCAGCCATGCGGCTCAGCTCCCTCGGCCCGCTCGGTCCGCAGCCCGTACACCTCCATCGCCGTGTGCACGGCGGCGCGCACACCGGCGGCGCTCCGCCCCCGGAAACGGAAGATCCCGCAGCCCTCGTCATAACTGCCGGGCCCGGTCATGATCTGGCCGATCGCGGGCAGTTCCTCGTGGTACACCTCGGGGACGGCTGACCGGGGTGAGGTACGGGCGACGACCCGTCCGGGCAGCTCGCGCGGGGCGGGGTAGATGAGCCAGCCGCCGGCCCGGGGCCCGACCGGTTCGGACGGCTGCCACAGCGGGGGCAGGCCCAGGGCCGCCCGGAACGCCTCGGCGAACAGGTCGATGCCGTAGAGGTCGACGTGCAGGAACGGCACCTGCGCGCCGCCCGGCCGCAGCCCGACCTCCAGGAACACCAGCTCGCCCCCCGGACGCCGGATCACCTCCAGGTGGAACGCGCCGTCGCGCAGCCCGAGCGCCCCCAGACAGCGGTCGGCGAACGTGGTGAGCTCGTCGCGCTCGGGGCCCGGGTCGAGCAGGACCGAGCCGAGCGGGCGGCCGTGTGCGTAGTCCAGGCAGGTGTGGACGTACTGGGAAGCGGTGACGAAGTGGAGGCGGCCGGAGCGGCGGACGCCGTCGACGTGGAAGATCTCCCCCTCGACGTACTCCTCGCACTCGTACGCCGCGGGGTCGACGGCCTTGAGGGCGGCGCGCAGTTCGTCGGCGCTACGGACGACCGTGACTCCCTGGGAGCCCGCCTCGGCGCGCGGCTTGAGGACCAGGGGCAGACCGCCGAGGGCGTCGACGACCGTCGCCGCCGAGGGTGCGTCGTCGAGGCGCAGGAACCGAGGAACCCGCAGTCCGGCCGCGCCCACCGCGCTCTTCATGGCGGGCTTGTCCTTGAACCGCTCGACGAGGCCGAGACCGTAGCCGCCGGGCACGCCGAGTGCGGCCGAGAGCCGGGCGGCCGTCAGGATGTCGTACTCGGACTGGCCGAAGACCACCTCGGGCGTGCCGTGCCGGTCCGCGATCTCCCGTACGAGGGTCAGCAGGTCGTCGTGGGCGAGGCTGTCGCGCACATGGACCTCGGTCGCCCCGTCCCGGTCGAGCGCGGGCAGCCCGCCGGGCGTGGTGAGGTACACCGTCCGGCAGGGGTGGCCGTCGAGGAAACGGTGGTATTCGCCGAATTCGTCGCCGGAGCGGTTGAGGACGATGTACAGCGGTGTGGTCAGGTCGGTCACGCGTCCGCTCCCGGTCGCAGGGTGTCGGGCAGGCAGGCGTCCAGGTCGGCGGCGCTCACCCGGCCGAAGCCGGGCGCGGGCCGGTCCCGGTGGGCCGGGGTCCTGGCGAGGAAGGCCGCCGCGCGGGGCTCTCCGGTGCCGCCGAGGCGCTGCCAGAGGAGCTCGGCGAGGTCCGGCATCACCGGGAACGCCAGGAGGGACAGGCCCTTGAGCCACCAGTAGGCGCCGTCCTCGGCCGCGTGGGCGACCGCGTCGTCGGCGCACCAGCGGTCGAGCGCCGCGACCGCGCGCGGGGTTGAGACACGGGCGGCGTCGAGCGCCGCGGACTGCTCGGCGAGCAGGGACTCCAGGAGGTCGGCGACGGCCGGGGCGGGCACCTGCGGAGGCCCCTCGGGCAGCCGGCTCCAGGCGGCGTCGATCCGCTTGCCGAGGCCGTCGGCGAGCGTGACGTTCGCGGTCCGGAGGAAGTCCGCCGTCTCGAAGCTCGCCGCCCCGGACTCCAGATCGGCCCCGGCGAGGTGGTACCGGACGGTGTCCACGCCGATGGCCGGCGACGCGGCGATGTCCGCCGCCCAGATGGCGTGCCGGGCGCTGGTGGAGAACTTCCGCCCGGCCAGCCGGTAGAAGTTGTTGATCAGGCACCGGTCGTACGGCTTCATGTCGCCGTGCAGCAGGCTGGTGCCGACGATCGAGACCAGGGTGGGGATCACGTTGTCGATCCCCAGGGTGGTGAGGGTGGTGACCCCGGAGTCCGGATCGAAGGCGTTCACGCCGGTGCCGGAGAGCCGGCCGTGGACGGCACCGGCGAGGCGGGCGAACATGAAGATCCCGGCGTACGGGAAGAGGGCGCGCGGCACGTCCGGCTCGGGTCCGGGCAGCGGAAGTCCCCACGTCTGCGGAGCGCTCAGCCGCACGGTCAGGCCGTCGCGCTCCAGGAAGCGCGCCACGGTCGCCCGGTAGCGGTCGGCGACGCCCAGGCCCACGAGCGTGGTGTCCAGGAGGTCGCGGTCGGGCAGCCGCAGGAAGAGGCTGGAGATCTCCCGCCAGGTCAGCGGCCCCTCGTCGAGCAGGGGGCGCGGCTCGACGACCGACTCGGGCAGGAAGTGCGCACTGCACTCCTCGCAGAAGTAACTGGTGATGCCCGCACCGCACTCGGGGCAGCGGCCCTGGAGCCAGCCGCCCACCACCCAGCGGTCCGACGCCGGGCAGTAGGGCACGCTCTCGGTGCGCGTCAGCACCGCGCCCCGGGCCGTCAGCCGCTCGGTCGAGGCGGCGACCTCCTGCTCGAACTGCTCTCGCCAGGGCTGCTGATCGGGGACGATGAACGCGTCGACGCCGATGCGCAGCGCGGCCAAGTCGTCCTGGATGCGCTGTCCGTAGCGCGCGGCGACCTCGCCGGGCGTGGAGCCCTCGGCGTGCGCCCTCAGCGCCACGTACGACTCGTACACATCGCTGCCGGTGATCACCAACGGCAGGTCGCCCCGGACCCGCAGATGCCGCGCGATCATGTCCGACCACAGGAAGGGTCCGCCGATGTGGCCGAGGTGCAGGGGGCCGTTGGGAGTGGCCTCGGGCGGCACCAGGAGGTAGTGCCGGGGGGTGTGCGTGTCCCCGGTCAGCAGGCTCATGCTCGCGCTCTCCCGTCGAGCAGGTTCAGTGCGTCCTCGGCCATGGCCGGGGCGAGTCGGTAGCCGGAGCCGGAGCCGCCGATGGCCATGGCCACGTCGTCGCCGCCGACCGTGTCCACGACCGGCAGATGGCCGGGGGTGAAGCAGTCGCTGAAGACCCGCCCGCCGAGCAGATGCGGCAGGAATCCCGGTACGTGCCGGGCGAGCAGGGCCCGGGCGAGTTCCCGGTCGCGGGCGTCGATGGCGAGCGGTTCGTCGGGGCCGCGGTCCCAGTCGGGCGAGGTGATGCTGAAGATCCAGTGGCCGCCGGGGCGGTGGGGCAGCAGGAAGGCGTCGGCGTCCTCCAGGACGAGTGCCGGGGCGCCCGGCGGGGGCGGCGACATGATGTGGAACGCCACCACCTTCTTGACCCGGGCCCCGCGCTCGCGGGCCGCCGCCGCCACCGGGCCGTCGAGGACCCAGGGGCCCGGCGCGAGGACCGCGCTGGCGGCGGTGATCCGGCTGCCGTCGGCGGCGACCAGTTCGAGGCGCCCGCCCGTACGGCGTACTTCGGTGACCCGGAAGCCCTCGATGAGGGTGTTGTCCGGTCGGCGGAGGACCTCGTCGAGGAGCCGGTCGGTGAGCCGTTGGGGCTGACCGACCGTCATGGAAGCGGTGGCCAGCAGGACTTGGTCGTCGTCGTGGGCGAGGCCGGGGAACGTCCGGTCGAGCAGGGTCCGCTGCTCCCCGGTGACCGGGCGGGTGCGGCCGCCGTCGGCCATGGTCGCGTCGAGCGCGGCCGTGTTCTCGCGCGCCACCAGCCAGCGGACGTCGACCGGCGCGCGTCCGGCGTCGCCGAGTCCGGCGGCGAGCTCGTCGAAGAGCGCGGTGCTGCGGGCGGCCAGGGCGCGCTGGGCCGGGTTGTGCCCCGTGGGCGTGTCGAACCCTGCCGAGTAACGGGTCGCGCCCGTTCCCCGTCCGGCGTGCGTGATCACGGCGACGCGGCGGCCCGGGTCCCGGAGCACGGCGAAATAAGCGGCGAGGGCGCCGACCGCGCCCGCGCCGACGACGGCGAGGTCGTAGTGGGGTGCCTCACCGGTCCCGATGGTGCGCTCACTCATCGGGCGCCGACCACCAGAAGGAGTAGATCACCAGTTCCTCGCCCTGGTCGGCGAAGATCTCGTGGACGGCCTGCGAGGCGAAGCCCACCAGGGAGCCGGGCCCGACGAGTGACCGTTCGCCGTCAACCTCCAGGGTGCCGGATCCAGCGTGAACCACCCAGATCTCCTGGACCGCGTGCTGGTCGGGCGAGCTGGTCCCGCCCGGCGGCACGGTGAAGCGGGCCGCCTCGAACGGCACGTGGGGGAAGACCGAACGGGCGAAGTCCGCCTCGGCGACGGTCACTCCGTCGGGTTCCACCTCGGTCGGAGCGAAGGGGACCAGGGCGCCGACCGCCTCGGCCTGGAACTGCGAGACCTGACGAGCGGTCATACCGAATACCTCGTCTCACCAAGGATGCTGTTGAGGATGACCGCGCTGCGCCAGGCGAGCAGGCTGAGATTGGGATCGGCGACGCCCCAGGAGTGCCGGGCGCCGTTCTGGAGGTAGATCCGGTTCTCCGCAGGCCCGTCCCATGCGACCGAGAAGTCGTCGCCGACGACGAGCATCCCGTTGTCCCGCCGCAGCCGAGCGTCCAGCGGAGCCATGAAGTCCGGCAGCGCGTAGGCGTATCCGGTGCTCAGGATCACGATATCGGCCGCGAGCGCAGCGGGTGCGTCGTCCGGGCCCGAGGACTCGACGACGAGCTTCCATTCGTCGGGGCCGCCCTCGATCGCGGTGACCGCGCAGTCCGCCAGGAAGCGCAGCCTGCCGGGGTTGTTCTCGATGAACTCGTCGCGGTAGCTCAACCGGTAGATGTCCTGGAGGACTTGGAGGTCGATGCCGTCGCTGGTGAACTTCTGCCGCTCCAGGAGCCGGGCCTTGTGGTCGGAGGGCAGCGCGTGGAAGCGGCGCACGTAGTCGGGCGTGTAGAGGTCGTTGGCGAACGGCGAGTCGTCCATCGGCAGGAACGACGAGCGCCGGCTGACCCAGGTGATGCTCCTGGGGGCCGCGCCGGCCGCCAGGTGGCGCACGATCTCCGCGCCGCTCTGGCCGCCGCCGACCACGACGACCCGCTGTCCGGTCACCTCGGGGGCCCGCAGCAGGAACTCCCCGGAGTGGAAGACGGTGGGGCCGAGCAAGGGACGGAACGGCTCGGGGACGGACGGGGTGAGACCGGTGCCGAGCACGAGATGACGTGCCGTCATTTCGTTTGCGCCGGTGCGAAGATGGAAGGCCCCGTCGTGGAAGTCCACGCTGCGTATGTCCGCCCCGAAGATCAGGCTCGGCAGTCGCCCGGCGACCCACTGGAGGTACTGGTTGAACTCGGCGCGCAGGACGGCCGGGAAGTCCGCGGCCAGGAACCGGTAGAGCCGGCCCTCACTCGCGAGGAACGACAGGAACGAGAAGGGACTGGTCGGATCGACCAGCGTCACCAGGTCCTTGAGCAGCGAGACCTGGAGGGTGGCCTCGGGCAGCAGCAGTCCGGGGTGCCAGGAGAAGCTCTCACGGCGTTCCAGATGGGCGCCGCGCAGCCCTTCGACCGGATGCGCGAGCGCGGCGAGGCTCATGTTCGCGGGGCCGATGCCGACGGCCGCGTAGTCGAGTATGTGTGCGTTCATGGCGGGAACCGGCGGGTCAGGCCGGGACGACGAGGTCACCGAGCGCCTGCCAGCGGTCCAGGGCGCCCTGCGGCGAGTCGGCGGTGAACAGGGCGTGGCCGAGGCGCGAGCGGCAGTCCTCGACGCCCGGGATGGTCTCGCCCGGCGCGAAGTACACGGCGGTCTCGGTGACTTCCGGCAGTGCCTCCAGTTCCGGCCACCCGGTGAGCTCCTGGTACGAGGAGCGGCCCGCGGCGGAGAAGAAGCGGATGCCGGCGCTCTCGGCCTGCGGCCGCGCGAAGGCGCCGGCCGCCTCCAGGCCGATGCCGAGCGCGGTGGCGACGGCCACCCTGGGCAGGCTGACGCCGGTCACGAGCCGCAGCAGCTCCACGATTCGGTCGCCCGGCAGCCGGGCCCCGATCTCGATGAGTACCGGACCGTCGGCGGTCAGGCGCAGTTCGCAGTGGAAGGGGCCGCTGGTGATGCCGACGGCGCGGACGACGTCGCCGACGTACGCCTCGACGTTCTTCAGGGTGGCGTCGTCGACGAGCGCCGGGGTGAGGTGGCCCAGCTCCACGAAGTCGGGCTCGGGGCCGAGCAGCGTGCGGCTGAGGGCGACGACGGTGACCTCGCCGCTCTCCAGGACATAGCCGTCGGCGCTGAACTCGGGGCCCTGGACGTACTCTTCGACGAGCACCCGGTGCTCGTGCAGCTTGCCCATGTCGGGCTCCGGGTCGGTCACGAGCCGCTGGAACGCGGCGGTGAGCTGGTCGAGGTCGTCGGCGCGGCTGACGTGGATGCTGCCGGAGCAGGCGACCGGCTTCAGCACGCAGGGGAAGCCGACCTGTTCGGCCGCGGCGCGCAGTTCGGCGTCGGTGGTCGCCTGGGCGAAGCGCGGAGTGCGCAGCCCGGCCTCCGCCACGGCGGCTCGCATGACGCTCTTGTCCCGCACCCGGTCGACGGTCGCCACGGGCAGGCCGGGCAGGTCCAGTGCCGCGGCGACGCGCGCGGTCGCCGTCACATAGATGTCGGAGCCCGGCAGTACCGCCTCGAACGGCTCGGCCCGGTGCAGTTCGAGCACGGCCGCTTCGAGGGCGGCCTGGTCGTTGGTCTCCACCGTCAGCACCGAGTCGGCCGCCGCGCGCACAGCGCCGGAGAGCCGGCGGTCGCCGGAGTCGGCGGTGGCGACGACGACCCGCAGTCCCATCTCGGCCGCCACGCCGATCAGGGTGGCGCCTCCGGAGGAGGCGGGTTCGACCACGAGGACGCGGGCAGGACGAAGTGCATCTGTGTGCGGCAAAGCAAAATCCCCCGGGCAGAGCTGTATGAACCGGACTCGCGATCGCGATCCTGGTCGTGATCTTTCTATCCGGGCGCCTTGGTCCCGGTCAATGCATCACCGCAAGATTAGCTGCGAGAACGAACCTGTGCCGCATATTTTCCGGAACGGAAGCCTCTTCAGCGTTCTTACGCCGCCCGCGTCGCGCAGGATGCCGATCAGCCGCCGCATCTCGGCTGGACAGCCCCGACGCCTCCGACTCCATGTTCTGGCTCCGGACAGACCGGTTCCACCGGCGCCGGCCTGCCGCGGGTCTCCCGCACGCCCGTCAAACCCTGTGCTCCGACTGAGCCGAAGCCGCGCGGCTGACCGTGCGGGGGCGCGGCCCGGGCTCGTCCTCCGGGCGAACACGGAAGTTCGACGACGGGACCCACGGAAACCGCCAACTCCCATGGCCGAAGAAGGCATTGGCACTCCTCGGCCACAGGATTCCCTTGAGCCGATTTCCGCGCAGCGCTCACTCTGATCACTGGCTTCCGCTCACTAGCCGGAAGCGTTGTCAGCGTTCAGGGGAGGACGCCACCCATGCGAAGACTCCACGCCCTCTGGGCAGTGGCAGGAGCGGCAGGACTACTCACGGGCGCGATCACGCCCGCCGCGGCCGGTTCCGGACCGCGGGCCACCGCACCGGACGCACCGCCCGTGCGGAGCAGCGCCGAGACAGCGGCCACGAAGACGCAGACCGTCACCCTCATCACCGGCGACACCGTCTCGCTCAGTGTCGGCCCGGACGGCAAGCACGCCGTCGACGTGCAGTGCGGCAAGGGGCGTGCGGCCGCCACCTTCGTGTCGAGCGAGAAGGACGGCGAGGTCAGTGTCCTGCCGGCGGACGCGATCCCGCTGGTGAACGCGGGCCGTCTCGACCCGGCCCTGTTCAACGTCACCCAGCTCGTGCGGCAGGGGTACGCGGACGCGAAGACCGGCACCACCCCGGTGATCGCGACGTACACGAAGGGCAGCGCGACCCCCGACGGCGCGCGCCGGACGCTCGCGCTGCCCACGATCGACGGCGCCGCGCTGAGCGCGAAGAAGTCGCCCGCCTTCTGGGCCGACATCGCGCCCGCACTCGGCACCGAACCCACGGCGAAGGCCGCGAAGCGGCTCGGCGAGGGCATCGACAAGATCTGGCTCGACGGCAAGGTGGAGGCGTCCCTCGATGTCAGCGTGCCGCAGATCGGCGCGCCCGAGGTGTGGAAGTCGGGTTACGACGGAAAGGGCGTCAAGGTCGCCGTCCTGGACACGGGCGTGGACGCCGGTCATCCTGATCTCGCCGGGAAGATCGGCGAGACGAAGAGCTTCGTGCCGGACCAGGCAGTGCGGGACGGTCACGGCCACGGCACCCATGTGGCGTCCACGATCGTCGGCTCGGGTGCTGCCTCGGAGGGCAAGCGCAAGGGTGTGGCGCCGGGCTCGGAGCTGCTGGTCGGCAAGGTGCTGGACGACACCGGTCACGGCCAGGACTCCTGGATCATCGCGGGCATGGAGTGGGCGGCGCGCTCCGGCGCGAAGATCGTGTCGATGTCGTTGGGCGGCACGGCTTCGGGTCCCTCGGACGTGCTGAGTGAGACGGTCGACGAACTGTCAGCGTCCACCGGCACCCTGTTCGTGATCGCGGCGGGCAACTCCGGCCCGTCCGAGCAGACCGTGGGCACCCCGGGCATCGCCGACTCGGCGTTGACGGTGGGCGCCGTCGACAAGTCCGACAAGCTGGCCTCGTTCTCCAGCCGGGGCCCACGCCTCGGCGACTCCGCGGTCAAGCCGGAGATCACCGCACCGGGCGCGGCCATCACTGCGGCCCGCGCGGCCGGCACCACCATGGGCACGCCGGTCGACGAGTACTACACGACGTCGAGCGGTACGTCGATGGCGACCCCGCATGTCGCCGGCGCCGCCGCGCTGGTCGCCCAGGCCCACCCCGGCTGGACGGGCCAGCAGGTCAAGCAGGCGCTGGCGACCACCGCGAAGACGAACACCGTCAACTCCGTGTTCGAACAGGGCGACGGCCGGGTCGAGGCCGTACGGGCCGTCAATCAGGGTGTCTTCGCGACGCCGACCCTGAGCTTCGGCAGGTACGAGGAGAGCGACACCGAGGCGGACAGCAAGGACATCACGTACACCAACACCACTGACAAGGCATTGGAGTTGAAGGTCTCCTCCTCCCTCCCAGAGGCCGCGCTGAACGCGGACACCGTGACCGTGCCGCCGAAGGGCACCGCCACCGTCGCCGTCACGGTCGATCCGGCGGATGAGGCGACGGGCCGGTACACGGGCCATATCACCGCGAGCGCCGACGGCGTCCAGGTCACCACCGCCATCGGCTTCGAGAAGCTGGCGAAGACCTACGACCTGAAGGTGTCGCTGGTGGGCCGCGACGGCAAGCCGTCCACCTCGGCGTCGGTCTTCATGCTTCAGGAGCTGAACGGCGCGTATCCGGAGACGTACGGGTTCATCGGCAGCGGCTACACGTTCAAGGTGCCGGCCGGTACGTACAGCATGGCGTCCTGGATCTCGCAGCGGGACGCGGCCGGACTGGAGGTCGCCACCTCGGTCGTCGGCGATCCGGAGATCAAGGTCGGCAAGAACACCGAGGTCGTCCTCGACGCCCGCACGGCGGTCGAGATCAAGCCGAAGACCAAGGAGGACTCCGAGTTCCAGGGCTTCAGCACCAACTGGCACCGGGAGGGCCCGGGCACCGCCTGGGGCCTGACCTACAGCCAGGGCTGGTGGACCGACCACATCTACGTGGCACCCACCAAGAAGGTCACCGAGGGCATGTTCGAGTTCTCCTCGAAGTTCCGTCTGTACGCCAAGGAGCTGACGGCGAGCGTCACCAGCCCCGAGAAGTACGCGCTGCCCCTCGACTACGCACAGACGTCCAGCGGCTTCCCGGTGAAGATCAGCGGTGACCGCACGGTCCGGGCGGTGGACGCGGGCAGTGGCACCGCGGCCGACTTCGACGGGCTCGACGTCAAGGGCAAGGTGGCGGTCGTCCGGGTGGGCGCCGGCGCCACGGCGGACGAGGCACTGGCCAACGCCACTGCGGCCGGGGCCGGTTACGTCCTCGCCTATCACGACACGCCCGGGTACTGGATCTCCTGGGTGAAGAGCGCGACCATCCCACTGATGACCGCCACCGGCGAGGACGGCGCGAAGCTCGGGGCCCTGCTCAAGAGCGGGAAGAAGGTCAACCTGAGGCTCAAGGGCACCGCGGTCAGCCCGTACGTGTACAACGTGATGTTCCCGCAGACGGACGCCGTCTCGGCCAACCAGACATACAACCTGAACAGCTCCAACACGGTGAAGCAGACGGTTCGCTACCACGCGGGCCGGGCCGGCCAGGTAGGCAAGGACGCCGTGTACCGGTTCCGTCCCTGGCAGGCCGCCGACATCGCGACCACCAACAACGTACGGCTCGGCACGGAGCGCACCGAGTACTACAACGTCTCCGACAGCCGGATCTGGCACGCCGTCTATCCCGACACGAACGCGTCCAAGCCTCAGTGGAACTCCCTGCGGACCTTCGACAAGGCGGGCAAGCTGCCCGCCGAGGACTGGCTGCGCCAGGTCGTCCGCCCGGCGACCAGCCAGCAGTACGGCCTCTCCCAGCGCACCGGCGACAAACTCACTTTCGCGATCCCGGAGTTGAGCGACTCGGCGCCGGAGCACTACGGGTCGGTGGACAACGTCCAGGACACCGCGAAGGGCACGCTGTACAAGGACGGACAGCTGGTCGGCGACACCGCACTCGGCGGAATCGGCACCTTCGACGTCCCGGCGGCGAAAGCCTCGTACCGCCTCGTGCTCGACGCCCGGCGCACGGCCGGCTGGGCCGCGTACTCCACTGGCACCCACACCGAATGGTCCTTCACCTCGGCGCACACGGACCAGCGGACGGCGCTGCCACTGATCTCGGTCGACTACGGCGTGGACGGGCTCGACCTCCTCAACCGCGCCGACCGCAAGCACAAGTCGGCGCTCGGACTCGCCGTGCGCGGTCAGTCGGGCAGCGTCACGGCCGCTGACCTGAAGGCATGGGTCTCCTACGACGACGGCACGTCCTGGAAGGAGGTGAAGGTGAAACGCGGCGAGCTGGAACTCAAGCACCCGAAGGGCGCCGAGTTCGTGTCGCTGCGCGTGCGGGCCGCCGACCGGAACGGCAACGCGGTCGACCAGACCGTACTGCGGGCGTTCGGTCTGAAGTAGCCGGCACGAAGGAGATGACCTGAAGTGACCGGCCTGAAGCGAGCGGTGTCCCAGGCCTGTCAACAGCCTTAACAAAGGTCGCCTACCGTGTCGAGCCATGGTGGACACGGCATACGACACGGCAGGGCAGACCCCCGCCGCGAGCCCCTGGGCCGCGGTGGGGGTCTCCGCGTTCGACGAGCTGCTGTACCGGGCGGTCCTCAACCAGCCCGACGCGGGCGCGGCGGGCTGGGCGTTGCTGACCGGTGCCTCCCCGGCCCGGGTCCGCGAGGCCTGCAACCGGCTGCTCACGCTCGGGCTGCTGCAACCACCGGACTCCATGGGCGGGTTACGGGCGGTCGACCCCCGGGTGGCGATCCGCGCGCTGATCCGGCGGCGCGAGACGGAGTCCGAGCTGCTCGCCGCCACCGCCGAGGAGATGGCGACCGCGTACGAGGCGGGGCTGCTGCGCGAAGAGCCGTCCCGGCTCGTCGAGGTGGCCTCCGGCGAGGGCGCCATCGCGGCCCGTCTGGAGGAGATGTACGCGCGCGCGGAGCGCGAGGTGTGCCTCTTCGACACGCCGCCGTATCTCGCCCCGGCCGCTCCGCAGGTGGATCTCCAGGCCGATCTGCTCAGCCGCGGGATCGTCTCTCGCGGGATCTACGCGGCGACCGGCCTGGAGGATCCGAAGGTGCTCTCCCGCGCCTTCAGGATGGTCGAACTCGGAGAGCAGGCACGGGTGTTGCCATCCGTGCCGCTCAAGCTGCTGGTGGTCGACGGATGCCGGGCGCTGTTGCCGCTGACCGCCTCCGTGGCCGGCGGCTACTGTGCCGTCGTGGTGTGGCACTCGGCGGTGACCGAGGCCCTGCAGAAGCTTTTCGAGCTGGCCTGGCAACAGGCGACTCCGCTGGGCCAGGCGGCCGCCGAGGGCGAACTCTCCGAGAGCGAGAGGACGCTGACCCGGCTGCTGGCGGCCGGAATGAAGGACGAGGCGGTGGCTCGCCATCTGGGGGTGAGTCTGCGGACCCTGCGGCGGCGGGTGAGCGAGCTGCAGGAGCGGCTGGGTGCGGCGAGCAGGTTCCAGCTGGGGATGCGGGCTTCCCAACGCGGCTGGGTGTAGGGGCGCAGCAGCCCCTGGCGTCGGGGCCTCATCACCCGGGACGTGAACGTCGGCACCACCGAGGTTGCGTCCATGGGTGACGACGCGCTTGCCCTGGCTGAGCGCCGCCACGATCCATCCCTCAACTTGCCTGGTCACTCATCAGGTGAGTCAGCATCCAACCAGCGTGGGACCGGGGCAGTCTTCCGTTCATGCTCCCGGGCGGCGGCTCGGCGGGAGCTTGCTTCGCGCGGATCGCGCAGGTGAGAAGCATGGGCGCTGCGGCGCACGATGTCCCGGAAAGTCTTCGAGTCGAAGACATGCCGATGTACAGTGAAGGACGCCCCTGACCTGCAGAAAGCTAGCGGGGAGCAGTCTTCTAGGAGTCCAAAGTGCTGCGCACCATGTTCAAGTCCAAGATCCACAGAGCCACCGTCACCCAGGCCGACCTGCACTACGTGGGATCGGTGACCATCGACGCCGACCTGCTCGACGCCGCCGATCTGCTGCCCGGCGAGCTCGTGCACATCGTGGACGTCACCAACGGCGCCCGGCTGGAGACGTACGTCATCGAGGGCGAGCGCGGATCCGGGGTGATCGGGATCAACGGGGCCGCCGCGCATCTGGTCCACCCCGGCGATCTCGTGATCATCATCAGCTACGCACAGGTGACGGACGCCGAGGCGCGGGCACTCACCCCCAGGGTCGTGCACGTGGACCGCGACAACCGGATCGCGGCCCTGGGCGCCGACCCGTCCGAGCCGGTGCCGGGCTCGGACCAGCAGCGCAGCCCGCAGGCCGTCGGGGCCTGACCGGACAACCACGGGACAGGAGTATGTCCGTATGAAGGACCTGGAGATCCGCGACGACCGGGCGGCGGGCCGCCTGGAGGCGCTGACCGGCGGTGAAGTCGTCGGCCGCATCGAGTACTTCGTCCTCGAGAGCCCCGAGCGCGCGCTCGTGCCCGTGCACACGATCGTCGAACCGGCCCACGAGGGCCAGGGCATCGCGGGTTCGCTCGCACGTGAGCTGTACGCCGTCGCCGGACGCGAGCACAGCCCGGTCGCCTCGCTCTGCCCCTACGTCACCCGATGGGCCGAACGCCACCCCGACGAGGCCCGCCCGGCCGATCAGGACCTGCTGACGGCGGCCAAGGAATGGCTGTCCGCCCACCCCGGCCGCTTCTGACCCACCTGGCCCCCTGCCCGTCCCGCGCCGGAGTGACTGGCGAGGCAGGTGCCGGGTAGGCGGGGGAGTAGTCCAGAGCCGGAGTCGATCGACTGGCTGGAGGGCCTCATGACGAATCCGTTTCCCGACCCCGTGCACCCCGACCCCGTGCACCCGGGGCCGACACCGGGCCCGGATCCCCAGCACCCGGAGCCGCGCCCCGACCCGGTGCCGGATCCGCAGCCACCGCCTGGCCCGGAGCCGACCCCGCCGCCCCCGTCCCCGACCCCGCCCCCGGGGCCGGACCCCGTGCCGGGTCCCGACCCGTCACCGATCCCCCCGGGCCCGGAACCCGTACCCAGCCCCGAGCCGGGCCCGCCGCTCACCTGAACGGCACCGGAACGAGAACGAGAAGGGGCCGGTGGACAGCCAACGCTGCCCTCCACCGGCCCCTCACCGTTCCCTCAGCGGCGAGCGCCTACGCGGAGACCTCCGACCGGTCCCCGCCCCACAGCGTGTGGAACGAACCGTCCCGGTCCACCCGCCGGTAGGTGTGCGCACCGAAGTAGTCCCGCTGCCCCTGCGTCAGCGCCGCCGGCAGCCGCTCCGCGCGCAGCGCGTCGTAGTAGGCGAGGGCCGCAGCGAAGCCGGGGGTCGGCACGCCCTCGCGGGTCGCGGCGATCAGCACCTCGCGCCAGTCGTCCTGGGCGTCCGCGATCTCCTGCGCGAACGTCGCGTCCGACAGCAGGCTCGGCAGGTCCGGCCGGGTGTCGTAGGCGGAGCGGATCCGGTCCAGGAAGGCCGCGCGGATGATGCAGCCGCCACGCCACAGCGCGGAGACCGCACCGAGGTCGATGTCCCAGCCGTACTCGTCGCGGGCCGCGTCGATCTCGTGGAAGCCCTGCGTGTACGACACGATCTTCGACGCGTACAGCGCCTGCTCCACCCGGTCGGCGAAGGCCCGCGCCTCCGACTCGCTGAGCGCCTTGGCCTTCGGGCCTGCCAGCCCGCGCGAGGCCTCCCGCAGCGCCGCGTGGCCGGAGAGGGAGCGGGCGAAGACGGCCTCCGCGATACCGGACACCGGAACACCCAGGTCGAGGGCGATCTGGACCGTCCAGCGGCCGGTGCCCTTCTGCTCGGCCTGGTCCACCACCACGTCCACGAACGGCTTGCCCGTCTCCGTGTCGACGTGCGACAGCACCTCGGCCGTGATCTCGATCAGGTAGGAGTCGAGGCGGCCCTGGTTCCAGGTGCGGAAGATCTCCGCGATCTGGGCGGGGGAGTAACCGGCGACATCGCGCAGCAGCTGGTACGCCTCACCGATGAGCTGCATGTCCGCGTACTCGATGCCGTTGTGCACCATCTTCACGAAGTGCCCGGCCCCGTCCGGACCGACGTGGGAGACACACGGCGAACCGTCGGCCGCCTTCGCCGAGATCTTCTCCAGCATCGGGCCCAGCGAGTCGTACGACTCCTTCGGGCCGCCCGGCATGATGCTCGGCCCGTTGAGCGCGCCCTCCTCGCCGCCGGAGACGCCCATGCCGACGAAGTGGATGCCCTGCTCGCGCAGCTCGCGCTCCCGGCGCCGGGTGTCCGCGAAGTGCGCGTTGCCGCCGTCGATGATCATGTCGCCGGGCTCGAGCAGCGGGGCGAACTCCTGGATCACCGCGTCCGTCGGGTCACCGGCCTTCACCATCACGACCAGCCGCCGCGGCCGCTCCAGCGCCGCGACGAACTCCTTCGCACTCTCGCACGCGACGAAGTCCCCCTCGCCGCCGAACTCCTCCACCAGGGCGCGGGTGCGCGCGGGCGTCCGGTTGTGCACCGCCACCGCGTAGCCGTTGCGGGCGAAGTTGCGGGCGAGGTTGCGGCCCATGACCGCGAGACCCGTGACGCCGATCTGCGCTGTACTGCTCATTCGGTTGGCTCCTAAAGACCTCGGTATCGGTGCTGCGGGTGCTGTCCACCAGCATGCCCCCGTCGACCATCCTGACGTGCCGCTACTTCGTCCGCACGCGCGGGTCGTACGACGTCGCGCAGCGTGATACGCACGAAAGCGCCGTCGCGCTCAGTCGATGTATGCGTCCCCGCGCACGTCGCACCCGCGCACCGGGTGGCGTACGCGATGCACCGCCGTGGCGCACGTCGCGCAACAGGGGCCTCATACCGGCCATTTGGGCGCCCGGGCGGCTGATAGCCGTCTTGTTCTGGCCGGTTCGCAGCGCTTACTTTTGCCCCTCCTGACGCATGTCTAGGGGGGGCACCCGATGGCCGTACGCGGCCGGCACCGCCGGTATCAGCCGAACAGGATCAACCGCGCCTCACTCACCGTCACGGCGGGCGGCGCGGGCATGGCACTGCCGTTCATGGGCACGTCCGCCGCCCAGGCGGCGGACGTGGACACCTGGAACAAGGTCGCCGCCTGCGAGTCCACCAGCAACTGGAGCATCAACACCGGCAACGGGTTCTACGGCGGTCTGCAGTTCACCCAGTCCACCTGGGAGGCGTACGGCGGCCGGACCTACGCGGGACGCGCGGACCTGGCCACCAAGGACCAGCAGATCGCCGTCGCCGAGAAGGTGCTCGACGGGCAGGGCCCGGGCGCCTGGCCGGTCTGCTCGAAACGGGCCGGACTGACCCGGGGCGGAGGCGAGCCCGACATCCGGCCGGCCTCCGGGAGCGCGAAGAAGGACGGGAAGAAGGACGCCCGGAAGAAGCCCGGAACCTCCATCGAGGACGTGCGGCCGCAGTCCACGCCGCAGTCCCGGGCGGGCAACGCCGAGATGTACACCGTGGTCCGGGGCGACACCCTCTCCGGTATCGCGTCCGACCAGGAGGTCCGGGGCGGCTGGCGGGGTCTGTACGCCGCCAACCGCTCGGCCATAGGAGCCGACCCCGACCTGATCGTGCCCGGTCAGCGGCTCGCGCTGCAGGGTGAGGGCGCCACGAAGACGCGCCCCGCGGCCAAGCCGGCCCCGTCCGCGAAGCCGGCCCCGTCACCCAAGAAGCCGGACCGTGCGAAGGAACACGCCAAGGAGCGCGTCAAGGACGAGAGCAAGGACCGCGCCGGACGGTCGACCGCCCGGCAGGGCCTCGTCGCCCCCGTCAGCGGCTCCCTGGGAACGCCCTACCGCAAGGCGGGCTCGTCCTGGTCGAAGGGCTACCACACCGGCGTCGACTTCCCCGTGCCCACGGGCACGTCCATCAGGTCGGTCGCGGCGGGCAGCGTCGTCAGCGCGGGCTGGGGCGGCTCCTTCGGCTATCAGGTCGTGGTCCGGCACGCCGACGGCCGCTACAGCCAGTACGCCCACCTGTCGGCGATCTCCGTGCGGGACGGGCAGACGGTGACCGCCGGCCAGCGCCTCGGCCGCTCCGGCTCCACCGGCAACAGCTCGGGCCCGCATCTGCACTTCGAGGTGCGGACGGGGCCCGGCTTCGGTACGGACGTCGACCCGGTGGCCTATCTCAGGGCCGGCGGCGTCACGATCTGACGCGTGTGCGGTGCCGGTCGACCGTGGGCAGCGGGACGTACGGGATGCCGTAGAAGGGCACGTAGGAGAGCCTGCGGCGTTCGCCGGGGCCTGAGGACACCGGCAATTCCCCGCTCTCGTACGGGATGTCCGGGGCGGCCTCGGGCTCCTCGGCGGTCAGGGGCCGGGGCACGGGCAACGGTTCGTCCCCGGACCGGCCGCGACCGGCCCCGCCACGGTCGCCCGTCCCCGCGCTCGGCGCTCCCACGCCGAGCGGCTCGGGGATCACGCCCCTGGCTACGGGCAGCACCCCCACGGCTACGGGCGGCGCGCCCACGGTCTCGGGCAGGACGCCGATCCCCGGCGCGGTGCTCCGGGCCTCCGGCGAGGGGTTCACCGCCCCGACGCCCAGCGTCTCGGGCCGCACACTCACGGCCGTGGCCGTCGCGCCAACGGCCGCCGGCGGGGCGCTCGCGGGCTCCGGCGAGGCGTTCACGGCCCCGGCCAAGCTGCCCACCGTGGCAGGCGACGCCCCCTCGGTCCCGGGCGCGACGCCGCTCAGGGTGCCCGCACCGACGGGCGACGCCCTCACCGTCTCGCGCGGCGCACTCCCGCTTCCGGCCCGGCCGTCGACCGTCACAGCCGAATCACCTGACCCCTGGGACACGGACCCGGACGAGGCCCCGGCACCCACCGGCTCCGGCCGGCCCCGTCCGCTCCGGGCGGGCTCGGGCACCGTCCCCGATGCCCCGAGGCCCGTGTCGACGGGAACCAGACCCGTACCGGCGACCTTCGGCCCCGTCCCCGCCGCGCTCTCCTCCGGCCGGCCCTGCGCGAGCCGCTCCGTCGTCAGCAGGATCAGACCGCCCGCCGCCACCACGCCACAGCTCAGGGCGAGCGCCGTGCCCGTCGTGCCGTAGCGGAAGGATTCTCCGAACATCGTGATGCCGACCGCGGCCGCCACCACCGGGTTCACGACCGTCAGCGTGGCCAGCGGGGCCGTGAGCCCGGCGCCCCGGTACGCGGCCTGCGACAGCAGCATGCCGGCCGTGGCGAGAACGCCGATCACGGCGAGCGAGGGCACGTCGGCCGCCGACACACCGCCGGTCCAGTCGACCGCCACGGTCTTGGTGAACACCGAGGACATTCCGAACGCGATACCGGACGCCGTCGCCAGCAGCATGCTGCGGACCGCCGGGTGCCGGTGCGCGGCCCGGGCGGCGATCATCAGCGCCACGACCGCAGCGGCGGTCACGACGGCCACGGCCACCCGCTGGGCCGTATCCAGCGACCGCGCGTCGGACGCGGCGACCAGGGACAGCAGACCGGCCAGTCCCACCGTCGCCATGATCGCGCCCCGCCAGGCCGTGGCACCCGCCTTGCGGCCGACGAACAGCGCCGCCATCGGCAGGGCCACCACGATGGTCAGCGCGCCCAGCGGCTGCACCAGGCTCAGCGGACCGTACGCCAGCGCCACCACGTGCAGCACTCCGCCGAGACCGTTGAGCCCGACCGCCGCCCACCAGCCCGGCCGGCGCAGCGGCGCGTACTCCTCGCCCGGCGAGGACTCCGCCACCCGCTCCTGCACGATCGCCCCGCCCGCGTACGCGACGGCGGAAACGAGGGAGAGCAGGACGGACAACGCGAGGGCGCTCATCGGCTGCTCCTCTGCGTGAGGCGGGGGCATTCAGCCCGGCGCGGCGAAAGGTCGGCTTTCATGACCAACACCCTGCCGTGTCCAGGTCTTCCCGTCGTCGTCCCTGAGCACTCATTGGGTCCTACTGCCGATGGAGTACGAGGGGAGCACCATCATCCCCAAGGCGGGTGACCACGGTCGGGGGCCACCGGGTCGCGTCCCCTAGGGGCCTTGGTACTACTGGTCTTCGTGGACCTCGACCCCGACCTCGCCGCACTCCGCCCGCTCGGCGGCTTCTTCGTGCTGCGCACGGAAGGAGCGGCGGCCAGGCCTCTTCCCACTCTCGCACAGGCCTACCGCGAAACGTCACCGGACGAGTACGGAAATCCCCTGATTTTTCGCGTCCGCAAGGTGGCCGGAGCCCTCCACGCCCCGGAGTTGCGCGTCGCCGCGTCCGTGGCCCACCTCGGCCTCGCGGCCCGCCTCTGGTCGGTCGCGCTCGGCTGCGCCGTCCTCTACGGCAGCGTCCCCGACCTCGACGCCCGGCTGCTGCACTGGGACGCCGACGCCAGCGCCCCCGACGACCTGTGGCTCAGGGACGTACGGCCGCTCCCCGGGGCGGGCGCGGCGACGCTCGCGGACACCGTCCTCGACGGCCACCTCGAACCCCTGGCCGCGGCCCTGCGCGCCCACCACCGCCTCGCCCCCGGCCTGCTGCGCGGGAACGCCGCCTCCGCGCTGGCGGGCGCCGCCCGCGAACTCGACCGCTGGGCCCGGCGGCACGACCGTGCGGACACCGCCGCCCGGGCCCGCTCCCTGGCCGCCGAACTCCTCGCGCACCCCCTGCTCGCCGGCACCGGAACCCTCACCGGCACCGCCTTCCGGCGCCGCAGCTGCTGTCTGTACTACCGGGTGCCCGGCGGGGGCGTCTGCGGCGACTGTTGCTTCACGACGCCGCCCCGCTCTTCCCCACACGCCCCATCTGGGTGACCATGAAGGGGAACGGCCGCTGAGAGCAGGGAGTTGCGGGTGCGAGTGGGACTGCTGACCCGGGAGTACCCGCCGGATGTGTACGGCGGTGCGGGCGTCCATGTGGAGTTCCTCGCCCGGGAGCTCAGAGACCTGGTCGACCTGGACGTGCACTGCTGGGGCGAGGGCCGCGCCTACGGTGTGCGGCGCCACCGGCCCTGGTCCACGCTCGACGGCGCCAACGACGCGCTGCGCACCTTCTCCGTGGACCTCGCCATGGCCGCCGCCCTGGAGGGCCGCGAGCTGGTCCACTCCCACACCTGGTACGCCAACCTCGGCGGCCACCTCGCCAAGCTGCTGTACGGCATCCCACACGTGATGACCGCCCACTCCCTGGAGCCGCTGCGCCCCTGGAAGGCCGAGCAGCTCGGCGGCGGCTACGAGCTGTCCAGCTGGGCCGAACGCACTGCGATCGAGGCCGCCGACGCGGTGGTCGCCGTGTCCGGGGCCATGCGCGAGGACATCCTCGGCTGCTACCCCGCACTGGACCCGGAGCGGGTCCACGTCGTGCACAACGGCATCGACACCGCCCTCTACCGGCCGGACCACGGCACGGACGCCCTGGACCGGATCGGACTCGACCGCTCCCGCCCGTACGTGCTGTTCGTCGGCCGTATCACCCGGCAGAAGGGCGTGCCCCACCTGCTGCGCGCGGTGCGGGACATCGACCCGGCCGCGCAGGTCGTGCTGTGCGCGGGAGCACCGGACACGCCGGAGATCGACCAGGAGTTCCGCGAGCTGTTCGGGGAGCTGAGCAGCGTCCGCGACGGCGTGTTCTGGATCCCGAGGATGCTGCCGCGCCCGGAGGTGATCCAGCTCCTCACGCACGCCGCGCTGTTCGTCTGCCCCTCGGTGTACGAGCCGCTCGGCATCGTGAACCTGGAGGCGATGGCCTGCGGCACGCCCGTGGTGGCCTCGGCGGTCGGCGGCATCCCCGAGGTCGTGGACGACGGTGTCACCGGCCTGCTCGTCCCGGCCGGTGACGACTTCGAGGCGGGTCTCGCCCGGGCCATGGACAGCGTCCTGGGCGACCAGGAGAGGGCCCGGCGGATGGGCGAGGCCGGGCGGGAGCGAGCGGTCGGTGAGTTCGGCTGGGACGCGGTGGCCCGCCGCACGGTCCGGCTCTACGAGGAGATCCTGAAACAGGCATAGCGCGTCCCGCACAGGGGCAGGCATCGGGAAATCGGCGTGAGGGGAGCGGCCATGCGGCGTGGTGGTCCTTCGGTCCTGGGAATCGTGCTGGCCGGCGGCGAGGGCAAACGCCTGATGCCGCTCACCGCGGACCGTGCCAAACCAGCGGTCACCTTCGGCGGCACCTACCGCCTGGTCGACTTCGTGCTGTCCAACCTCGTCAACGGCGACATCCTGCGCATCTGCGTCCTGACGCAGTACAAGTCGCACTCGCTGGACCGGCACATCACCACCACCTGGCGGATGTCCAACCTGCTCGGCAACTACGTCACCCCCGTGCCCGCCCAGCAGCGCCTCGGCCCGCGCTGGTACCTGGGCAGCGCCGACGCGATCCTGCAGTCGCTGAACCTCGTCTACGACGAGCAGCCCGAGTACGTCGCCGTCTTCGGCGCCGACCACGTCTACCGTATGGACCCCCGCCAGATGCTCGCCCAGCACATCGACAGCGGTGCGGGCGTGACGGTGGCCGGGATCCGGGTGCCGCGCACCGAGTCCTCGTCGTTCGGCGTGATCACGCCGGGCTCGGACGGCCAGACGGTGGAGCGCTTCCTGGAGAAGCCGACGGATCCGCCCGGCCTGCCGGACGACCCCGACATGGTCTTCGCCTCCATGGGCAACTACATCTTCACCACCAAGGCCCTCATCGAGGCGCTGCGGCGGGACGCGGAGGACGAGGCCTCCGTGCACGACATGGGCGGCTCGATCCTGCCCCAGCTCACCGACCGGGGCGAGGCCGCGCTGTACGACTTCAGCGCCAACCACGTGCCCGGCGAGACCACCCGCGACCAGGGCTACTGGCGGGATGTCGGCACACTGGACGCCTACTACGAGGCCCACATGGACCTGATCGCCGAGCGTCCCGCCTTCAACCTGTACAACCGCAGCTGGCCCATCTACACGCACTCGTACCAGCTCTCGCCGGCCCGCTTCAACGCCGGCGGCATCGCCAGCGAGTCCATCATCAGCGCGGGCTGCCTCGTGCGTGGCCAGGTCACGCGGTCCGTGCTGTCGCCGGGTGTCGTGGTGGACCCGGGCGCCGTCGTACAGGGCTCCGTGCTGCACGACAACGTGCACATCGGCCGGGGCGCGGTGGTGCGCGGCGCCGTCCTCGACAAGAACGTCGAGGTGCCGCCGGGCGCGACGATCGGCGTCAACCCGGAGCGGGACGCCGAGCTGTACACGGTGTCCAAGGGCGGCGTGATCGCCCTGGGAAAGGACCAGTTGGTCACCTGACCCCGACCCGGGCCGGGGACTTTGTCCTGCCTCTGGACGAAGAACGGAATCCGTGTTGTCATGCCTGCGCCCGCACATGACATCGTTGTAAACGGAGGTTCCGTGCGTACCGGACCCCTCAGAAACCGGCTCGCGTTACTGCTCGCCGCGTTCCTCGCCCTCACCGGCCTGACCGCGGCCCCCGCCCTGGCGGACGACCCCGCCGAGATCTACGGCCTCAAGGGCGAGTACTACACGCACTCCGCCCCCGGCGCCTTCGACTTCCACACCCTCAAGGCGACGACCTTCGACCAGGACCTCGACTTCGACAACCTGGAGCCGCGCCTGAACTTCACCACCGGCCGGTCGGACGACGTCAGCGTCCGCTGGACCGGAAAGATCGTCCCGGAGAAGACCGGCGCCCACACGTTCTCGGTCATCGGCGACAACGGCTTCCGCCTCTGGATCGACGGAAAGCCCGTCATCGACCACTGGGTGGACGACTGGGACCGCGAACAGACGGCCCAGCCGGTCGACCTGACCGCGGGCAAGGCCTACGACATCAAGGTCGAGTACTTCGAGCACTACGGCGGCTCCAACCTCCACCTCCGCTGGACCCGGCCCGGCGGCGGCAAGGAGCCTGTCCCGCAGTCGGCGTTCCGCCTTCCCGACGGCTTCGACTACGACGGAGCCCTCGCGGCCACGGTCCAGGCCACCGGCCGCACGCTCAAGCTGGACTTCGCCCAGCCCCTGACCGCACCCCCAGCCGGCTTCACCGACCACCTCAAGGCGGTGATCGGCGGCGCCGAGTGGCCCCTGGGCGCGGCGCGACCGGACCCGTCCGACCCCACGTCCCTCCTGGTCGCCCTCGACGAGCCGGTCGTCGGCAACAAGACCGGCACGGCCCGCGGCACCGCCGACATCCGCTACGACGGTCAGGGCGGTCTCTCCGACACCGAAGGCAACGTTGTCAAGGAGTTCTGGAGCAGCGGCCCCAACCGCTCGACGCACCAGCTGAGCACCCGCTGGGCCGACGAGGTCGGGCCGGACAACGCCCACCCCGAGTACCCGCGCCCGCAGCTCACCCGGGACGCCTGGCGCAATCTCAACGGCCGCTGGCAGTTCGCCGCCGCCGAGGCCGGCGAGCAGCCGCCCGTCGGCAAGAACCTGAAGGAGCGCATCCTCGTCCCGTATCCGGTGGAGTCCCGGCTCTCCGGCATCGAACGGCACGAGGACCGCATGTGGTACCGCCGCACCTTCACGGTCCCGCGCGACTGGGACATCGGCTCCGGCAAGCGGCTCAAGCTCAACTTCGGCGGCGTCGACTGGCGCTCGGAGGTGTACGTCAACGGCGCCAAGGTGGCCGAGCACGAGGGCGGCTACGACAAGTTCACGGCCGACATCACCGACGCGCTGAAGCCCGGCCGCACCCAGGAACTCATCGTCGGCGTCTACGACCCCACCGACGCGGCGTCCGGCGAGAACCCGCCGCTCGGCAAGCAGCGCCTGGACCCCAGCGGCATCTGGTACACCCCGTCCTCCGGCATCTGGCAGACGGTCTGGATGGAGCCGGTGGCCCGCGACCACGCGGACTCCCTCGAGCTCACCCCGGACGTGGCCGGCGAGAAGCTCACCGTCCAGGCCCGGGGCGTCCGGGACGGCGTACCGATCACCGCGACGGCCTACGACGGGAAGCGCGAGGTGGCCACCGCGAGCGGCCGTACCGGCAGCCCGCTGACCCTGACCGTGCGCGACCCGCATCTGTGGTCCCCCGACGACCCCTTCCTCTACAAGCTCAAGGTGAGGGTCGGCGCCGACCGGGTCGGCAGCTACTTCGGGATGCGCTCCATCGCCGTCGAGAAGGTGAACGGCGTTCCGCGCACGGTCCTCAACGGCGAGCCGGTCTTCATGATGGCCACCCTCGACCAGGGCTTCTGGCCGGACGGCCTGCATACCGCGCCCACCGACGAGGCCCTGGCCTACGACCTGAAGGCGCACAAGCGGCTCGGCTTCAACTCCGTCCGCAAGCACATCAAGGTCGAGCCGGACCGCTGGTTCTACTGGGCCGACCGGCTCGGGCTGCTGGTGTGGCAGGACATGCCCGCGATGACGGCCGGGGTGAACCCGAACGCGTCCTCC
Source organism: Streptomyces sp. NPDC041940 (assembly GCF_055589465.1). NCBI lineage: Bacteria > Bacillati > Actinomycetota > Actinomycetes > Kitasatosporales > Streptomycetaceae > Streptomyces > Streptomyces sp. NPDC041940. Next base: position 460,720 of record NZ_JBVJBP010000002.1, read on the forward strand.
CGCGCGCGGTACGAGCGCGAGCTGAAGGAGATGATCGACGAGCACATCAGCAGCCCGTCGGTCGTCATGTGGGTGACCTTCAACGAGGGCTGGGGCCAGTACGACGTGGGCCGGGTCGCCGAGCAGGCCAAGGCCTGGGACCCCACCCGGCTGGTCAACGGCCAGTCCGGGCTGAACCTCGGCGCCGACGGCGGCACCGGCGACCTCATGGACGAGCACGGCTACCCCAGCCCGGCCCTGCCACCGCGCCCGGACGGTGAGCGTGCCCTGGTCAGCGGCGAGTACGGCGGCCTCGGGCTGGCGGTACCCGGCCATGCCTGGTCGGTGCAGCAGTCGTACGTCGACGTCGACCCGGCCACCTACACCGAGGACTATCTGACCAAGCTCGACGAGGTCCGGGCCCTGGTCTGCCGGGGCAGCAACGGTGCCGTGTACACCCAGATCGCGGACGTCGAGGGTGAGCTGAACGGCTTCCTGACGTACGACCGGGCGGTACTGAAACCGGACACGGCCCGCCTCAAGGCCGCGCACGAGGCGTTGATCCGTGACGCCTCCCGGGTGACTCCCACGGGGTGCCCGGCGGCGCAACCTGTGCTGGACTGACATCACATGCACCATAAGTCCCGCCCCTCTCGCCGGGGCGGGACTTAATCTGCTGTTAACTGTACGTAGACTGATCGTACTTGACCGTAATCGGCTGGGGGCGGTTGACTGCTGACCCACCCCGTCGTCGACGCGAGGCAAGCCCTTGACTGCTGACCTGCTCGCTCCTCTCGACCTGGCGTTCTGGAACCTCGAGTCCGCCGAGCACCCGATGCACCTCGGGGCGCTCGGGACCTTCCCGGCCCACTCGCCGGCCGCGGGCGCCCACGCCGCGGACCTGCTCGCGGCCCGTGCCGCCGGCGTCCCCGGACTGCGCATGCGCATCCGCGACGTGTGGCAGCCGCTGCCCTCGGCCCTGCGCCGGCCGCACGCCTTCGGCGGCGCGGCCCGGGAAGCCGACCCGGACTTCGACGCCCAGCACCATGTGCGGCTGCACGCCCCGACCGCCGACTTCCACGCGACGGCGGGCCGGCTCATGGGGCGTCCGCTGGAGCGCGGCCGGCCGCCCTGGGAGGCCCATGTGCTGCCCGGCGAGGACGGGGACTCCTTCGCGGTGCTGTTCAAGTTCCACCACGCACTGGCCGACGGGCTCCGGGCACTGACCCTCGCCGCGGGCCTCATGGACCCGATGGACCTGCCGGCGCCCCGGCCCCGCCCCGCCGCGGCCCCGCGCCCGCTGCTGCCGGACGTGCGCGACCTGCCCGGACTGCTGCGCGGCGCCCTGTCCGACGTGTCCCGGGCCCTGGACATCGGCGCCTCCGTCGCCCGCTCCTCCCTCGACGTGCGCTCCACCCCCGCGCTCACCTGCGAGCCGAGCGGGACCCGTCGCACCGCCGGAGTAATGCTCGACCTCGACGACGTGCACCGCGTCCGCAAGACCGTCGGCGGCACCGTCAACGACGTGCTGATCGCCGTCGTCGCGGGCGCCCTGCGCCGCTGGCTCGACGAGCGCGGCGACGGCAGCGAGGGCGTGGCGCCCCGCGCCCTGATCCCCGTCTCCAAGCGCCGCCCCCGCACCGCCTGCCCCCAGGGCAACCGGCTCTCCGGCTACCTGATACGGCTTCCGGTGGACGATGCGGACCCGCTGGCGCGCCTGGCCTCGGTCCGTACCGCCATGGACCGCAACAAGGACGCCGGCCCCAACCGGGGCGCGGGCGCCGTCGCCCTGCTCGCCGACCACGTCCCCGCCCTCGCCCACCGGCTCGGCGGCCCGCTGGTCGGCCAGGCGGCACGGCTCTGGTTCGACATCCTGGTGACCAGCGTGCCCCTGCCCAGCCTCGGCCTGAAACTCGGCGGCCACCCGCTCACCGCCGTGTTCCCCTTCGCCCCGCTGCCCCCCGGCCACTCCCTGGCGGTGGCGGTCTCCACGTACCGGGGCAGCGTCCACTACGGGCTCGTCGCCGACGCCGAGGCCGTCCCCGATCTCGACCTGTTCGCGGCCGCCATCGCCGAGGAGGTGCAGACGCTGATCACCGCCTGCGAGTCCTGAAAAGGGGCGAGTTTGGCGGTCCGGCCCGGTGCTCCGTAAAATTCGCCCTTCGAATGCGGGCGCGACCGGCGCGCCGCGACGGCAGAGCAGGGAACGACAGCGGCGATGACGGTGACAGAGGACGGCCCGCAGGCCATGGACGAGGCGAGCGGGCTCTCGTACGGACCCGGCATCGACCCGGAGCGTCTCGCCGTCTGCCTCAGCGTGCTCGAGGAACTCGACAAGCTGGAGGTCGACCACCCGGACGCGGTCGCCGTGCGCCGGGCCACCGCGGGCGTCTACCGCACGGTCAAGCAGCGCCGCCGCCAGGAGCGCCGGGCCGCCAAGACCGCCCACGACAAGGCGGTCACGGAGGCCACGGCGACCGGCTCCGCCCAGCGCATCGACGACGAGACCGAGGGACTGCTGCCCTCCTCGACCACCGACGAGGGCAGGATCGCGGGGATACTCCAGCGCCCGCGCTCCTGCTACACCTGCAAGGCCCGGTACGTGGAAGTCGACTACTTCTACCACCAGCTCTGTCCCGACTGCGCCCGCGTGAACCGCGAGAAGCGCGACGTCCGCGCCGACCTCACCGGCAAGCGCGCCCTGCTCACCGGCGGCCGCGCCAAGATCGGCATGTACATCGCGCTCCGGCTGCTGCGCGACGGCGCGCACACCACGATCACCACGCGCTTCCCGAAGGACGCCATCCGCCGCTTCAAGGCGATGGACGACTCCGCGGACTGGATACACCGCCTGGAGGTCGTCGGCATCGACCTGCGCGACCCGGCGCAGGCCGTGGCCCTCGCCGAGCAGGTCGCCGACGCCGGCCCCCTCGACATCCTCGTCAACAACGCGACGCAGACCGTGCGCCGGCTGCCCGCCGCCTACGCCGCCCTGGTCGACGGCGAGAGCGCCCCGCTGCCCGCCGGGGAACTCCCCGCCCACCACGTCATCGGAGCCTTCAACTCCGGCGCGGTCGACGGCCTCGCCGCGCTGCCGCTCGGCACCAGCGGCCTCGACGCGCAGAAGGTCGCCGACCTCGCCCTGGTCGCGGGCAACGCCAGTGTCGAGCGGCACCTCGACGGCACTGCGATCGACGCGGGCGGTCTGGTCCCCGACGTCGTCGACTCCAACACCTGGGTGCAGACGATCGACCAGATCTCCCCGGTGGAGCTGCTGGAGACCCAGCTCTGCAACTACACGTCACCGTTCATCCTGATCAGCGCCTTGCGTCCCGCGATGGCCGAAGCCGCGAAGAAGGCGGCGAGCGGGCGGGCGTACGTCGTGAACGTCTCGGCGATGGAAGGTGTCTTCGGGCGCGGGTACAAGGGTGCGGGGCATCCGAACACGAACGCCGCGAAGGCCGCGATGAACATGGTGACGCGGACCAGTGCGCAGGAGATGTTCCAGGCCGACGGGATTCTGATGACCTCGGTCGACACGGGGTGGATCACGGACGAGCGGCCCCACTACGACAAGCTGCGGCTTGCGGAGGCCGGGTTCCATGCGCCGCTTGACCTTGTCGACGGGGCGGCGCGTGTGTACGACCCGATCGTGCGGGGTGAGGCGGGGGAGGATCTGTACGGGGTGTTCTTGAAGGATTACGCACCTGGGAAGTGGTAGGGGATGTGTCCGCGGGTTGAGTGTGGCTAGTCGCGCCCACGCGGCGGAGCCGCAAATTCATACAGCCCCGCGCCCCTGAAAGGCCGGGGTGCGCGCTGCCCTTGCTCGGGTACCCCCGTCCACCACCAGGTCCGCGCCGGTCACCCACTCCGCCGCGTCCGACGCCAGCCACACCACCGCCCGGGCGACGTCCTCCGGCTCCCCGATCCGCCCCAGCGGGAGCCCGGCCGCCACCTCACGCTCGCCCGGTTCCCATACGAACCGGGCCATCTCGGTGCGAACCAGGCCGGGGGAGACGGAGTTCACCCGTACCCGGGGCCCCAGCTCACCCGCCAGCTGCTGGGTCAGATGCAGCAAGGCCGCCTTGCTCGTGCCGTACGCGCCCACGTTCGGGCCGACGTGTCCGGCGCCCTCCGTGCACACGTTGACCACCGTGCCGCCGTGTTCCGACATCCACGCCCGCCACGCGCACTGGACGAGCCGCAGCGGTGCCTCGACGTTGACGGCGAAGGCCTCGCTCCAGGCTTCGGGGGCGACGTCCATGAGCGGCCCGTACGGCTGGTTGGTCGCCGCGTTGTTGACCAGGATGTCGAGGCGGCCGAACTCGCGCAGGGCCAGCTCGGTCAGGCGCCGGGGATGGCCGGGGTCGGCGACACCGCCCGCGAGCCCGATGCCGCCCAGTTCCTCGGCGGTGCGCCGTACCTCGTCGGCGTCTCGCGCGCTCACGCACACCAGCGCCCCGGCGTTCACCAGGTGCCGGGCGACGGCCAGCCCGATCCCGCGCGTCGCCCCCGTGATCACGGCGGCTCTGCCCTTCAGCCCGTACGACGACGACACCATCGGCGTACGGTCTCATGACGAGCCGTCAGTCGACAGCCCCGAGACGGGAGTTGCGCGCCGCCAGGAGGTCCAGCACCGTGCGCCAGTCCTCCAGGACCCCGGCGTCGAACCCGGCCGTGCGGCCCTCCTCGCTCGCCTGGCGCAGGGTGAGGAGGTCGTCGTCGGCGACGGCGTCCCGGCGAGGGCACCGGCGTACGAGCCGGGAGACCCGCTCGCCGAGCAGGGCGCGCACCGCGTGGGCCGCGTGGTCGGCGCGCGCGGCCGGATCGCCGGGCCACAGCAGTCCGCCGACGGGCTGCACCAGGCCCGCCACTTGCAGTTCCTTGTCGGCCGGGCGGCCGCGGCGCAGCAGCGCGGCGGTCCGCAGCGCGTGGTCGTGGAGGTCGACCGGCGGGCGGTCGTGGTCCGGGGCGTCCCTGGTGCCCCGGCAGGTGTACAGAAGATCCATCAGCTCCTCGACGCTGCGCAGCTCCATGCGTCAGTCCTCCTGCGAGACAGCCGTTGCCGTGCGGCAGCAGATCATGGCGAGCTTTCGACTCAGCCAACGGCACTTGAACTGCGTAACCGTGTCGAAAGCGTCTACGCCCTTGTACGCCGTTCGGGTGGTACTCGAATCGCCCTTAAGTGAACAAATCGTCCTCTAAACCCGAGTTGAACACTGGATGACGCGCGATTGTTACCGGTCGTTTTCAGCCCCATCGAGCGGGGGCCCGCTCATTTGGTTAATCTGTTCCGGACGGACAGCAGTACGGGGTCCTACCCACACCCACGGTCCGTCATGGGACACGCCGGTTCACCACCGCCTGCTCTCCCGTGAGTCGACCGGCGCCACCGCGTCCGAACTGCTTTTGACATGAGACCCATACGGGCGTCAGGCGCAGCAGGACCGGCGCGTGCGTCCCGAGGGTGACCGACACATAAGGAGTGCGCGGTGACACCGGAGAAGACGAATCGAGATCAGCGCCCCAAGGAACGCGGCGAGCGCGCCGGCCGGCGGGCCGACGAGCTCGGCAGCCTTGACGTGTGGGCCCGGTCGGCCCCGATCCGCCTCGCGGGCTACGAGGAGGACCTCGCAGAGCCCCACATCCTGCCCAGCGTCGACTGACCAAGGGCACACCCCCTCGCACCACATAGTCGCCGCGGGCGAGACCTGCCGCATGGGACCCGGGTACCTCCGAGGAGGAGGCCCGGGTCCTGTCGATGAATCCGGTGAAACGGGTCTATGTCGTCACGGACGCATCAGGGACGGACGTACGGGCGGGTCATGATCTCCATGTTGTGGCCGTCCGGGTCGTCGAAGTAGGCGCCCCGTCCGCCGAAGAGGTCGTTGACGCGGCCGGGTTCGGTGTGACTCGGGTCGGCGTAGTAGGCGACCCCGAGCGCCTCCAGGCGGCCGATCATGGCGTCGAACCGCTCCTCGGGTACGAGGAACGCGTAGTGCTGGGGCTGGATCGGCTCGTCCCGCTTCTCGTAGTAGTCGAGGGTCACGCCGTTGCCCAGGTCGACCGGCAGGAACGGCCCGAAGGGCGCACCGACCTCCAGGTCCAGGACGGCCGCCAGGAAATCCGCCGACAGCTGGCGGCGCGAGGCGAACACCACGATGTGGTTGAGGTGGGCGCCGGTGGTCGGCAGGGCGGGCGGCGTGTGCTGTGCGTGGGACATGAGTGGGTTCGTCTCCGGGTTTCGGTATCCGTGGTGAAGCGCGCCGCAGCGGCGCGCGGGACGGGGAAACGGAGACGAGAGGCGGGGCTCGTGCCCTCACCGGCTCTCGGACGGGCCCGGGCGGGGTCACCCCCGCCGCGCTCATGCCGAGGCCGGGCGCCTCACTCGTGCATGGCCTACGGCCGACCCGGCAGTCACCCGGCCGACTCTAGTTCACCGGCGCCGTACGCCGCCACGGGATACGTTCCTCCAACTGCTCGGCCAGGGACAGGAGTCGGGACTCCGTGCCGGGGCGTCCCACCAGCTGTACGGCGCAGGGGGCGCCGGAGGGGAGGGTTCCGCAGGGGACGGACATGGCGGGCCAGCCGGTCAGGTTCCACGCGGGCGTCAGCGGCGAGTAGTTCGTGTTCGCCAGCACATTGCGCAGCCAGCCCCGCTCGTGCCACGGCGCGGCCTTCGGGGAGCGGCGGGCGAGCGCCGGGGTGAGCAGCACGTCGTACTCGGCGAAGAAGGGCTCCAGCCGCCGGCGCAGTTGTTCCCGGCCCGCCCCGGAGCGCGCCGTGCCCACGAAGGACCGGCCGAGGGTGGCGTGGACCCGGGTGCGGCGGGTGAGCAGTCGCCGGTCGAGGTGCTGGGCGTCCGCGGCCGTGCCCGCCGTCCAGTGGACCAGTGAGGTCACGGCGAGTGACATCGGGTAGGGCGGGTCGGCGCGCCGGACCTGATGGCCCGCCTTCATCAGCACCTCGGCCGCCTCCCGGGCAGCCGTCGTGTACGGCCGGCTGATCGTCACACCGGCCAGGGGGCTGCGCAGCGACACGGCGACCCGGAGGGCGCTCGGCTTCGACCGGGGCTCGGGCTCGGTGCCGGCGAGGACCGAGAGCATCAGTCGGGCGTCCTCGACGGTCGTGGCGAGGGGCCCGTTCTCCGACAGGCCGAACCAGTCGCTGTCCCCGACGCCCGTCGGGACCACTCCGTGGCCCGGCTTGATGGTGACGAGGCCGCAGTTGGCGGCCGGTATGCGCAGTGAGCCCATGCCGTCGTTGCCGAGGGCGATCGGCACCAGCCCGGCGGCGACCGCGGCGGCACTGCCGCCCGACGAACCGCCCGCCGAGCGCGTCGGGTCCCAAGGGTTGCGGGAGGTGCCCAGCACGCCGTCCGTCGTGCCGAAGACGCACAGTTCGGGGACGTTCGTCAGTCCCACCACCACCGCGCCCGCCGCCCGCAGCCGGGCCACCGTCACATGGTCCTGGGCCGCGGGGGTGTCGGGTGTGGCGGCCGAGCCGACGCGCCGGGACTCGCCGCGCACGGCGAGGTTGTCCTTGACGGCCACCGGCACCCCCGCCAGGGGCAGCTCGGCGAAGTCGCCGCGCGCGGCCACCTCCTCGGCCTCGGCCAGCGCCGCCTCGGCACGCACCGTGCGGAACGCCCCGACCCGGCCGTCGAACCGCTCGATCCGGGCGAGGTGCTCGGCGACCACCTCACGAGGGGTGACCCGCTTCTCACGGACGGCGGCGGATATCTCGGCGGCGGTGCGGCCGGCCCAACTGGTCACAGAGAACTCCTCGGAGGGGAGGGGGACGGGCGTACTGGCGAGTACGTAGGGAGAACTGTGCACCGGCAGGGGGCGCACGTCGAGGTCACCGGCCGGACAATGCCCCTCGGTACGCCCTGTGCGCCCCCGGACATCCGATCAATGGCTCAACTTTCACGTCTGCATGCCCCATTGACAGCTGTCGGTGCCAGCTCAATGATCAGACGTCCGATGAATGGGGAGCCGTATGACTGAGCGCGGAAGACGGCGAACGTGGTGGACCGGAGTCCTGGCGGCACTGGCGCTGCTCGTCACGGCGGCACCCGCGGCACCCGCGGTCGCGGAGGAGTCGCGGACCCCGGTCACGGTGCCCGCCCTCACCGACTGGTCCCCGGAACCCGGCAGTTACGCCTACGGCCGGGACACGCGCCTGGTCGCCGGCACCGGAGCCGAACGCCGGGTCGCCGGTACCCTCGCCGCCGACCTCCGGGCGGCCGGTCACGGCACGGTCCCTGTCGTGGGGGGCGGAGCCCGGGCCGGCGACATCGTCATCGACATCCGGCCCGGCAGATCCCCGCTCGGCCCGGAGGGCTACGAACTCCACGCGGGCCGACGGCTGTCGGTGACCGGCGCGACCGAGACCGGCGCCTTCTACGGCACCCGGACCCTCCTCCAGCTCCTCGCCCAGGGCGACCGGGTCCCCGCCGGACGCACCGTCGACGTGCCGCGCTACAAGGAACGGGGCGTCGGCGTATGCGCCTGCTACGTCCATGTCTCGCTGCCGTGGCTGGAGAACCTGGTGCGCGAGATGGCGTACCACAAGCTCAACCAGCTGCTCCTCGAACTGAAGGTGAAGAGCGACGCCCACCCCGAGGCCAACACCTGGGGCTACTACACCAAGGACGAGATCCGCCGGCTGGTCGCGCTCGGCGAGAAGTACCACGTCGAGATCATTCCCGAGATCAACTCCCCGGGCCATATGGACCCGTGGATAGAGAACCGCCCCGACCTCCAGCTCACCGACACGGACGGAGCCAGGCAGCCGTCCCGGCTGGACATCACCCGGCCCGAGGCCTTCGCCTACTACAAGAGCCTGATGGACGAGTACGCCGAGGTCTTCCCCGGACTGGACTGGCACATGGGCGCCGACGAGTACATGCTCGGCTCCGACTTCGCCAAGTATCCGCAGGTCCTCACGTACGCGCGGGAGAGATACGGCCCCGACGCCACACCCCAGGACGCGTTCGTCGACTTCGTCAACCGCGTCCACGCCTACGCGGCCTCCCAGGGCAAGCGGCTGCGCATCTGGAACGACGGGCTCACCGGCGCCAACACCGTGCCGGTCGCGGCCGGTACGACGGTCGAGCACTGGCTGAACGTCGCGGTCAAGCCGAGCGAACTCATCGCCGGGGGCTACCCGTTGATGAACGCGGCCTACGCGCTCTACCTCGTCCGCGGCGGCTTCCACTCCGACACCGAGGCGCTGTACGACCAGAGCTGGGACCCGCGCGGCTTCGAGGGCGAGAAACTCACCTCCAGCGAAGGCATCACCGGCGCGAAGATCAGCCTCTGGCCCGACAACGGCCGCGGGGAGACCGAGAACGAGGTCGCCGTCGCCCTGTGGCCCGCCCTGCGGCACATCGCGCAGGCCACCTGGGGCGATCCGCATCCGGACGCCAGGTACGACGGGTTCACCGCGCGCGGTACGGCCGTGGGCCACGCGCCGGGCTTCCGGGACCTGACCCGGGTGCCGGTCCCGGACGGGACATACACCCTCCGGACCTCCGGCCGGTCGTTCACCGCCGCCGTCCGGCGCACGGCCGACGGCTACGTCACCCTGCGGACCCAGGACGGCTGCCTGGAGGTGCGGGGCGGGAAACTCACGCTCAACGTGCCCCTCCAGCCGGGCGTCGAGGTGACGCCGCAGGCCTGCGATCCCGCCGGCACCCTCCAGCGCTGGGCACTGGAGCCGGCCGGCGGAGGCGGCCACCGGCTCGTCAACGCGATCACCCGGATGACGGTGAGCGTGACGGACGACGGCCGGCTCGCGCAGTACCCGCCCGATCAGCGCACCCCCGCCGTCTGGCATCTGACCTGAGGAGTCGTCGCCATGGCCGTGTCCCGACGCGTGTTCGTCGCATCAGCCGCAGTCCTCGCCGCGACCGCCGGCATGACGGCACCCGCACCGGCGGCCCCGCCGGATCCCCGTCGCGGCCGCATCCCCGTCGGACCCGACGACAGCCCGGAGGACCTGGTCCGCAAGGCCTCCCAAGTGCGCCCCACCCCAGGGCAGATCGCCTGGCAGCGCCTGGAGCGCACCGCCTTCCTGCACTTCGGCGTGAACACCTTCACCGGCCTGGAATGGGGCACCGGCGACGAGGACCCCGACGTCTTCCGGCCCATCGGCCTCGACACCGACCAGTGGGCCCGCGTCCTGCGCGACGGCGGCTTCAAGCTGGCCATCCTCACCGTCAAGCACCACGACGGATTCGTCCTCTACCCCTCCCGCTACACCGGCCACACAGTGGCGTCGAGCAGCTGGCGCGACGGCCGGGGTGACGTCCTGCGCGACTTCGCCGACTCCATGCGACGCCACGGCCTCAAGGTCGGCGTCTACATCTCGCCCGCCGACGAGAACCAGTACCTGCACGGCGTGTACGCCAACGGCAGCGCCCGAGCCGACCGCACCGTCCCCACCCTCGTCGACGGCGACGACCGCACCCCGCCGCGCTCGTACACGCTCCCCGCCACCGACTACGGCGCCCATATGCTCAACCAGCTCTACGAGGTGCTCACCGAGTACGGCCCGGTCGACGAGGTGTGGTTCGACGGGGCCCAGGGGCACATCCCGCCGGACAAGGTCGAGAAGTACGACTGGGACAGCTGGTACAGCCTCGTGCGCTCCCTCGCCCCGGACGCCGTCGTCGCCGTGACCGGGCCGGACGTCCGCTGGGTCGGCAACGAGGGCGGGCTGGCCCGGCAGGACGAGTGGAGCGTCGTCCCCGTCCAGGAGAAGGACTACGGGCGGACCGACTACGCCCTCTCCTACGACGCCCCCGACATGGGCAGCCGGGACGCCCTGGTCGCCGCCCGGCCGGTCGCCGACTACCTCCAGTGGTGGCCCGCCGAGTGCGACGTGTCGATCCGGGACGGCTGGTTCTACCACGCCGACCAGCGGCCCAAGAGCGTCGATCAGCTGACGGACATCTACTTCCGCTCCGTCGGCCGGAACTCCGTGCTGCTCCTCAACATCCCGCCGGACACCGACGGGTTGCTGCCCGCCGCCGATGTCACGCGCCTGCGGGAGTTCCGCGACCGGATCGACCGCGAGCTGCCCGAGGACCTGGCGCACGGTGCCCGGACCAGCACCTCGCCGGGCCGGGTCACCGTCGACCTAGGCCAGGAGCGGGAGGCGGACCGGGTCCGGCTGGCGGAGGACATCCGGTACGGCCAGCAGGTGGAGAGTTTCGTGGTGGAGGCGTACCGCGACGGCGGCTGGAGGGAGGTGGCCCGGGCGGGGGTCGTCGGAGCGAGCCGGATCCTGCTGCTGCCCGGCGCCGTGCGGGCCCGGCGGTGGCGGGTGCGGGTGACCGGGGCGCGAGGGGCCGTACGGATCGCGGAGTTCGGGCTGTACCGGTCCCGGGTCTGAACGGGCTCAGCGCAGGTGGCGTGCGAAGAAGGCCTCGGTGACGTCCATCTCGGCTGCCCACCGGGGCCCGAACGTGTGCCCCTCGCCGGTGACGGTACGGAGCTCGACGTCCTTGCCGGCCTCCTCGAACGTGGCGGAGACCTCCCGTGACCAGGCGAGGGGGCAGGTGTCGTCCGCGGTGCCGTGCTGGATCAGCAGGGGTTCGGACACGCGGTCGGCGTAGGTGAGGGGCGAGACGCCGCGCCAGAAGTCCGGGTCCTCCTCGGGGGTGCCGTGCTTCTCCTCGATCTCGGCCACGAGCGGGTCGCCGTCGGGCCGCTGGAAGTGGTCGATGTTCTCCTGCGGGCGGGCACTCACCGGCGCGTACGCCACAGCCGCGTCGAACAGACCGGGCGCCACGACCAGCGTGTTGTACACGACCCCGCCGCCCATCGACCGGCCGAACAGGCCGAGGCGGTCGCCGTCGATCTCCGGACGCCCCGAGTCGCGCAGGGCCAGGGCGGCGCCGATGACGTCCTCGGTGTAGCCGAGCCGCAGGTTCACGTCGTTGTCGGGGTCCTTGTCGGAGCGGGCGTGGTTGCGGTAGTCGGTGTGCAGGACGACATTGCCGTCGCGGGCCAGGCGGTCCTGCTCACGTGGCATGCCCTGGCCGCTGAAGTAGGCGTCCGGGTCGATGTACCCGTGCGCCAGCACCAGCGCCGGGAAGGGACCCTCACCCTCCGGGATGTTCATGATCCCCGAGATCGTCAGGCCGTTCGCCTCGTAGGTGACGGCGTACCGGGTGTAGGCGGAGGTCCGGTCGAGCACGGCCCCGAGACGCAGTCCGGAGCCGGTGTGCTCGCGCCGCATCAGGGCGGGGAGGGAGACGGGGTCGGCCGGGGTGGGGGTGGGGGAGGGTGTACCGCGAGGTTGCTCGCTCGTGGCGGGAGCGGTCTCGGGCGCGCTCTCGTCCCCACCGCCGGTGCAGCCGACCGCGACGGTCAGCAGCAGCCCGGCGGCGGCCCAGGCGGTGCGCCGCACTCGCATACGGTCCATTGTGACTCCGCCGGGCCCAGCAGGGCAGGTCCGTGCGGCCCGGGGGGGGGGGGGGGGGGGGGGGGCGCGCCACCCCCCCCCCCCCCCCCCCCCCCCCCCCCCCCCCCCCCCCCCCCCCCCCCCCCCCCCCCCCCTA
>NZ_JBVJBP010000002.1:473281-534258 GCF_055589465.1 Streptomyces sp. NPDC041940
TACGGTCGGTGGTGACTCCGCGGGGCCAGGAGGGGAAGGCCGGTGCGGCCTGGCGCGGGGCGCCCCCCCCCCCCCCCCCCCACCCCCGTACTGTCCCGCTCGATCAGCAGCGGCACCGGCACCCGTACCGCCCGGGCCGGGCCGCCGTCGAGCAGGGCGGTCAGTTCGCGGGCGGCCGTGCGGCCGAACTCGACGCTGTCGCGGGACAGCGCGGACAGCCATGGCTTGACCAGGCGGCACAGGGCGGAGTCCTCCCAGGCCACCACCGACACGTCGGCCGGCACCGCGTAGCCCAGCTCGGTGGCGGCGGCGACTCCGGCGACCGCCATCACGTCGTTGTCGTAGATCAGGGCCGTCGGGGCGGCGGGGCCGTCCAGGACCCGGCGGGTGACGGCCGCGCCCGCCTCGTCCGAGTAGTCGGTCGGCACCGACTGCACCTCCGACAGGCCCCGGCGCCCGGCCTCCGCGCGCAGGGTCCGGATGCGGCGCTCGGTGTGGGCCAGCCCGGGCAGTCCGGCGATGTGCGCGATCCGCCGGTGGCCGAGCGCGTACAGCCCGTCCACCACCGCGGCCATCGCGCCCGCGTCGTCCGCCCACACCGTCGAAAGACCCGGGTGTCGTTCGTCCGGGGCACCGCCGATCACCACGGCGGGCAGCCCGAGTTCGTCGAGCAGCCCGGGCCGGGGGTCGTCGGTGCGCGGGTCGACGACCAGCACGCCGTCCACCCGGTGCTCGGCCCACCACCGCCGGTACACCGCGCACTCGTCGTCGATGTCCTCGGCGATCTGGAACAGCAGACCGAGATGACGCTCGGCCAGCACCTCCTGGATACCCGAGACCAGTTGCAGGAAGAACGAGTCCACGCCCAGCGTGCCCGCCGGACGCGCCAGGACGAAGCCGACCGTCGCCGCGCCCTCCCCGGACAGGGCGCGCGCCGCCGTGCTGGGCCGCCAGCCCAGTTGCTCGGCGACCCGGCGCACCCGGTCCCGGGTCACCTCGGAGACCCCGGGCCTGCCGTTGAGCGCGAAGGAGACCGCGCTCTCGGAGACGCCGGCCCGCCGGGCGATGTCCTTCATCGTCGGCCGGCGCGCCGGTGAGCGCTTTCCCGTCACGCTTGCTTCTCCATTCGACGAGCGCTGTGCACTAATGCGCTTGAGTGTCTCTACCCTAAAGCGCATTAGTGATCGAATACAAGAAGGCGCCCGACTCTCGGCTGACCTGCGGTTATGTGCAACTAAAGACTTTAGCTGAGCAGAATCCATTGACTTCCCCGAAGAGAACGATGCAAGGTCTGGCCCGGCGCCATTTCCGCCGCCCTCTCCCGCCCTGCCTTCGAAGGAGCCGGTCACCGTGCGCATCTCCCGCAGAGCCTTCGCCGCCGCTGCCGTCGCTGTCCTCCTGCCACTGAGCGCCTGCGGTTCCGGGGGCGGCGGAGGCGGTTCGAGCGACGCCTCGGGGAAGGTCGAGGGCGACATCACGTTCCAGACGTGGAATCTGCGCGCCAACTTCAAGCCGTACTTCGAGGGCCTGATCGCCGAGTTCGAGAAGAAGTACCCCGGCACCGAGGTGAAGTGGGTCGACCAGCCCGCCGAGGGCTACGCCGACAAGATCAGCGCCGACGCGGCCGGGGGCACGCTCCCCGACGTCGTCAACGTCTCCCCGGACCTGGTCGCCCCGCTCGCCAAGGCGGGCCTCGCCCTCGACCTGGACAAGGCCGCCCCGCAGTACGAGAAGGAGTATCTGCCGGGCGCCTGGGCGGGCCATCGGATACCGGGCATGACCGGCACCTACGCCTTCCCCTGGTACCTCAACACCGGCCCGCTCTTCTACAACAAGACCCTGTTCAAGGAGGCCGGGCTCGACCCGGACCAGCCGCCGAAGACGTACGGCGAACTCTTCTCCGCCGGCCTGAGGATGGCGGACAAGAGCGGCGGCAAGGTCGCCACCCTCGCCAACGTGCCCACCATCGAGGACTTCGGCCGCTACGGCGTCCAGTTGATGAACAAGGAGGGCACCGCCTTCTCCTTCAACGCCGACAAGGGCGTAGAGCTCCTCACCGAGTACAAGGAGCTGTACGACGCGAAGGCCCTCGATCCCCAGGCGCTGACCGCCACCCCGGAGTCGTCCGGCAAGAAGTTCCTCACCGGCGCCGTCGCCATGAACCCCGGCAGCGCGCTGGACCTCGGCAACTTCAAGAAGCAGGCGCCCAGCCTGTACAAGAACATCGGCATCACCGACCAGATCACCAGCACCGGGCACGTCAACATGTATGTGATGGGCGTGATGGTCAACTCCCAGTCGAAGCGGAAGCCCGCCGCCGTCGCCTTCGCGCACTTCGTCACGGACGCGGCGCACCAGATGTCCTTCGCCAAGAAGGTCGCCATCTTCCCGAGCACCGCCGGCTCGCTGGACGACCCGTACTTCACCAAGGAGGACGGGACCGATGAGACACGGGTGCGGGTCGCCGCCGCCAAGTCCCTGAAGACGGCCGTCAACTACACGCCGGTGCTGTTCAGTGAGCAGATGAAGATCGCGCTGCGCAACGAGGTCGCCAAGGCGCTGCAGGGCAAGCAGAGCCCCAAGGAAGCTCTCGACAACGCTGTCAAGGAGTGCGACCGGCTCCTGCGGCAGCAGGGCTGACGTCCGATGGCTCTCTCCGGCATTTCCCGGGTTCGGCGTCAACTGCCCACCAGTCCCTGGCTGTTCGCCGCACCCGGGCTGCTCGTCACCGGCGCCTTCATCCTGTACCCGTTCCTCTCCACGCTGGCCAACGCCTTCACCGACCGCCGCACCCTGATCCCCGGGCAGTTCGTGGGGCTCGCCAACTTCCGGGAACTGCTCCAGGACGACATGTTCTGGACCGGCCTGCGCAACAGCACGCTCTACGTCCTCGGGGTCGTGCCCCCGCTCGTCGTCCTGCCGCTGCTGCTGGCCCTGCTCGTGCAGAAGAACATCCCCGGCATCACCTTCTTCCGGTCCGCCTTCTACACCCCGGTCGTCGCCTCGATCGTCGTGGTCGGGCTGATCTGGGTGTGGCTGCTGGACGACCGCGGACTCGTCAACGCGGTGCTGGAGACGGCCGGTGCCGGCCGGGTCGGCTTCCTCAGCGGCCAGTGGCTGCTTCTGCTGAGCGCCATGGCCGTCACGGTGTGGAAGGGCCTCGGCTACTACATGATCATCTATCTGGCCGCGCTGGGGAACGTGCCGCGCGAGCTGCACGAGGCCGCCGCCGTCGACGGGGCGGGCGCGGTGCGCCGTTTCATGACCGTCACCGTGCCCGCCGTCCGCTCCACCATGGTGCTGGTCGGCGCGCTCTCCTCGGTCGCCGCGTTCAAGGTGTTCTCCGAGGTGTACCTGCTGGCGGGCCCGAGCGGCGGACCGGCGGGTGAGGACACCACCCTCGTCATGCTCGTCCAGCGCACCGGCACCGGACTGACCGGCCGCGTCGGCTACGCTTCCGCGATCTCCGTCGTCGTCTTCGTCGTCACCGTCGCCCTGATGCTGCTGGTGCTGCGCGCCGACCGGAAGGAGGAGTCGTGAGCGTCCTGGAGAAGACCCCTCCCACCGAGAAGGCGCCCGCCGCCGCCCGTGAACCCCGGATCACCGACGAGCACGGCCGCCGCGTCCGGGTGTGGGAACTCGCCCTGCGTTACGTCCTGCTGCTCGCCGTGCTGGCCCTGACCATCGGCCCGTTCCTGTGGCAGCTGTCCACGTCTCTGAAGGGCCCGACGGAGGACATCTACAGCTCCCCGCCGGCGTTCCTGCCGGGCGATCCGACCCTGCACAACTACGAGCGGGTCGCCGACACCATCCCCGTCTGGGACTACGCCCTCAACTCCCTGAAGGTCGCCACCGCCAACGTCGTCACCAACTGCGTCGGCTCGGCCCTCGCCGGCTACGCCCTGGCCCGGCTCCGCTACCGCGGCCGCCGCGTCGCCACCCTGGCCTTCATCCTGGCGATGCTCGTGCCCGTCGAGGGCATCATCATCGCCCAGTTCACCACCATGCGGGAGCTCGGCCTCAACAACACCCTGATCGGCGTGGTCCTGCCGGGCTGCATCGGCGCGATGAACGTCCTGCTGATGCGCAACGCCTTCCTCAACCTGCCCTACGAGATCGAGGAAGCGGCCTTCGTCGACGGCGCCAACGTCTGGCAGAGGTTCCTGCGCATCGCCCTGCCGTCGGTCAAGGGGACCCTCGCGGTCGTCGCGATCTTCGCCTTCATGGGCGCCTGGGACGACTTCCTGTGGCCGCTCATCGTGCTGAGCGACCCGTCCAGGTTCACGCTGACCATCGGCCTCAACTATCTGCACGGCACCTTCGCCAACGACGAGCGCCTCGTCGCCGCGGGCACGATCATCGCCGTCGCCCCGCTGATCGCCCTCTTCGCCTGTCTCCAGCGGTACTTCTTCCGCGGTGTGGGCGAGGGCGCGGTGAAGGGCTGACCCCGTACCTCCGTCACAAGGACCCGCATGCCTTCTGCCGTGCGCTTCGGCGTCAACTACACCCCCAGCGAAGGGTGGTTCCACCACTGGCTGGACTTCGACCTCGACTCCGTCCGCGCCGACCTCGACTCGATCGCCGCACTCGGCCTCGACCACATCCGGATCTTCCCGCTGTGGCCGTACTTCCAGCCCAACCGCACGCTGATCCGGCCCCGGGCCGTCGAACAGCTCGTCGCGCTGGCCGACGCCGCCGCCGAACGCGGCCTCGACGTCAACGTGGACGGCCTTCAGGGGCATCTGAGCAGCTTCGACTTCCTGCCCGCCTGGACCCGGACCTGGCACCGGCGCAACCTCTTCACCGACCCGGACGTGCTCGACGGCCAGGAGAACCTCCTGCGCACCCTCGCCGCCGCCCTCGCCGACCGGCCCAACTTCATCGGCATGACCCTCGGCAACGAGGTCAACCAGTTCTCGTCCGGCCCCCATCCGGACCCCGACCGGGCCACGTCCGACGAGATCGACACCTGGCTCACGCGCATGCTCGCCGCCTGCGAGGAGGGCGCCCCGGGCCGGCTGCACCTGCACGCCGAGTACGACGCGACCTGGTACCAGGACGACCAGCCCTTCACCCCGGGCCAGGCCGCCCGGCACGGCGCCGTCACGGCCGTGCACTCCTGGGTCTTCAACGGCACGGCCCAGCGCCACGGCCGTACCTCCGTCCCCGCCGAGCACCACGCCGCGTACCTCGTCGAGCTGAGCAAGGCCTGGGCCGACGACCCGCACCGGCCGGTCTGGCTCCAGGAGGTCGGCGCGCCCGCGCCCCTGGTCCCGGCCGAGCACGCCGCCGCCTTCACCGAGGCCACCGTCGCCAACGCCCTGGACTGCCCGGGCCTGTGGGGTATCACCTGGTGGTGCTCCCACGACGTGTCCCGCGACCTGGCCGACTTCCCGGAACTGGAGTACGGACTCGGCCTGCTGACCAACGACCGCGAGCCGAAGGACCTGGCCCGGGTGCTGGAACGGGCGGCGCGCGAGCCGTCGCAGGCGCCCGCGGCCCGTACGACGGCGCTGGTCGTCCCCGCCGACCCCGCCGCCCGCTCGCTCTGCGCCCCCGGCGGTCCCGTCTTCGACGCCTTCTTCCGGCTGGTCGCCGACGGAGCCCGCCCCACCACCGTCCTCGACGTGCACGCCGCCGACCGGGAACACCTGGCCGCGCGCGGCATCACCGAGGCCGTCACTCCCGACCAGGTACTTCCCCGCCCACCAGGAGGCACCCGCTCGGCCTCGTCGGCGCCCGATTCCCCGACCCACCCCTGGTAACGACCCCTAGGGAGCAGCCCACATGCATGACGACCGCAGCCTCGTCGAAGCCCGCCTCAAGCGTGTCCTCGACGAGCGTGTCCGCCCCGCCGTGTACCCCGAGTCCGTGCCGCTGGAGGTGGCGGTGTGGCACGCGCCCGGCGAACCGGTGCCGGTCGCCGAGGGACTGGCGGCCGAGCCCGAGCCGATCGAGGCGGGCGCCCGG
Organism: Streptomyces sp. NPDC041940; assembly: GCF_055589465.1. Taxonomy (NCBI): domain Bacteria; kingdom Bacillati; phylum Actinomycetota; class Actinomycetes; order Kitasatosporales; family Streptomycetaceae; genus Streptomyces; species Streptomyces sp. NPDC041940. Next base: position 479,252 of record NZ_JBVJBP010000002.1, read on the forward strand.
TGGGGTGCTCCCTGGGGCACCAGCTGGTTCCGTGTCACCGGCACCGTCCCCGAGGAGTGGGCCGGGAAGACCGTAGAGGCGATCCTCGACCTGGGCTTCGACGAGAACATGCCCGGCTTCCAGTGCGAGGGCCTGGTCTACCGGCCCGACGGCACGCCGGTGAAGGGCCTCAACCCGCGCAACCAGTGGGTGCGCGTCGGCGCCCCCGTCGAGGGCGGAGAGCACGTGCGCCTGCACATCGAGGCCGCCTCCAACCCCGTCATCCTCGACTACCACCCCTTCCAGCCCACCCAGCTGGGTGACAAGGAGACCGCCGGGACCGAGCCGCAGTACACCCTCGCCCGCATGGACCTCGCCGTCCTCGACGAGACCGTGTGGCAGCTCGTGATCGATCTGGAGGTGCTCGGCGAGCTGATGGCCGAGCTGCCGGTGGAGTCGGCCCGCCGCTGGGAGATCCTCCGGGCGGTCGACCAGGCGCTCGACGCCCTCGACCTCCAGGACATCGGCGGCACGGCGGACCGGGCCCGTTCCCGCCTCACCGGCGTGCTCGCCACGCCCGCCGCTCCCTCCGCCCACCGCATCAGCGCCGTGGGCCACGCGCACATCGACTCGGCGTGGCTGTGGCCGCTGCGCGAGACCGTACGCAAGGTGGCCCGGACGACGTCCAACATGACCGCGCTGCTCGACGACGAGCCGGAGTTCGTCTTCGCCATGTCGCAGGCGCAGCAGTGGGCGTGGGTGCGCGACCACCGGCCCGAGGTGTGGGCCCGGGTGAAGAAGGCCGTGGCCGACGGGAGGTTCGTGCCGGCCGGCGGCATGTGGGTGGAGTCGGACACCAACATGCCGGGCTCGGAGGCGATGGCCCGGCAGTTCGTGCACGGCAAGCGGTTCTTCCTCGACGAGTTCGGCATCGAGAACGACGAGGCCTGGCTGCCCGACACCTTCGGCTTCGCCGCCGGACTGCCGCAGATCATCAAGGCGGCGGGCTCCAAGTACCTGCTGACGCAGAAGATCAGCTGGTCCCAGACGAACAAGTTCCCCCACCACACCTTCCGGTGGGAGGGCATCGACGGCACGCGGATCTTCACGCACTTCCCGCCCGTCGACACCTACAACTGCTCCATGAAGGGCGGCGAGATCGCCCACGCGGCCCGCAACTTCAAGGACAAGGGCGTCGCCCGCCACTCCCTTGCCCCTACCGGCTGGGGCGACGGAGGAGGCGGCACGACCCGCGAGATGGTCGCCAAGGCGGCCCGCCTGCGCGACCTCGAAGGCGCGGCGACGGTGACCTGGGAGACCCCGGCGGAATTCTTCGCCAAGGCTGAGGCCGAGTACCCCGAACCGCCCGTCTGGGTCGGCGAGCTCTACCTCGAACTCCACCGCGCCACCCTCACCAGCCAGGCCAAGACCAAGCAGGGCAACCGCCGCAGCGAGCACCTGCTCCGGGAGGCCGAACTGTGGGCGGCCACGGCGGCCGTACGCACCGGGTTCCCCTACCCGTACGAGGACCTGGACCGGATCTGGAAGACGGTGCTGCTGCACCAGTTCCACGACATCCTGCCCGGGTCGTCCATCGCCTGGGTGCACCGCGAGGCCCGGCGGACGTACGAGAGGGTCGCCGAGGAGCTGACCGGGATCATCGACGCGGCGCAGCACGCACTCGCGGGGGAGGGCACCCGGAACCTCGTGTTCAACTCGGCACCCCACAGCAGGGCCGGGATCCCCGCCGGTGGTGCCGGTGCCGCGTCTTCGCCGAGCCCGGCGGAGCTGTCCCCACGCGCCGAGGGCGGGTTCGTCCTGGGGAACGGCCTGCTCCGGGTCGAGATCGACGCCCGGGGACTCGTCACGTCCGTGTACGACATCGAAGCCGACCGCGAGACCGTCGCCCCGGGCCGGGCCGCGAACCTCCTCCAGCTCCACCCCGACTTCCCGAACATGTGGGACGCCTGGGACGTCGACGAGTTCTACCGCAACACGGTCACCGACCTCACCGACGCGGACGAGGTCGCCCCGGACGGGGACGGCGTGCGGATCGTACGGACCTTTGGCGCCTCCCGCGTCACCCAGCTGCTGTCCCTCGCGCCGGGCGAGCGGCGGCTGACGGTGGACACGGAGGTCGACTGGCACGAGACGGAGAAGTTCCTCAAGCTCGCCTTCCCGCTCGACGTGCACGCCGAGCGGTACGCGTCCGAGACCCAGTTCGGGCACTTCCACCGGCCCACCCACACCAACACCTCCTGGGAGGCCGCCAAGTTCGAGGCGTGCAACCACCGCTTCGTCCACCTGGAGGAGCCCGGCTGGGGCGTCGCGCTCGTCAACGACTCGACGTACGGCCACGACGTGACCCGCACGGTCCGCACCGACGGCGACGGCGGTATGACCACCACCGTCCGCGTCTCCCTGCTGCGCGCCCCGCGTTTCCCCGACCCGGAGACCGACCAGGGCGTCCACCGCTTCCGGCACGCGCTGGTGCCGGGCGCGGGCATCGCCGACGCGGTGCGCGAGGGCTGGCGGATCAATGTGCCGGAGCGGCGGCTCACCGGTGCCGAAGAGGTGGCGCCGCTGGTGACGGCCGACCGGGACGCGGTGGTCGTCACGGCGGTGAAGCTGGCGGACGACGGCAGCGGGGACGTCGTCGTCCGGTTCCACGAGGCCTTGGGCGGCCGGACGCGCGCCACGCTCACGGCCGGGTTCGAGGTCGCGGCCGTCTCGGTCACGGACCTGCTGGAACGGCCGCTGGCCGAGGCGACGGCACCGGAAGTCCAGGACGGGCGGATCGCGGTGCGGTTGCGCCCGTTCGAGCTGGTGACGCTGCGGCTTCGGCGCGGATAGCCGGTGACGCGGGTCACGTCTGTCGATGTCACATCGTGGTGAGCCGCTGACTCATAGGGGTGTACGCATCGACAAACGACAGAGGAGCTCACCATGAGCGCGCGTCTGGACGTCTTCGCCCTCCCCGGCGCCGGCAAGGTCATCAAGCAGTTCACCGCCCTGGGGCGGCTGGTCGTGGAATCGCCGCTGCCGGCCGCCACCCGGGAACTGGTCTCGCTCCGCGTGAGCCAGATCAACGGGTGCGCGGTCTGCATCGACATGCACACCAAGGAGGCGACCGCAGCGGGCGAGAGCGCCGTACGGCTCCATCTGGTCGCGGCCTGGCGGGAGGCCACGGTGTTCACCGAGGCCGAGCGGGCCGCGCTGGAAATGGCCGAGCAGGGGACCCGCATCGCGGACGGGGCCGGTGGCGTCCCGGACGAGGTCTGGGAGCGGGCCGCCAAGCACTATGACGAGGAGCAGCTCGCCGCCCTCGTGACGCTGATCGGCTTCATGAACACCGCCAACCGGCTGAACGTCATGCTGGAGCAGCCGGCGGGCGGCTATCGGGCCGGTCAGTTCAAGTAGCCGCGGAGCAACGGGCCCTGGGACCCTCCTAGGGCCCGAGCTGCGCTCGTAGCCACTCCTCCACCTCGCCCACGTGCGCGGCCGCCGCCGCGCGGGCCGCCTCCGGGTCGTGGGCGGCCAGGGCGCGGTGGATCGCGGCGTGTTCGCGGCGGGTGCGTTCGAAGGCGCCCTCCTCCTGGTAGCCGCGCCAGACGCGGGCGCGGAACGTCCGCGAGGACAGGCCCTCCAGGATCGCCGCCATGGTCTCGTTGCCCGCGGCCGCCGCGATCTCCCGGTGGAAGGCCAGGTCGTGGGCGAGGATCTCCTCCGGATCGTCCGTGGCGTTCATCGCCGCCAGGTGCTTCCCGACCTCGGCCAGCTGGTCGTCGCTGATCCGGGCGGCGGCCAGCGCGGTCGCCGTCGACTCCAGGATCCGCCGGATCTCCAGAAGCTCCACCAGACGCGGGCCGCGTGAGAGGTCCGCCACGACACCGAACGTCTCCAGCAGGTCCCCGGCCTCCAGCTGGGTGACGTAGATCCCCGACCCGTGCCGGGCCTCCAGCACGCCCAGCACCGTGAGCGCGCGGATCGCCTCCCGCATCGAGCTGCGGGAGATGCCGAGCTGGGCGGCCAGGTCACGCTCGGTCGGCAGCCGCTGGCCCGGCTCCAGCCGGCCCTCGCCGATCATCGCCTTGATCCGCTCGATGGCGCGCTGCGTCACGGTGCCCTTCTGCGGGGCCGTCTCGTCGTCCACGCCGTTCCTCCGATCACAGGCTCCGGCGCAGTCTAACCAGTGAGGTGGTCGGACCACTATGAGCTCGGAGCGGGAAAATATGCCGTAGAAGGGTGTTCCGGCGGGGGAGTGGTCTGATAAGTATGCGGTCATCTGCTCGATCACCGGTCGATGGGAGCTCCCTCAGATGTCCGGAAGCACAGTGCGGAAGCGGAACAGGTCCCGGACCGTCGGCGCGGTGGCGCTGGCAGCCGGTGCCTCCCTGGTGCTCGCCGCGTGCGGCAGTACCAAGGACACCGGCGCCTCCGGTGCCGGCGGCGGCGACGGCAGCGGCAAGGTCGGGGTCGTCCTGCCCCTGCTGACCTCGCCGTTCTGGCAGTCGTACAACGACTACGTGCCCAGGATGGCGAAGTCCGAGGGCGTGGACGCGATGAAGACCGTCAACTCCAACAGCGACCCCTCGCAGCAGATCACCGACATCAACAACCAGCTCAACCAGGGCGTCGAAGGCCTGGTCGTCGCCCCGCTGGACAGCGCCGCCATCGAGGCGGGCCTCGACCAGGCCGAGCGCAAGGGCGTGCCGGTCGTCGCCGTGGACGTGGCGCCCGACAAGGGCAAGGTCGCGATGGTGGTCCGCGCGAACAACGTGGCGTACGGCGAGAAGGCCTGCCAGTACCTCGGTGAGCACATCACCTCCGGCAAGGTCGTGCAGATCATGGGCGACCTCGCCTCGGTCAACGGCCGCGACCGCTCCGAGGCGTTCCGCGCCTGCGTGAAGAAGAACTTCCCGAAGCTCAAGGTCCTGGAGATCCCCGCCAAGTGGGAGTCCGACGCGGCGGCCTCGAAGCTCGACACCCTCCTCAACGCCAACCCCGACATCAAGGGCATCTACATGCAGGCGGGGGGCGTCTATCTCGCGCCCACCCTCCAGACCCTCAAGTCCAAGGGAATGCTGAAGAAGGCCGGGCAGTCGGGCCACATCACCATCGTCTCGAACGACGGCATCCCGCAGGAGTTCGACGCGATCCGCAAGGGCGAGATCGACGCGACCGTCTCCCAGCCCGCCGACGCCTACGCCAAGTACGGCATGTACTACATCAAGGCGGCGATGCAGGGGAAGACGTTCAAGCCCGGCCCGACCGACCACGACTCGACGATCGTGAAGCTGCCCAGCGGCATCCTGGAGGACCAGCTGCCCGCGCCGCTGGTCACCAAGGACAACGTCGACGACCCCAAGCTCTGGGGCAACACGGTCAAATGACGACGCCACTCGTTCAAGCACGGGACGTCGTCAAGCGGTACGGCCCCACCACCGCCCTCGCCGACGGGCGGCTGTCCGTCCTGCCGGGTGAGTCCCACGCCCTCGTCGGACGCAACGGCGCCGGCAAGTCGACGCTGGTCAGGATCCTCACCGGCCTGGAAGCCCCCGACGAGGGCACCGTCCGCTTCGACGGCGACCCCGCGCCCCCGCTCACCGACCGGGACGCCTGGCGCCGCAAGGTCGCCTGCGTCTACCAGCACCCGACGGTCGTCCCCGAACTGACCGTCGCCGAGAACCTGTTCATCAACCGTCAGCCGCTCCGGCGCGGGTTCATCAGCTGGCGCCGCCTGAAGTCCGAGGCAGCCGCACTTCTCGACACCTGGGACGTGCGCGTCGACCCGGAGGCCCGCACCGCCGACCTCAAGGTCGAGGACCGGCAGATGGTGGAGATCGCCCGGGCGCTGAGCTTCGGCGCCCGCTTCATCATCCTCGACGAACCCACCGCGCAGCTCGACAACAGGGAGATCGAGCGGCTCTTCACACGCATGCGCGCCCTTCAGGACTCGGGCGTCACCTTCCTGTTCATCTCGCACCACCTCCAGGAGGTGTACGAGGTCTGCCAGACCGTCACGGTCCTGCGCGACGCCCGCTGGATCACCACGGCACCGGTCGCCGACCTTCCCCGCCAGGCCCTGGTGGAGGCCATGGCGGGGGAGACGATCGCCGAACAGGCCGAGCGGCAAAGGGGCCAGGGAGCGTCGGGCCCCGTCCTGCTCGACGTCGACGGCCTCACCTCGGCCGCGTACGAGGACGTCGGCCTCACCGTCCGGCGCGGCGAGGTCGTCGGACTCGCCGGCTCCAGCGCCAGCGGAAAGATCGAGCTCGCCGAGTCCTTCACGGGGCTGCACACCCCCACGAGCGGGACGGTCCGGCTGGACGGGCAGCCGCTGCCGTTCGGCGACGTCCGCAAGGCCTTGGAGGCCGGCGTCGGCTTCGTGCCCCGCGACCGGCACGAGCAGGGCCTGGTGTTCGGCATGTCCATCGGCGACAACGCCACCCTCAGCGTCCTGGACCGGCTCGGCCGTTTCGGCTTCGTCGGCACCGACAGCAGGCGCGATGTCGCCACCGCGCTGATCGAACGCCTCGACATCCACGCGGCGGGCCCCGAGCAGCCCGTCTCAGACCTGTCCGGCGGCAACGCGCAGAAAGTCGTCATGGCCCGGGCCCTCGCCTCGGACCCCCGGCTCCTGGTCCTCGTCAACCCGACCGCGGGCGTCGACGTGAAGTCCAAGGAGTCCCTGCTCGCCCGTGTCGACACCGCCCGCGAGGACGGCACCGCCGTACTCGTCGTCTCCGACGAACTCGACGACCTCAGGCGCTGCGACCGGGTCCTCGTCCTCTTCCACGGCCGTGTCGTCGCCGAGCACCCGGCGGGCTGGCGCGACCACGAGCTCATCGCCTCCATCGAAGGAGTGGACCATGGCTGACACCAAGGCGGCCCCGCCGCTCGCGCCCGCGCGAGCCACCGACCCGCGCGCCGCCAAGGCCGTCCTGCTCCGCCGGGCCCGCGAACTCGCCCTCGTCCCCGCCCTGTTGCTGCTCCTGGTGCTCGGAGCGGTGGTCAACGACTCGTTCCTCACCGAGCGCAACATCGTCTCCATCCTCGGCGCCTCCGCCGCCCTCGCGATGGTCGTGCTCGCCGAGTCGCTCGTGCTGATCACCGGCAAGTTCGACCTGTCCCTCGAATCGGTCGTCGGTATCGCGCCCGCCGTGGGCGCGCTGCTCGTCCTGCCCGTGGCCCAGTCCGGCTGGGGCGCCGAACTCCCCGCCGCCCTCGCCCTGCTGGCGATCCTCGTCGCGGGCGCGGCCGTCGGCGCCTTCAACGGCGTCCTGGTCGTGAAGTTCAAGCTCAACGCGTTCATCGTGACGCTGGCGATGCTGATCGTGCTCCGCGGCCTGCTGGTCGGCGCGACCAAGGGCAAGACGCTGTTCGGGATGCCCGACAGCTTCTACTCGCTGGCGACCACCACCTTCCTCTCCGCCCCGCTGTCGGTGTGGCTCGCCGCGATCGCCTTCGCGGTCGCCGGGCTGATCCTGAAGTACCACCGGGTCGGGCGTGCCCTGTACGCCATCGGGGGTAACGCGGACGCGGCCCGGGCGGCGGGCATCCGGGTGGAGCGCGTCATGCTCGGCGTGTTCGTCGTCGCGGGTGTCCTCGCCGCGGTCGGCGGCATCATGCAGACCGGATACGTCGGCGCGATCAGCGCCAACCAGGGCCAGAACATGATCTTCACGGTGTTCGCGGCCGCGGTGATCGGCGGCATCGCCCTCGACGGCGGCAAGGGCACCATGTTCGGCGCCCTGACCGGCGTACTCCTTCTGGGTGTCGTGCAGAACCTGCTCACCCTGGCGCAGGTGCCGTCGTTCTGGATCCAGGCCATCTACGGCGGGATCATCCTGGTCGCCCTCATGATCGCCCGGGTCACCACCGGCCGGGCCCAGGACTGACGCCCCGCCCCCTGCAACCGAAAGGCCTCCCGTGTCCCCGACGCCCGCCCGCATCATCGCGGTCGACACCCACGACATCCGCTTCCCCACCTCGCGCGAGCTCGACGGCTCGGACGCGATGAACCCGGACCCCGACTACTCGGCGGCCTACGTCGTCCTGCGCACGGACGCGGCCGACGGGCACGAGGGGCACGGATTCGCCTTCACCATCGGGCGGGGCAACGAGGTGCAGGTCGCCGCGATCGACGCGCTGCGCGGGCACCTGATCGGCCGCTCGGCCGACGACCTGTGCGCCGACCCGTCCCTCCTGAACCGCGACCTGATCGGCGACAGCCAGCTGCGCTGGCTCGGGCCCGAGAAGGGCGTGATGCACATGGCGATCGGCGCGGTCGTCAACGCCGTGTGGGACCTGGCCGCCAAGCGCGCAGGACTGCCGCTGTGGCGGCTGCTCGCCGAGGCCGAGCCCGCCTGGCTGGTCCGCCAGATCGACTTCCGCTACCTCACCGACGCCCTCACCCCCGAGGAGGCCCTGACCCTGCTGCGCCGGGGCCGACAGGGCGCCGAGGAGCGCACGGCCCGGCTGCTGGAGCACGGCTACCCCGCCTACACCACCTCACCCGGCTGGCTCGGCTACGACGACGAGAAACTCACCCGGCTGGCATCCCAGGCCGTCGCCGACGGCTTCCGGCAGATCAAGCTCAAGGTCGGCGCCGACCTCGACGACGACATCCGCCGCTGCCGCGTCGCCCGGTCCGTCATCGGCCCGGACGTCCGCATGGCCGTCGACGCCAACCAGCGCTGGGACGTCGACGAGGCGATCCGCTGGACCAAGGCCCTCGCCGAGTTCGACCCGTACTGGATCGAGGAGCCCACCAGCCCCGACGACATCCTCGGCCACGCGGCGGTGCGCCGGGCCGTCGCTCCGGTGAAGGTCGCCACGGGCGAGCACGTGCACAACCGGATCGTCTTCAAGCAGCTCCTCCAGGCCGGCGCGCTCGACGTCGTCCAGATCGACGCGGCCCGCGTCGGCGGCGTCCCCGAGAACCTCGCGATCCTGCTGCTCGCGTCCAAGTTCGGTGTGCCGGTCTGCCCGCACGCGGGTGGCGTGGGCCTGTGCGAACTCGTCCAGCACCTGTCGATGTTCGACTACGTGGCCCTGTCCGGCACCACCGAGGACCGGGTCATCGAATACGTCGACCATCTGCACGACCACTTCCTCGACCCGGTGGTGATCCGCGAGGCTCACTACAGGGCACCCACCGCGCCGGGCTTCTCGGCCGCCATGCGGCCCGAGTCACTGGCGCGGTTCACCTACCCGGGCGGCGAGTTCTGGGCCGCCGACCTCGACGAGCGGAAGAAGGGCCAGGCCGTATGAGCGACTTCGAGGGCATCACAGCCCTGGTGACGGGCGGCGCCTCCGGCATCGGCCGGGCCACCGCCGACCTGCTGGCCGAGCGCGGCGCCCGGGTCGCCGTCCTCGACCTGGACCCGTCGCCGGTCGACAAGCCGCTGCTCGCCTATCGCGCGGACGTCACCGACGACGCGTCCGTGCGCGAGGCGGTGGCGGCCGCGGTCGCGGACCTCGGCGGCCTGGACGTCCTGGTCAACAACGCGGGCATCGGCGCCCAGGGCACCGTCGAGGACAACCCCGACGACGAATGGCACCGCGTCTACGACGTCAACGTCCTCGGCATGGTCCGCACCACCCGCGCCTGCCTTCCCCACCTGCGCGCCTCCGCGCACGCCGCGATCGTCAACACCTGCTCCATCGCCGCCACCGCGGGCCTGCCGCAGCGCGCCCTGTACAGCGCCACCAAGGGCGCCGTGTACTCGCTCACCCTCGCCATGGCCGCCGACCACGTCCGCGAGGGCATCCGCGTCAACTGCGTCAACCCGGGCACGGTCGACACGCCCTGGGTCGGCCGCCTCCTCGACGCCGCGCCCGAACCGGCCGCCGAACGCGCCGCCCTGGAGGCCCGCCAGCCCACCGGCCGCCTGGTCTCGGCGGCCGAGGTCGCGGGCGCCATCGCCTACCTGGCCGGCCCTCTCTCCGGCGCCACCACGGGCACCGCCCTCGCCGTCGACGGCGGCATGCAGGGCCTGCGGCTGCGCCCGGTGGCCCGGTGAACCGGCTCGGCGGCAGCGGCGTCGAGGTCAGCGCCCTGTCCTTCGGCGCCGCCGCGATCGCCAACCTGTACTCCGAGGTCGGCGAGGCGCAGGCGCACGACGCCGTGGAGGCCGCCTGGCAGCGGGGCATCCGCTACTTCGACACCGCCCCGCACTACGGCCTCGGCCTCTCCGAACGCCGCCTCGGCGCCGCCCTGCGCGACCGCCCCCGGAGCCAGTACACGATCTCCACCAAGGTGGGCCGCCGCCTGGAGCCCTCGGACGGCACCGGCGACGACCTGGCCCACGGGTTCGCCGTACCGGCCACCCACCGCCGCGTATGGGACTTCAGCGCCGACGGCGTACGACGCACCCTGGAGGCCAGCCTGGAACGGCTCGGCCTCGACCGCGTCGACGTCGTCTACCTCCACGACCCCGACGAGCACGCCGAAGCGGCATTCCGGGAGGGCTATCCCGCCCTGGAGAAGCTTCGCGGCGAGGGCGTGGTCGGCGCGATCGGCGCCGGTATGAACCAGGCGGAGATGCTCACCCGTTTCGTCCGCGACACCGACGTCGACGTGGTGCTGTGCGCCGGCCGCTACACCCTGCTCGACCAGAGCGCCCTCACCGACCTGTTGCCGGCGGCCCGGGAACGCGGCACGTCCGTCGTCATCGGCGGCGCCTTCAACTCCGGCCTGCTGGCGAACCCGCGGCCCGGCGCGACGTACAACTACACCGTCGCCCCTTCCGAGCTGGTCGAACGCGCCCTGCGGCTGAAGTCCGTCGCCGACCGCCACGGCACCACGCTGCGCGCCGCCGCCCTGGCCTTCTGTGCCGCCCATCCGGCCATCGCCAGCGTCCTCGTCGGGGCCCGCTCGGCGCACGAGGTCCGCGACTGCGCCCACCAGTTCGCCGCGCGCGTGCCCGGTGCGTTCTGGCACGACCTGCGCGCCGAGGGGCTGCTGCCCGCCGACGCCCCCGTACCCGACGAGGAGCCGTCATGAGAGTCGCCCTGCACACCAAGGTCCGCGCCGACCGCGTCGCCGCGTACGACGCCGCCCACCGCGAGGTCCCGGAGGAACTCACCGATGCCATCCGCGCCGCCGGGGCCACCTCCTGGACGATCTGGCGCAGCGGCACCGACCTGTTCCACGTCCTGGAGTGCGAGGACTACGCCCGTCTCCTCGCCGAACTGGAGAAACTCCCGGTCAACGTCGCCTGGCAGGCCCGCATGGCCGAGCTGCTGGACGTCGTGCACGACTACTCCGGCGAGGGCGCCGACGCCGGCCTGCCGGTCGTCTGGGAGCTGCCGTGATGACCGTGGTCGACGCCCACCACCATGTGTGGGACCTGTCCGTCCGGGACCAGGACTGGATCACCGGCCCCGAACTCGCGCCCCTGCGCCGCGACTTCACGATGAAAGACCTCGAACCGCAGGCGAGAGCGGCCGGAGTGGGCCGCACCATCCTCGTCCAGACGGTCACCGTGCCCGAGGAGACCCCGGAGTTCCTGGCCCTGGCCGACGAGCACGACCTCATCGCGGGCGTCGTCGGCTGGACCGACCTCACCCGTCCCGACGTCGCCGAGGAACTCGCCCGGTTGCGGGAACTCCCCGGCGGCCGCCACCTCAAGGGCATCCGCCACCAGGTCCAGGGCGAACCCGACCCGCAATGGCTGCTGCGCCCTGACGTACGCCGGGGACTGGCCGCCGTCGCCGACGCCGGGCTGGTCTACGATCTCGTCGTCCTTCCCCATCAGCTCCCGGCCTGCGCGCGGGCCGCAGCTGACCTGCCCGGCCTCACCTTCGTCCTCGACCACCTGGGCAAACCGCCCATCGCCTCCGGCGATCTCGAACCCTGGCTATCCGGCCTGCGCGCCCTCGCCGCCCTGCCCAACACGGTCGCCAAGCTGTCCGGCCTGGTCACCGAGGCCGACCTCGCCTCCTGGACCGTCGAGGACCTGCTCCCGTATGCCGACCTGGCACTGGAGGCCTTCGGGCCGGACCGGCTGATGTACGGCTCGGACTGGCCGGTGTGCACGCTCGCCACCACGTACGGCGACACCCTCGACCTCGTACGCCGCCTCACCTCCCAGCCCGATCACGAGCAGATCCTCGCGACCACCGCCACCCGCGTCTACGGCCTCTGAGCCGTCTCCGCCAGCCGCGTCGGCGGCAGGTACTCCCGTACGTACGTCCGTTCCCAGCACGCGCCCGTCTCCCGCAGCTCGTGCCATGTCGTGTAGCGGTAGCGGAACAGGCGGGCGCGCACGTACCGCGGGGGCTCGTCCGGCGGGAACGGCGAGCGGCGCAGCAGTTTCAGCGTGGCCCGGTCGTTCTCCAGCAGCCGCTCCACCAGCGTGCCGAACCAGGAACCGGCGTAGGCGGGGGAGAGGGCCGCGAACCACATCATCCAGTCCAGCCGCAGATGGTAGGGCGCGAACTGGCGCGGCCAGCGCCGCGGATCGCCCGGCTTGCCCTTGAACTCGTACTCCCGCCACTCCGAGTCCGTACGCGGCACGTCGTCCGCGGTGCCCTCGACCACCACCTCGTAGCGGACCCGGCTCACACTGCCGAACGCCCCGTAGGTGTTGACCAGATGGACCGGGTCGAAGGAGCGGTTCATCACCTGGCGGCGGGAGAGCATGTTGCGGACCGGCTGATAGCTGAGGCCCACGAGCAGCGCGGCCACCGCGAGCACCACGACCACGTACCAGAGCGGGGCACCGGGCACGTCCGGTGGATCGGCCGGGAACCGTACCGCCGACAGGGCCAGCACGATCGTGATCCAGTTCAGCCAGGAGAAGTTGCCCGACAGCACCAGCCACAGCTGGGTGACGATCATCAGAGCGGCGGCGGCCGTCGCGATGGGCTGCGGGGTGAACAGCAGCAACGGCACCACGAGTTGGGTGACGTGGTTCGCGGCCACCTCGACCCGGTGCAGGGGCCTGGGCAGATGGTGGAAGAACCAGCTCAGCGGGCCCGGCATCGGCTGGGTCTCGTGATGGTGGTCCAGGCACGTCAGCTTCCGCCAGCACGCGTCGCCGCGCATCTTGATGAGCCCCGCGCCGAACTCCACACGGAACAGGATCCACCGCAGCAGGAACAGCACGACCACCGGCGGCGCCACCTCGTCGTTGCCGAGGAACACGGCGAGGAAGCCGACCTCCAGCAGCAGCGACTCCCAGCCGAACGAGTACCAGGTCTGCCCGACATTCACGATCGACAGGTACAGCACCCACGGCACCAGCCACAGCAGCATGCCGCCCCACAGCGGCAGCAGCGAGTCGAGCCCGGCCAGCAGCGCCGCCGACATGGCGCAGCCCGCCCAGGCGCAGAGCGCGAAGAAGCGGTCCGAGTAGTGCAGCTGAAACAGGCTCGGCGCCCGCTTGAACGGCACCCGCTCGACGAACTCCGGCACCGGCAGCAGCCCGCGCCGCCCGATCAGCGCGCGGAACTGGAGCGCCGCCGTCAGGAACGCGACCAGGTACACGGCGGCCAGCGCCCGCTGGAAGACCAGCCGGCTCAGCCAGTAGTCGGATGCGGTGAACCAGTCCACGGCCGTGCGCTCCTCCCGATGCAGCGCCGGACCCCAGTGTCACGCTCCGTGTGGCGCCGCTCCGGTTGCGTAACCCAAGTGAGTGAAGCAAACAATAGGGACGAATGGCCGGAAACGAGGCAGGAGGACTGGGTGCGGACGGTGCGGACACACACCGGGACCTTCGTCATGGCCTGTGTGCTCTCGACGGCGCTCCTCCTCTCGGGCTGCGGCACCGACGGCGACCGCGACGGTGACGACGCGGGCGCCGGCGGAGAACTCCTCCTTCAGCCGGCCGCGGCTCAGGGACCGGACCCCTTCACGGACTCCACGGCCACCACGACGGCTACCCCGTCCCCCGCCCCGCGAACGCCGGGGGCGTCCGGCCCGGCCGGCGCGGCCCGGGTCTCGGCCGGCCCGCGCTCGCTCTCCGGCGGGACGCCCGGCCTGTACGGCGGCATCGAGCGGACCGGCAGCTGCGACATCGCGCGGCAGATCGGCCACCTCACCCGCGACCGGGCCAGGATCCGCGCCTTCGCATGGGTCGCGGGCGTCTCCCCGGCGTCCGTCCCGGACTACGTGCGCCGGCTGACCCCCCTCGTGCTGCGCGCCGACACCCGCGTCACCAACCACGGCTTCCGGGCCGGCCGGGCGGGCGGCTACCAGTCCGTCCTCCAGACGGGCACCGCCGTCCTGGTCGACGACCGGGGTGTGCCGCGCGTCCGCTGCGCCTGCGGCAACCCGCTGCGTCCGCCGGTGGCGATGCGGGGCACACCGCGTGCCCAGGGCATCCCCTGGCCCGGCTACCGGCCCGGCCAGGTGATCGTCGTGACCCCGGCCCCGCAGGTGATCACCGACTTCACGATCATCGACGTCGCCGCCCGCACCTGGATCGAACGGCCGACCGGCCACGACGTACGCCACGACCGGGCCCTGCCGCCACCGCTCTGGGCGAAGCGGCCCCCGGCGTCGCGCGCGCCCTCGTCCTTCCCCCCGGTCGAACCCGAAGCCACTTCGCGCGAGCCCCGGGTCGCTCCGCCTGAGCCCGGCCTCTCCTCGGGCGTGGACAGTACGGCTCCCCGGGACACGGGCTTCCCGGCGGACGAGGTTCCACCGCCCGATGCACCGCCCGACGAGGCCGCCCCGCTTCCTGACGAACCGGCTCCGCTGGACCCCGGCGGCTCCGAGGAGGTCGGCCCCGACACCGTGCCGGACAGTCCCGACCTGCCCGACGGAGCCGGTCTGATCCCCGATGACGACTGACGGCCGGTCCGGTCCGGCGGCCCGTACACCCGGCACATCGGTCGAAGAATCGGATGATTCCTGGCAAGGTGGGCCCATGGCTGATCGGGGAGGGAGCGCCCTGTCACTCCCGGACGACTGGCCCGCCCACCCGGATCCGATCCTCGCGCTCAACCGGATGGGCAGTTTCGACTGGGATCTGGACACCGGCCTGATGCAGATGGACGCCCAGGCCCATGACGTCTTCGACGTGCGCCTCGACGAGTACGACGACCGCCCCGCGACCCTCTCCAAGCGCGTCCCGCCCGGCGAGGCCCGGCGCCTGGACACCGTGGTCTCCCAGGCCCTGAAGGACGGCAGCGAGAACTACGGCGCCTACTTCCGCATGCGCCGCCGCGACGGCACCCTGCGCTGGACCCACACCCAGGGCTACATCCGGCGCGACGACACCGGACGGCCCCGCCGCATCATCGGCATCGTCCGGGACGCCACCCAGGAACTCGGCGAGAGCGAGGCCCGCCTCGACCAGGCCGCCCGGGACGAGGCCCGCCGGGAGCAGACCAGCGTCGTCGCACTCACCACGGCCGCCCTCGCCCACGCCCGCACCGTCCAGGACGTCATCGACGTCCTGAAGGACACCCACGGCCTCACCCACCTGGGCGCCACCAGCCTGGTCATGGGCCTGGTCGAGGCCGGGCGTATCCGCCTCGTCGCCGAGGGGCCCTCGGACAGCTTCGTGCCCGGCACCCGCGTCACCCGGATCGACGAGCCCTACCCGATGAGCGAGGCCGTGCGGACCCTCAGCCCCTGCTTCATCGAATCGCCGGAGGAGTTCGCCGAGCGCTACCCGATCCTGTGGCCGCACATCACCGGCCTGAACATCACCTCGGCCGCCTATCTGCCGCTCATCGTCCAGGCCCAGCCCATCGGCGCGATGGGCCTGCTCTACAGCGACCGGCACGGCTTCACACCCGAGGAGCGCAACATCCTCGTCGCCCTCGGCAGCAGCATCGCGCAGAGCCTGCAGCGGGCCATGTTCTACGAGCAGGAGATGGACCTCGCGCAGGGCCTCCAGCAGGCCATGCTGCCCCGGACCATCCCGAGCGTGCCCGGGGCCGACGTCGCCGTCCGCTACCGCGCCGCCAGCGCGGGCGGCACCGTGGGCCGGGACATCGGCGGCGACTGGTACGACCTCATCCCGCTGCCCGGCGGCCGGGTCGGTGCCGTCATCGGCGACGTCCAGGGCCACGACACGCACGCGGCCGCCGTCATGGGCCAGCTGCGCATCGTGCTGCGCGCCTACGCCGCCGAGGGGCACACCCCGGCCACCGTCATGGCCCGCGCCTCCGTCTTCCTGCACGAACTCGACACCGACCGCTCCGCGACCTGCCTCTACGCCGAGGCCGACCTGTCCACGGGCGTGGTCCAGGTGGTCCGGGCCGGCCACCTCGACCCGCTCGTACGCCACCCCGGCGGCTCCTGCCGCCGCGTCACCGTCCCGGGCGGACTGCCGCTCGGCCTGTCCGCCGAGTTCGGCCGCCTCGACTACCCGGTGGGCACCGTGGAGCTCGACCCCGGCGACACCCTGCTGCTGTGCACCGACGGCCTGGTGGAGCAGCCCGGCACCGACCTCGACGACGGCATGCGCACCCTCACCGCGCTCGTCGCCACCGGCCCCGACGACGTACGCGACCTCGCCGACCGGCTCATCGACGTGGCCGCCGAGCGCTGCGGCGACGACGACGTGGCACTGCTCCTGCTGCGCCGGCGCGGCCCCGACGGCCCCCAGTCCGGGCGCCGGCTCCAGCGGCACGTGGCCCCCGGCGACCCGGCGGCCCTGGCCGAGGCCCGGCACATGATCCGCACCGCGGTCGGCGTCTGGGGCGCCCGGGACCGCGCCGACGAGATCGAACTGGTCGCCGACGAGCTGATCACCAACGCCCTGATGCACACCGAGGGCTCCGCGATCGTCACCCTGCGGGCCCTCACCGGCTCCGGGCCCCGGCTGCGCGTCGAGGTCGAGGACTCCTCCAGCGCCCTGCCGCGCCGCCGCGAGGCGGGCGAGTCGGGCGTCTCCGGACGGGGCCTGCTCCTGGTGGACCTGCTCGCCGACGCGTGGGGCGTGGAGGCACGCGGCGGCGGCAAGGCCGTGTGGTGCGAGTTCCAGGTGCCCGACCGGGACTGACCCCGCGTGGCACTCTGGAACCATGCCGGAACTCCCCGAGGTCGAGGCGCTCAAGGACTTCCTGGCCGAGCACCTCGTCGGCCACGAGATCGTCCGGGTGCTGCCCGTCGCGATCAGCGTGCTGAAGACGTACGACCCGCCCCTGTCCGCGCTGGAGGGGCACGAGGTCGCCGCCGTACGCCGGTACGGCAAGTTCCTCGACGTCGCGACCGCGGACGGCCCGCACTTCGTGACGCACCTGGCCCGCGCGGGCTGGCTGCACTGGAAGGACCGTCTGCCCGACGGCCCGCCCCGCCCGGGCAAGGGACCCCTCGCGCTGCGCGTGGCCCTGGAGACCGGCTCCGGCTTCGACCTGACCGAGGCCGGCACCCAGAAGCGGCTCGCCGTGTACGTCGTGGGGGACCCGCGGGAGGTCCCGGGCGTCGCCCGGCTCGGCCCGGACCCCCTCGCCGGCGACTTCGACGAGCGGCGCTTCGCGGAACTCCTGGCCGGTGAACGGCGCCGGCTCAAGGGCGCGTTGCGCGACCAGAGCCTGATCGCGGGCGTGGGCAACGCCTACAGCGACGAGATCCTGCACGCGGCGAGGATGTCGCCCTTCAAACTGGCCGCGTCCCTGAGCGCGGAGGAGACCCACCGTCTGTACGAGGCCCTGCGCGACACGCTCACCGGGGCGGTCGAACGCTCCCGGGGCGCGGCGGCCGGGCGGCTGAAGGCCGAGAAGAAGAGCGGCCTGCGCGTCCACGGCCGCACCGGCGAGCCCTGCCCGGTGTGCGGCGACACCGTGCGGGAGGTGTCCTTCAGCGACTCCTCGCTCCAGTACTGCCCGACCTGCCAGACGGGCGGCAAACCACTGGCGGACCGCAGGATGTCCCGGCTGCTGAAGTGACGCGCCGTCAACGGGCCGGGGGTGACCACTCGAACATGAGGATGGTCGCGTCGTCCCGTAGCCGGCTGCCGGACGAGTCGAGGATGGAGTGGATGAGCCGCCGCAGCGTCTCGGACGCCAGCTCGCCCGCGGCCGTCGCCCGGATGATGTAGTCGGCGAACTGCTCGAGACCGAACTCCACGCCGTCGACGGCCCGGGCCTCGGTGACCCCGTCGCTGTACATCAGGACCCGGTCGCCGGGCTTGAGCGCGATCTCGTGCGTCCGCCGCTTCAGCCCCGCCAGCCGGTACGGCAGGCCCATCGGCGGTTCCGGCTCGCGCCGCATGGCGTCGACGTCCGGCCGTCTGTCCCGGATGAGCAGCGGGGTGGGATGCCCGCAGTTGCACCACCGCAGCACCCCGGAGGCCAGGTCCAGCTGGGCCAGGATCCCCGTACAGAACTGGTCGGGGAGCCACTGCGCCAGCGCGTCGTCCACGCTCCGCACCAGATCGGGCAGGTCCGCCCCGGCCCGCCGGGCGTTGCGGCTCGCGGCCAGGGACACGGCCGTGGTGAGACCGGAGGCCAGATCGTGTCCCATGGCGTCGAGGACCGTGGCGTGCAGGGCCGTCTCGGTGAGGGAGTGGTCGAAGGCGTCGCCGCCGAGCTCGTAGGCCGGCTCCAGCACGGCCGTGGACACGACGTGCCGGGTGCCGATCGTGCGCGGCGGCAGGAAGGCCCGCAGCATCTCGGCGGGCAGCCGCATCGGTTTGGTGCGGGTACGCCGGACGAAGGAGTCCTGGTACGCCCGGGCGGAGGTGATCATCATGGCGAGGAGCGCGGCCAGGGCCTTGCCGCGGCGCAGCACGGCCGGGGTCAGCGCGGCTGAGTGCACGGCGAGGACGCCGAGGCGTTCCGCGCCGTCCACGAGGGGGACCCAGGCCGTCATCCCTCCCGACGCGGACTCCTCCACGCGCAGGGACTGGGTGCGGTAGGTCCAGCCGGCGAGCGAGTCGTCGACGGGCAGGGGCGAGGCCGCGGCGGTGAGCGGCACGAGCCGGCGCTGCTGGATGTCGGCGAGGTACACCGCGGAGTGCTGGAGCCCCAGGGCCTCGGTGCAGCGGGCCACCGCGGTGGTCAGGTCCAGCGCCCTGTTCCGCGGATCGGCGAGGTACTCCTCCAGGCGGCCGTCGCCGTCCTCTGACGCCGCCACCTCGTCTCCCCTCGTCGGGACCGCGGACACCCGGCAGCCTCCCGGGTGCGCCAACCAGCAGTCTCACACCGGGCCACGCGGGGTGCCCGGCGACAGAGGCGGACGGACGACAGCCGCTAGCTCGGCTGAAGCTTCACGAGGACCTCCCCGGACGCCGAGCGGACCTCGTAGCGGGCGGTCTCGTCCGGGTGCTTGGAGGAACTGGCCATCATCGTGTTGGGGTGCGTGTCGTGCCCGGGGCCGTGCCAGCTGGTGGCCGTCTCCTCGGAGCCGTCGCGGCCGACGATGACCAGGTGGCAGGGGCGGGGACCGGCCGCGTCCTTGACCTTCAGCTCGACCTGGCTGCCCGAGGCCTTGTCCTCGACCGTGACCTGCGCCCAGACGCCCGAGCGCGCGTCGGTCGCCGCGACCGTCACGGGCCCCGCCTCCTCGCCGCCGCCCTCGGCCATCATCGCGACGGCGGGTACGGACACCGCGAACACCACCGAGGCGGCCAGGGCGAACAGCAGGCGTCTGCGTCCGGCCCGGCGCTTCGTCGCCACCTCGGCCAACAGCCGGTCCAGCATCCGCGGCCCGGGCTGCGCCATCGGGTTCACGAACCGTGGTGTCGCCCGCCGGTACAGCATCAACTGCCGTGTGGTCACGCCGAATTCCGTCACCTCTGCAGCGCACCGAGGGCACTCCATGAGGTGGTCCTCGAAGCGGAATGCTTCCGCCTCGTCCAGCACGCCGAGCGCGTAGGCGCCGACGTCGCGATGCCTTTCCAGGGACCTCATGCCGAATCCTCGTGCCGTTGGGTGCGGGTGGGGTTACTCCTTGCTCCCACCGGTACGGACCAGGCGGCGGAATCACTCAAGCCGGTGACACAATCGCAACCTACGGATTCGGAGCCCTCCGCCCGGCGGATTGGTCCGAGGACGCAGAAATCTAAAAAAGATGGATCGCGAGGTGTCCCAGCGGCAGTCCGAGCTGCCAGGCGGGCGTCCAGACCTTCGGCCCCTCGTCCTCCCCGACCACCGGAGCACCGCCCGGCACCGCGTTCAGATCGGGCGCGAGCAGCTCCGTCTCCTGCAGCCAGCGCCAGGCCTCGTCCGCCAGGTCCAGGTCCGGCGCGGGCCGCCCCGACTCCGCGGCCACGACGGCCAGCTCGGCCAGCCGCTCGCGCACCCACTCCTGCCACGGCTGGTCGTACGCGGTCAGTGACAGCCAGGTCTCCAGCTGGGTGACGACCCGGATGCCGGACAGCTCCCCGTCGGTGTCCGAGAGGAAGATGGTCAGCGCCAGGGCGTCCCGCCCCGCCCGGAACTCGAAGGACGTCGGCGGCATCAGATCGCCGGTCCGCAGCAGCTCGTCGGCGATGTACTCGGCGTACAACCACGCCATGGGGACGGTCAGTTCACCGTCGGCACCGTCCGTGCTCTCTTCACCTCTGTGCAGCATCCCTTCCTGCCTCCTCCGGTACGTGCGCGTAGCCCGACACCGGGCCCCGGGGGCACTGTCGGCCCTCTCCGGAACACGGATGAGAACAGCCGATTACTCAACCGGGGTGTTCAGCAAGGCGCTTTACGGAGGCTTGACCCGGCCATTGGTTTCAGCGCAGGTCGGCGGCGTATCCGGGAAGCACCCGGCGCAGGGCGCGCAGCGCGTAGTACGCGCGGGACTTCACGGTACCGGGCGGGATCCCGAGGGTCGCCGCGGCTTCCGCCACACTCGCCCCCTGGAAGTACACGAGCACCAGGACTTCACGGTGCTCGGGAGTGAGTGTCTTCACAGCCTGGCGGACGTCGAGCGTCGCCGCGGCCCGCTCGGCGTGGTCGGAGATGACCCGCGCGTTCTCCAGCACCGCGTCGCCGACCTCGGCCGGACGGGCCTGCCGGGCCCGCCGGGCGTCGATCGCGAGCCGCCGCCCGACGGTCATCAGCCAGGGCCGTACGGACTCGAAGTCGTCGGCGCGCAGGGCCTCGGGGTGCTGCCAGGCGCGTACGAGCGTCTCCTGCACCAGGTCCTCCGCGCGCTGCCGGTCCCCGTCGCAGAGCCGGAGCAGGAGCGCGAAGAGGGGCCGGCCGTGCTCCCGCTGCAGTGCGGCGAGCTCGTGCTCGGCGGTCGTCCCGTTCGTGAGAGTGGATCCGGCCGTCATGGCCGTATGCCACAGCAGGGCGCAGCCGGGGGACAGGGCACGTACCCGCCCGTGCGGCGGACGGTCGATCGCGTCGACGAACGGTTCGACGAACGGTCACCGCGCCCGGACCGGTGTGTTCCGGACGGGCTAATGAGCGTGTCGGAGCCGCGTGGGGCGGGATGAGCCTTCTTTCCTGATGGTGCGTAAATACGACCACAACGCCCACAGTGGGGTGAATGGCATGATCGCACGCAGCCGGCAGATGGCCCTGGCCCTGACCGTCGTCCTCGCCGCGGGAGCGGCCTGCCAGGCCCGCGGCCTCCACGAGTCGCGCGGACCCGGACGCCCGGCACCGTCCGCCGCCGCGCCCCGCGGCTTCACGCTGGTCGCCTCCGGCGACGTCCTCCCGCACAGCTCGATCATCGACCGGGCCCGCTTCGACGCCGGCGGCACCGGCTACGACTTCCGGCCGATGCTCGCGGGGATCCGCTCCGTCGTCTCCCGCGCGGATGTGGCCCTGTGCCACATGGAGACCGTCTACGGCGAGAAGGGCGCCTACACCGGCTACCCCACCTTCAAGTCCCCGCCCGAGGTGGCCCAGGCCCTCGCCGCCACCGGCTACGACGGCTGCTCCACCGCCTCCAACCACACCCTGGACGACGGCGCCGGCGGCATCCGGCGCACCCTCGACGCCCTCGACCGCGCGGGCGTACGGCACGCCGGCTCGGCACGCGCCGAGGAGGAGGCGCGCACGGTGACCGTCCTCCAGGCGGGCTCGGCGAAGATCGCCCACCTCGCCTACACCTACGACACCAACGGCATCCCGCTGCCGGCCGGACAGCCCTGGGCCGTGAACCTCATCGACGAGGGCACCGTCCTCGCGGACGCCCGGGCCGCGCGCCGGGCGGGCGCCGACGTGGTCGTCGTCTCCCTGCACTGGGGCACCGAGTGGCAGGACGCGCCCGACGACCAGCAGCTGACCCTGTCCCGGAACCTCACCGCCGCACGCAGCGCCGGACGCCCCGACATCGACCTGATCCTCGGCACCCACGCGCACGTCCCGCAGGCGTACGAGAAGGTCAACGGCACCTGGGTGATCTACGGCATGGGCGACCAGATCGCCGGCGAGATGACCAACCACCAGGGCGCCAAGGACCCGCGCGGCAACCAGTCCACCCTCGGCCGCTTCACCTTCGCTCCGCCCGCCCGGCCGGGCGGCCGCTGGGAGGTGACGAAGGCCGAGTTCGTCCCGCAGCTGTTCGACGTCGACGCAGGCCGGGTCGTGAACCTCAACCGCGCCATCGCCCAGGGCGCCGACGGCCAGGCCGTCCGCGACCGCATCCGGGACATCGTCCTCGGCAGGGGCGCGGCCAAGGACGGACTGGAGATGGGGGAGTAGACCGCGAACACCGCGCCCCCGGCAGGTCCCGCTACGGCACCACCGTCACCGGCCACCGCCCGGCCTTCACCAGCCGCACCGCCACCGAGCCGACGATCCGGTGCCCCGCCTGCTCGGACGCGCCCACGACCACGGCGTCCGCCTTGAGTTCGTCGGCCGCCTGCACCAGGCCGTTGTACGGGTCGCCCGGGAACGTGTGGAACTCCCAGCGGACCTCGAAGATCCCCTTGAGCCGCTCGGCCGCGTCCCGGATCTGCGCGACCAGGTCCTCGGCTATCTCGTCGGTCGTCTCCGCCACCGGCGCCCCGAGCGCCGCCCCCGCAGCCAGCACCGGCTGCACGTACACCACGGCGAGCAGCGCGTGCTGCCGCCGGGCCAGGCCGGAGGCGTAGGCCGCGGCCCGCAGGGAGGAGTCGGAGCCGTCCACTCCGACGAGGATCACCTTCGGCCCGTCCGTGCCCCGCTCGAACTGATGGGCGTGCTGTTCCGTCACGCCGCGAGGCTATCGGAGCCCCCCGCCGCGGCCATCGGCCGGGAGCGCTCGACGGGCGAGAAGAGGCGGGTGTTCCTAGAGTCGAAAGCATGAGTGCCATCGCGGACGCAGGGACGGCCGAGAAGGACACCGGGGGCCCGATACGCCGGCCCCGCGGCCGGGGCCACGGCCTCCTGGGCCGGGTACCCGAGGGCTTCGCGGTCTTCTTCGCAGTCCTCGGCCTGCTCTGCGCCCTGCTGGCGCTCATCCCGCCGCTGCGCACCGGACTGCGCCCGCTCGTCCGCTTCCTGGACCTGCTGCTCGTCCCCGTCAGCGCCAACCTCGCCTACGCGGTCTTCCTGTTCCTGCTCGCCGCCGCGACCGGCGCCCGCAAGAAGATCGCCTGGTGGCTGGTCGTCGTCTACCTGGGCCTGCTGGTCCTGTCCGACATCCTCGGCATGGCCGTCGGCCAGTTCGCCGAGTCCGTCCCGTCCTTCGTGGTGTGCGGCCTCGCCCTCGCCCTGCTGATCGTCGCCCGCGGGGAGTTCTACGCCGCCTCCCGCCGCGCCGCCGTACGCCGCGCCCTCGCCGTCCTGGTGGCCGGTCTCGTCGTGGCGATCCTGGCCGGCTGGGCCCTGGTCGCGGCCTTCCCCGGCACCCTGCCCGGCAACCAGCGACTTGCCTGGGCCGCGAACCGGGTCCTGGGCGGCCTGGTGCCCGCGGGCAGCTTCGACGGCCGCCCGCCGCACGCCCTGTACTTCCTGCTCGGCCTGTTCGGCGCGCTCGCCCTGCTGAACGCCGCCGCCACCCTCTTCCGCTCCCAGCGCCTGGAAGCCGCCCTGCACGACGACGAGGAGGCCCGCATCCGCGCCCTCCTCGGCCGCTACGGCGACCAGGACTCCCTCGGCTACTTCGCCACCCGCCGCGACAAGGCCGTCGTCTTCTCCCCCAGCGGCAAGGCCGCCGTCACCTACCGCGTCGAGGCCGGGGTCTGCCTGGCCAGCGGCGACCCGGTCGGCGACCGGGAGGCCTGGCCGCACGCGATCGCCGTCTGGCAGGACGTGGCACGCCGCTACGCCTGGATTCCGGCCGTGATGGGCGCCTCCGAAGAGGGCGCCAGGGCCTTCGTGCGCGCCGGACTCGGCGCGCTCCAGCTCGGCGACGAGGCGATCCTGCACGTCCTCGACTTCGACCTCGACGGCCGCGACATGCGCGTCACCCGCCAGGCCGTCAACCGGGTCCGCCGCACCGGCGCCGGCTGCCGCGTCCGCCGCCACTCCACCCTGAGCGAGGAGGAGATGCGGCAGATCGTCGAACGGGCCGACGCCTGGCGCGACACCGAGACCGAACGCGGCTTCTCCATGGCCCTGGACCGGCTCGGCGACCCGGCCGACGGCGACTGCCTCCTCGTCGAGGCCCACGACAAGGACGGCCGGCTCCTCGCGATCCAGTCCTTCGTGCCCTGGGGCAAGGACGGCGTCTCCCTCGACCTGATGCGCCGTGACCGCACCGCCCCCAACGGCGTCATGGAGTTCATGGTCGCCGAACTGTGCCACGCCGCACCGAAACTCGGCGTGCGCAAGGTCTCGCTGAACTTCGCCGTGTTCCGCTCCGTGTTCGAGGAGGGCGCCCGCATCGGCGCCGGACCGGTGCTCCGCCTCTGGCGCCGCCTGCTGCTGTTCTTCTCCAAGTGGTGGCAACTGGAGGCCCTGTACCGGTCCAACGCCAAGTACCGCCCCGAGTGGTACCCCCGTTTCCTCTGCTACGCCGAGGCCGCCTCCCTCGCCAAGGTCGGTCTCGCCTCCGGCATCGCCGAGGGCTTCGTCTCCGTACCGTCCATGCGCAAGTTGTGGGGAAGAGGGCACCCGAAGGGCGGACAGCGGCCCGTCACCACCGAGGGGCTGCCGTCGTTGGCGGCGCTCGGCCTCGCCGGAGGGGACGGGACCGGGCCCGCCGACCCCCTCTCTGGCCTGTCCGACCAGGTCCGGGTCCGGCACCGCAAGCTCGACCGGCTGCGCGCCGCCGGCACCGACCCCTACCCCGTGGGCATCCCGGCCCGCACCCACACCCTCGCCGAGGTCGCCAAGGGCGAACAGGTCACCGTCGCCGGCCGGGTCATGCTGGTCCGCGACTTCGGCGGCATCGTCTTCGTCGTCCTGCGCGACTGGTCGGGCGACCACCAGCTCGCCCTCACCCGCGACCGCTCCGGCGACGCCCTCGACCGGTTCACCGCCGACACCGACATCGGCGACCACATCACCGCCACCGGCCGGGCGGGCGTCAGCGACCGGGGCGAGCCGACCGTGTTCGTCACCGAGTGGCAGCTCACCGGCAAGTGCCTGCGCCCCCTGCCCGACAAGCGCCGGGGTCTCGCCGACCCCGAGGCCAAGGTCCGCCGCCGCTATCTCGACCTGGTCGCCAGCCCCGACGCCCGCGAGGTGATCCGCGCCCGCTCCACCGCCGTCCAGGCCCTGCGTCAGGGCCTCCTGGAACGCGGCTACCTCGAGGTCGAGACGCCGATGCTCCAGCAGATCCACGGCGGCGCCAACGCCCGCCCCTTCACCACCCACATCAACGCCTACGACCTCGACCTGTATCTGCGCATCGCCCCCGAGCTGTACCTCAAGCGGCTGTGCGTCGGCGGCCTGGAGAAGGTCTTCGAACTGGGCCGCACCTTCCGCAACGAGGGCGTCTCCTACAAGCACAACCCCGAGTTCACGATGCTGGAGGCCTACCAGGCCTTCGCCGACTACGACGTGATGCTCGACCTCGTCCGCGAACTCGTCCAGGGCGCCGCGACCGCCGCCTTCGGCGCCCCCGTGGCCCACAAGGACGGCAAGGAGTACGACATCTCCGGGCAGTGGCCCGTCAAGACCGTCCACGGCGCCATCAGCGAGGCCCTCGGAGAGGACATCCACCCCGGTACCGACCTGCCCGAGCTGCTCCGGCTGTGCGACCGCGTGGGCGTGCCGTACACCGCCGACGACGGCCCCGGCGACGTCGTCCTGGAGATGTACGAGCGGCTCGTCGAGGAACGGACCCAGCTGCCCACCTTCTACAAGGACTTCCCGACCGACGTCTCCCCGCTCACCCGGCAGCACCGCACCGACCCGCGCCTCGCCGAACGCTGGGACCTCGTCGCCTTCGGCACCGAACTGGGCACCGCCTACTCGGAGCTGACCGACCCCGTCGAGCAGCGCCGCCGTCTCACCGCCCAGTCCCTGCTCGCCGCGGGCGGCGATCCCGAGGCGATGGAACTCGACGAGGACTTCCTCGACGCCCTCGAATACGCCATGCCGCCCACCGGCGGCCTCGGCATCGGTGTCGACCGGCTGGTCATGTTCCTCACCGGCCTGACGATCCGGGAGACCCTGCCGTTCCCCCTGGTGCGCCGCCGCTGACCCGTCTGCGTGAGCCGTCCGGGTGAAACCGCGCCGCCGCACCGGTGTTGCTCAGGTGCGCCGGTCTCCCGCCGGGCGACTCATGAGTCATGAAGAAGGATCAGTTGCTCACCCGTCGCCGGGTGTTGCTCGCCGGCATCGGCGCCGCGGGCGCCGCCGCCACGGCCGGTGTGGTCGCGGGGATCACCGGGGGCGACCCCGCCGGGACCGTCCCGGCCGCCGGGCCCCAGGCCCGCCGCCCGCTCAGCTCCTCCGCGTACCGGCTCCAGCCCCTCACCGGATACGGCCCGCCGCACGCCGCGCCCCGCCGGACCCTGGTCCGCCGCGCACCGCTGCTGCGCTTCTCCGGACGCGGCCGCCACATGGTGCTGACCTTCGACGACGGCCCCGACCCCCGCTACACCCCGGCGGTCCTCGACATCCTCGCCAAGTACGACGTGCGCGCGATGTTCTTCGTGTGCGGCGGGATGGCCGCCGACAACAGGGAACTGCTGGCCCGGATGGCCGAAGAGGGCCATGCCGTCGGGAACCACACCTGGTCCCACCCGCTGCTCACCCGCCTCACCCGCGGGGAGATCCGCGCCGAGATGGAACGCACCTGCGACGTCATCGAGGATGCCTACGGGGAGCGCCCCGAGTGGTTCCGGGCCCCCTACGGCGCCTGGAACCGCACCACGTTCCGGCTCGGCGCCGAACTCGGCATGGAACCCCTCGCCTGGACGGTCGACACCCTCGACTGGACCACCCCCGGCACCCGGTCCATCATCCGCCGGGTGGAGAACGGCGCCGCCCCCGGCGTCGTGGTGCTCTCCCACGACGCCGGGGGCGACCGCTCGCAGAGCGTCCGGGCCCTGCGACGCTATCTGCCCGAACTGCTGGACGCCGGCTACCAGATCTCCGTCCCCCGGCGGCATTACGAGTGAAAGGCACCGTCAGGCTTTCGCCCGCCCGGCCGGGAAAGCTCAGCGCACCTCGACCGCGCGGGCGAAGGCCACGACATTGCCCGCGTAGCCGTTCTGCTGGGAGAAACCGCCGCCGCAGGTGATGACCCGCAGTTCCGCCGCGCCCTTGGACGCGTACACACGGTCGCCCGGGAAGTTGTTCTTCTCGAACACCTCGATGCCGTAGATCTCGAACACGACGGTCTTTCCGTCCTGCCGGGCGACCTCGACACGGTTTCCCTTCTTCAGGGCGCCGAGCGCGTAGAACACGGCAGGGCCCAACTGGTTGTCGACATGGCCGACGACGACCGCCGTGCCCTTCTCCCCGGGGGTGACCGCCCCGGTGAACCAGCCCGCCAGGTTCGGGTCCTCCGGCGGGGGCGCGCCGACCCAGCCGTCCGCGTCCAGGCCCACGGGAATGATCGGTGTGTCGACCTGGATCGCCGGGATCCTGACCCGGTCCGGGAGGGAGTAGGGCAGGGGCTGCACGGTCCCGGCGAAGGCGGCGCCGGGCACCCTGCTGTCCGTCGAGGCCGCCGTGGCCGGTTGCGGCGGACCCTCGTCGAACTCACCCGAACCGTTCCGGATGAGGGCGAGGCCGGTCAGCAGAACCAGCGCTATCACACCCCAAGGGGCGCGCTTCTTCGGCCGCGCCTCCTCTTCCGCCAGGGCCAGCTCGGACGCAGACATTCGCCATCCCCTCTCGACGCGGCCGTCGCCGTGTCTTTCGCGCATACCAGAACGCTAAGTGCCGTGCACGAAACCGGCGACGGGGCGGGGGCGAACGGGTGGCCCCGGCCCGCAAGGGATGGCCCGGCCCTTTCAGGTGCGCCATCCGAGTTGCCGCCCCGAGGAAATTTCTGACGGTCCGTGACCTGCGGTGATATCCGATTGCGTGGATTTCCCGCGCTATCCGCTCTCACCAGGACGGACCATTCCCGAAATGCGACTCCGGGCAAGGCAACTGACTGTCTTTCTGGGAGGCGCTTTCTCGCCGATCGACCGGGGACGGGTCCCGGGGCGTCTTCCGCGGAGGTTCACATGCGTAACACTCGTGCCCTGGCGGTCGCCGGCGCGGCGGTCGCAGCCCTCGGGCTCTCCGCCCCCGCGGCCGTCGCGTGGGACAGACCGAGCAACATCGTCGCCCTGCCCAGCGTGATCGCCCGCGGCGGTCAGCTGACCATCACGGTCGACGGCTGCCGCAACGGCGGCATCGCGACCTCCAGCGCGTTCTCGCCGACCAGGCTCTCGCCCATCCGCGGCGCCAACGAGACGGCGAGGGGCACCGCCACGATCAACAGCAACGCCCGCCCGGGTCCGTACGACATCACGGTCAGGTGCGACAGCCGGACCCTGACCAAGCCGCAGGCCTTCACCGTCATCGGCGGTGTCCGCGGCGGCATCGGCGGCAGCAGCACCACCGGTGCGACACCGACCGACCTGGCCATCGGCGGCGGCCTCGTGACGGCGGCGGCCGTCGGCGGCGGCGTGTTCTGGATGCGCCGCCGGGCCGAGCGGCGCGTCTGACCTCTTCGCCCCGGATCCGTTGAGGGCCCGGGGCGAAGCCAGGACCCGCGGGCGGCATCCGCGCCGGGCCGGTCAGCCGGTCTCCTCGTCGGTGCGGCGGCGTGCGAGGTGGTACGTCGTCCCCAGCGCGCCGGCGATCAGCGCGGCGCCGAGGCCGATCTCCTTGAGGTCGAAGCCCGCGAGGGTGCCGCCCTCTCCCGCGTGCGCGCCCTTCGACGGGTGGCGGTGGTGCTCCCCCGGGTGGTGCGGGGAGTGGTGCGTCGGCTGGTGCGTGGGGTGATGGGTCGGACGGCCGCCGGCGATGGTCAGGCGCGCGGTGCCGCTCGACTCGTCACAGATGAACTCCACGTCGTACACGGCGCCGGGCTTGGCGTCCCAGTCGACCACGGCCCGCGCCGACGACTCCCTGGGCGGGATGGCCACCAGGTCGAAGACCGGCGAGGAGACCACCGCCTCTCCCCGGCACGCCGCGTTGCGGACCACCCGCAGCGTGACCCTTTCGCCCGCCGCGACGGTGGAGGGCTCGACAGCGAAGCCGAAATCGGTCCGTACCGCCGCGTAGGCGGTCGGCATGCAGGAGGCGAGGGCGCCGGCGCCCAGCAGTACGGCCGAAGCGACGCGTATCGCGCGCATGGTGACCTCCGGGTCCCCGAGGAGCAGCCGCGGACCTGTTCCGCTCACGTCAGACATGCACCTCGATGCCCGAAACGCTAGGAAGGGGTGCGCCGTGGCGCGATCGCAGTAGCGCGAATGGGGCATGCGTGTGGGCCGCCCGGGGGAACCGCGCTACGGCGGCCGGGGGACGGCCACGGCGTGTCGCGCGCCCCCGGCCCGGATCCGTGGTGCGGGCGCCGTCAGTCCCCGGCGCCCGGGAAGAGGTTGAGGAACGGGTCCGCCGACGCGGTCACGCCTCTGCTGTACGGCGAGTCGAAGTCCCAGATCAGGAACAGCAGGAAGGCGATCAGCGCCGAGAACAGCCCGGCGAGGACCATTTCACGTGTCGTTCTGCGGATCTGCAGGGCGAAGATCATCCCGATGGTGACGACGGCTCCCGCGATCAGCCCGAACCACACCACGCCCGGCATGGTCTCCCCGGTCGACTCCGCCCGGGCGATCCGGGCCTGGTTGGCCGCGGTCACCTGGTCGAGGAGCGGCTGATAGGCCTGGGCCTGGAAGTCCGTCTTCGGCTCGTAGTCGGTGACGTCCTGGCGGACGCGCTCGAAGAGCCGGTGGCCGCGCTCGGTGACCCGGCCCTCGTCGGCCATGGTGTCCCACTCGGTGGTGACGACGTGTCCCACATAGGCCTCGATGTCGCCCCGGATCCGGTCGCGTACGTCGGGCGGGTAGACCCGGACCCGCTCCGAGATCTCGTGCAGCGCCGTGGCCTCGGCCTGGACGTGGTCCTGGGCCGCGCTGCGCCCCTCCCAGACACCGGCGATCGCAAGGCCCAGGACGATGGCGTACACCACGCCGATCCACATCGTCATGTACTCGATGACGTCCGGGGTCTCACTGGGGTCCTCGTCGTCGGACGCCGTGCGGTGGCGTACGAGGGTGATGATGACCACCACGGCGCAGGCGGCCAGCATCGCGAGGGTGAGAACAAGCCATTCCGGCAAGAGGTACCTCCAGGGCTTCAGGGATCAGCGCGCGCGCAGCGCGGCGACGGCGACCACCGCGGGAACCGTGACGAGCAGGACGAAGGTGAGCGGCGACATCGCGTTGCCCGTCCGCCGTGGCCGGGGCGGCGCGGCGCGATACCGCGGGTAGTGCACGGGGGAAGCGGACGGACGCGGCGTCGGTGTGGCCGACGGTTCTGGTGCGGGAGCCGGTGCCGGTGCCGGGGAAGAGGGCGGCAGTGGCACGGGCCTGCGGGTCGGCTCGGGCGCCGGCCTCGGCGGCGGTGACGTCGGGTCCGGGGACGGAGTTCGACTCGGACTCGGACTCGGACTCGGCGTCGGACTCGGGGTCGGCGTCGGACTCGGAGTCGGTGTCGGGTCCGGCGACGGACTCGGAGTCGGCTTCGGCGGCGTGGGCGTCGGGGTCGGAGTGGGCGTGGGCGTCGGTGTGGGGGTCGGGCACGGCGGCTTGGTCGGCCAGGTCTTGCTCCCGGCGTACGCCACCGCCTTCGTGCCGTCCGGCCCTGTCGAGGCGTACGCGCAGGCGGTGGCCACCGCCTCTGAACCCGGTGCGCCGACGAGCGCCCAGGTCAGCGCCGCCACCGCCAAGGCCCGTACGGCGACGGCGGGTTGAATCGAGAGGGGTCCATACACGACGAAGATCATGAGCCTTGTTCCGCCGGGACGTGCCGGAGCGCAAGGGGATTGCCCCGAAAGAGGGATATCCGGGTGCCGTCGGTTTGACCGGCGCTCGCCCGCGGTGTGCTCGACACGCGTGTCTGTGCGACGAAGGCCGCCGCCCGTCACGGGTCGCGGGCGGCGCTCCTCACAGGTTCCGGAAAGAAATTTGGCCGGCCGTTGAACACAATCGCTGCTCCCGTGCGTATTCATGGCCGTGCGGCGGCGCAGCAGGGCGCTGCAACACCCTTGCGATTATGGGGAGTTGACGATGAAGACCTCCTGGCGGAGCGCCTCACTCGTGGCGAGCGCCGCGGCGGTCCTGGCGCTGACGACGGCGTGCGGTCAGGACAGCCCTCCGGCGGCCAGTCAGAACGTGGGTGCCACGGCGGCGCCCGGGGACTACGGAAGCATCGGCGCCGGCTCCGGGACCGCCGGTGCGGGCGGCACCGCGAGCAGCCCGGCCGCCGTGCCGAGCGCTTCCAGCCCGTCCAACCCCGCGGGCAAGCTGTCCGTCTCCACCGCCGACGAGATCGGCAAGGTGGTGACCGACAGCCTCGGACTCACCCTGTACCGGTTCGACCAGGACACCGAGCAGCCGCCCAAGTCGAACTGCGACGGCGACTGCGCCAAGACCTGGCCGCCGGTCCCCGCGGACGACGCCGAGGCCGGCGAGGGCATCGACAAGGCGCTGCTCGGCTCGGTCACCCGGGCCGACGGCACCAAGCAGCTGACCGTCGGCGGCTGGCCGGCCTACCGCTACGCCAAGGACGTCAACGCCGGTGACGTCAAGGGCCAGGGTGTG
Source organism: Streptomyces sp. NPDC041940 (assembly GCF_055589465.1). Classification (NCBI taxonomy): domain Bacteria; kingdom Bacillati; phylum Actinomycetota; class Actinomycetes; order Kitasatosporales; family Streptomycetaceae; genus Streptomyces; species Streptomyces sp. NPDC041940. Next base: position 511,237 of record NZ_JBVJBP010000002.1, read on the forward strand.
GGCGGCAAGTGGTACGCGCTGGCCCCCGACGGCAAGAAGGCGCAGGAGGGCGGTGCGGGCGGTGCGGGCGCCGCAGGCGGCGGCGAAGGCGTGGTGGAGGCCGGCCTGTCCACCCGTGAGGACCCCAAGCTCGGCGAGATCGTCGTCGACAAGAACGGCATGACCGTCTACCGGTTCAAGAAGGACAAGGCCTGGCCCAAGCCGGTCTCCAACTGCACCGGCGAGTGCCTGAAGAAGTGGCCGCTCGTGGAGCCCGTCGACTTCGCCGACACCAAGGGCATCCAGGAGAAGGGCTACATGATCTTCGACCGGACCGACGGCAAGGGCAAGCAGCAGACGATCAACTGCTCGCCGATCTACACCTTCGCCGGCGACAAGGCCGCGGGCGACACCAACGGCCAGGGTGTCGGCGGCACCTGGTTCGCCGTGCGCCCCGACGGAAAGCTGGTCGGCGCGTCGGAATAGCAGAGAAACCTCCCCAGGGTTGACCCTCGCGTCACCCGACGGAGCCGACCCGGTCCGCCCCTCCGTGACTCACGGAGGGGCGGACCGTTTTGCCGTGCTTCACCTGAACTCATCGAATTCGCAGCACTCTTCCCCTTCCGGACCGGAACTCTCCGGAATGCCTCGAACACTGTTCGTCATATGTTCGAAGGGCATGCGGGCGGGTATCAATTCGGCACGTGCCGCAGGCAGTGACCGGGAACGGATGGTCAATTTCCGTTTCGGGTCGCTCCATTGGCGGGCGATCAGTAGCCTCTGCTCGAACACCGGATCGCCTACGCCTTGGAGAGATAGATGGAGCGTCCCGCCTGGGCCCCACGGAGCATCGACATCTCGGTGCCCAGCGTTTCCCGGATGTACGACTTCTATCTGGGCGGATCGCACAACTTCGAGGTCGACCGGGAAGCGGCCCGCAGGGCCATGGAGTTCCTGCCGGGACTGCCCAAGATCATGCAGGCGAACCGCGCGTTCATGCGCCGCGCCGTGCGCTACGCGGCCGACCAGGGCATCACCCAGTTCCTGGACATCGGCTCCGGAATCCCCACCTTCGGCAATGTGCACGAGGTGGCCCAGGCCGCCCGCCCCGGCGCGCGCGTGGTGTACGTCGACCACGACCCGGTGGCCGTGGCACACAGCCAGGCGGTCCTGGAGGGCAACGACGGCGCGGGAGTCGTCGCCGCGGATCTCCGCAAGCCCCAGGACATCCTGAGCAGCCCCGAGGTGGAGCGGCTGATCGACCTGAATCAGCCAGTGGCCCTGCTCCTCGTTGCCATACTTCACTTCGTGGAAGACGAGGACGACCCGTACGGAGCGGTGACCGAGCTGCGGGAGGCGCTCGCGCCCGGCAGCCTGCTCGTGCTCACCCACGCCTCCTACGAGGGGATCCCGCTGCCGCCGGAGCGGGCCGGGGGCGCGGTGGACGTGTACGAGGAGATCCGCAACCCGCTGATCATGCGCTCGCGCGAGGAGATCGCGCGGTTCTTCGAGGGGTACGACATGGTGGAACCCGGACTGGTGGCGATGCCACGCTGGCGGCCCGACACCACACCGGAGGACGAGGATCCGTACGCGTTCTCCGGCTTCGCGGGCGTGGGGCGTACGGCGTGATCGCGGAACCGGACGGGCCGGAGGACAGACTGCGCAGATTCGCGACGATCTGGAGCCGGGCGGTCTTCCCGGTGACCTCGACGTCGTCGACCCGCCAGGAGTTCGAGGAGCAACTGCTGCCGCTGGCCCGCCGGCTGAGCGAGGCGCTGCGGGCCCGGGCCTTCGACTCCGACGAGGGCAAGGCCGTGGGCGCCGCCCTCGTGGACGCGCACTGCACCGACCCCGAGGCGCTCAGCCACACGCTGGACTGCGTGGACGCCTACCTGGTCCTGTACTGCGGCGGCGACGGCGACCAGGAGGACCTGCGGGCGCGCTGCGCCCGACTGCAGCACGCGATGTCCGCCGGCTTCGCCCGGGCGCTGCGCGAGCGGACGCTGGCCGAGCAGGAGGCCATCGCCGAGGCCGCCCTCCAGGCGCAGGGCGTGGTGGCGCAGGCCCTGCACGCGAGCGAGGCCCGGTTCCGGGCGGTCTTCGAGGGCGCGGCCATAGGCATTGGCATGGCCGACCTGGAGGGCAACATCCTGCAGGTCAACGGCGCGCTGCTGCGTATGTTCGGGATCTCCGAGCACGCCTTGCGCAGCCGCAACGTCAGAGAGTGGACCCACCCCGACGACGCGCCCCAGACCTGGCGGCTCTACGACGAACTCGTACGCGGCGAGCGCGAGCACTACCACCTGGAGAAGGCGTTCTACCGCCCCGACGGAACGGTCCTGTGGACCAATCTGACGGTCTCCCTGCTGCGCGACGCCGACGGCGAACCGCAGTACCAGCTCGCCCTCATGGAGGACACCACCGAGCGGCGGCTGCTCAACCTGAGGCTGCGCTACGAGGCCACGCACGACGCGCTGACCGGACTGCCGAACCGCACCTTCTTCTTCGAGCGCCTGGAGAAGGCACTGGGCGCCGGGGAAGGCCAGCGGTTCGGGCTCTGCTACCTCGACCTCGACGGCTTCAAGACCATCAACGACAGCCTCGGCCACGCGGCCGGCGACCGGCTGCTGGTGGAGATCGCCGACCGGCTGCAGTCCTGCGCCACCGCGCCCGGCGAGATGGTCGCGCGGCTCGGCGGCGACGAGTTCGTGGCACTGACCACCGGCGCCGACACCGAGCACGAGGTCGACGAACTCGCCGACCGCATCATGAACGCGCTGCTCGCGCCGGTCAGCGTCGACGGCCGGGAGCTGACCGTGCGCGGCAGCATCGGCATCGTCGAGGGCCCGGCCGGGGAGCGCAGCCCGGCGGAGGTGCTGCGCAGCGCCGACATCACCATGTACCGGGCCAAGTCGGCGGGCGGCAACCGCTACGAACTCGCCGACCCCGAGGCCGACGCCCGCGCCATCACCCGGCACGGACTGACCACCGCCCTGCCGACCGCGCTGGAGCGGGGCGAGTTCTTCATCGAGTACCAGCCGCTGGTCCACCTCGGCGACGGCAGCGTCCGGGGAGCCGAGGCCCTGGTGCGCTGGCTGCACCCGCAGCACGGCGTGCTCGGCCCGGACCGCTTCATCCCGCTCGCCGAGCACACCGGGCTGATCGTGCCGCTGGGCCGCTGGGTCCTGGAACAGTCCGTACGGCAGGCCCGCGAGTGGCGGGAACTGCAGGGCGGCGCTGAGGCCGTGGGCCCGCTGCGGATCAACGTCAACCTCTCGCCCTGCCAGCTGACCCACCCCGGTCTGGTCCAGGACACCGTCGACATCCTGGAACGCACCGGCATCGAACCGGACGCGCTCTGCCTGGAGGTCACCGAGTCCGCGCTGATCGGGGCGGACGACGATCTGCTGAAGCCGTTGCGCCGGCTGGCGGAGATGGGCGTCGACATCGCCCTGGACGACTTCGGCACGGGCTACTCCAACCTCGCCAACCTGCGCCGACTGCCGGTCAGCATCCTGAAGCTGGACCGCTCCTTCACCCAGAGCATGCAGCAGTTCCCGGCCGACCCCGTCGACCTCAAGATCGTCGAGGGAATCGTCTCCCTGGCCCACAGCCTGGACCTCGCGGTCACGGTCGAGGGCGTGGAAACAGGCGCCCAGGCCGAGCAACTCCGCATGATGGGCTGCGACACGGCCCAGGGCTGGTACTACGCCCGCCCGGGCCCCCCGGAGCGCCTGCACCAACTGGCCCTGGTGGACGCAACGGGCTAGGGAGCAGCGCCCCAGGGGCGCGGGAACTGCCCGTTTTGGGGGCGCGGGGAACTGCGCGAACAACCACGACGCTCCCGCACACCCCCACGGCGCTCACCCCGAAAGGCACTCCGGGCCAGACCGCCTCACCGCTCAAGCAGCATCCGCTGCAACTCCCGAGCGGCCCGAGGCGGAGCCACATCACTACGGTGAGCCAGCGCAATCGTGCGATACAGCCCGGGCCGGGCCAGCGGAGTGACCCGCAGCCCGCGCCCGGCCCTGGCCGCCACCATCCGCGGCACCACGGCAACCCCCAGCCCGGCCCGCACAAACCCCAGCACGGCGTCCATCTCCCCGCCCTCCACGGCGAAGTCGGGCTCGAACCCCTCGGCCCGGCACGCCGCCACGGTCAGCTCCCGCAGGTCGTACCCGTGCCGGAACATCACCAGGCGCTCACCCTCCAGGTCCGCGACGTGCACGGTCCGCTTGCCCTGCCCGGGCCTCGGTGCATCAGGGGACGAGACGACCACAAGATCCTCCCGCAGCAGCTCCACCGTGGTCAGCGCCGGCGACGGCGTCGGCAGAGGCAGCACGACCAGCGCCAGATCCAGGGCGCCACGCGCCAGCTCCCGCACCAGATCATGAGAGCCGCTCTCCTCGATCAGCAGCCGGATCCCCGGGTAGCGATCATGGAAGGCGCGCAGCACATCCGGCAGCAGACCCGTGCACACACTCGGCGTCGCCCCCAGCCGCACCCGCCCCCGCCGCAGCTGCGCCAGCTCCTGCACCTCGTGCCGGGCCGTGTCCGCGTCGGCCAGGATCCGCCGGGCCAGGGGCAGCAGCGCCTCTCCGGCGTCCGTGAGTGTGATGTTGCCGCGGGCGCGCCGGAACAGATCCGCTCCCAGCTCCCGTTCCAGCGCCTTGATCTGCTGCGACAACGACGGCTGCGCGACATGGACCAGATCGGCGGCCCGGGTGAAGTGCCGGGTCTCGGCGACGGCCACGAAGTACTGGAGCTGCTGGAACTGCATACCCGTACGATAGCCCCGGCCTATGGAATCAAGCCGGACCATGTCTTGGACCGATCGGCCGCGCGTCCGTAGCGTGCTGGACATGGCTCTGGCAACGCGGACGGACAAACGGCCGTCCATGGCACGCACCGTGTGGGACTCCACCCTCGGCAAGAAGACCGTGATGGCGGTCAGCGGGCTGATCATGCTGCTGTACCTGGTCGCCCACATGATCGGGAATCTGAAGATCTACTTCGGCGCGGGCGAGTTCAACGCCTACGGCCACTGGCTGCGCACCGTCGGTGAGCCGTTCATGCACTACGAGTGGACACTCTGGCTGATCCGTGTCGTGCTCCTCGTCGCCGTCGTCGCCCACGCCACCTCGGCGTACCAGCTCAGCCGCCGCGACATCAAGGCGCGCCCGAGCAAGTACGTGCACAAGAAGCCGCGGGCCTCCTACGCCACGCGCACCATGCGCTGGGGCGGCATCATCCTCGGGCTGTTCATCGTCTGGCACGTCCTGGACCTGACGACCGGCACCGTGCACCCCGGCGGCTTCCAGGAGGGCCGTCCGTACCAGAACGTCGTGGACACGTTCTCCACCTGGTACGGCAACGTCGTCTACATCGTCGCGATGCTCGCGCTCGGCCTGCACATCCGGCACGGCTTCTGGAGCGCCGCCCAGACCCTCGGCGCCGGCAGCCGCAGCCGCGACCGTGCCCTGAAGACCGTCGCCAACGTACTCGCGCTGCTGCTCACGGCCGGATTCATCGCCGTACCCGTGGGCGTCATGACCGGAGTGGTGAGCTGAAGATGACTTCCTACGCCGACTACGCGACCGGTGAGCCGGTCGTCGACACCAAGGCCCCGTCCGGTCCGATCCACGAGCGCTGGGACAAGCGCCGGTTCGAAGCCAGACTCGTCAACCCCGCCAACCGGCGCAAACACACCGTCATCGTCGTCGGCACCGGCCTCGCCGGCGGCTCCGCCGGGGCCACCCTCGCCGAACAGGGCTACCACGTCGTCCAGTTCTGCTACCAGGACTCCCCGCGCCGCGCCCACTCCATCGCCGCGCAGGGCGGCATCAACGCCGCGAAGAACTACCGCAACGACGGCGACTCCATCCACCGGCTGTTCTACGACACCGTCAAGGGCGGCGACTTCCGGGCGCGCGAGTCCAACGTCCACCGGCTCGCGCAGATCTCCGTCGAGATCATCGACCAGTGCGTGGCCCAGGGCGTGCCCTTCGCCCGCGAGTACGGCGGGCTGCTCGACACCCGGTCCTTCGGCGGGGTACAGGTCTCCCGCACGTTCTACGCCCGCGGCCAGACGGGCCAGCAGCTCCTCCTCGGCGCCTACCAGGCCCTCAGCCGGCAGATCGCGGCGGGCAACATCGAGATGCGTCCGCGGACCGAGATGCTCGACCTGATCGTGGTCGACGGGCGGGCGCGCGGGATCGTGGCCCGCGACCTGATCACGGGCAGGATCGACACGTACTTCGCCGATGCCGTCGTGCTGGCCTCCGGCGGCTACGGCAACGTCTTCTACCTGTCGACGAACGCCATGAACTCCAACGCCACCGCCGTCTGGCGGGCCCACCGGCGCGGCGCCCTCTTCGCCAACCCCTGCTTCACCCAGATCCACCCCACCTGCATCCCGCGCACCGGCGACCACCAGTCCAAGCTGACGCTGATGAGCGAGTCGCTGCGCAACGACGGGCGTATCTGGGTGCCGAGGGCGAAGGGCGACCAGCGGCCACCGGCCGAGATCCCCGAGGACGAGCGCGACTACTACCTGGAGCGCATCTATCCGTCCTTCGGCAACCTCGTGCCGCGTGACATCGCCTCCCGTGCCGCGAAGAACGTCTGCGACGAGGGCAGGGGCGTCGGGCCCGGCGGCCAGGGCGTCTACCTGGACTTCGCCGACGCGATCGCCCGGATGGGCCGCAAGGCCGTCGAGGCCAGGTACGGCAACCTCTTCGACATGTACCAGCGGATCACCGACGAGGATCCGTACCGGGTGCCGATGCGGATCTACCCCGCCGTGCACTACACGATGGGCGGCCTGTGGGTGGACTACGACCTCCAGACCACCGTCCCCGGACTGTTCGCGATCGGCGAGGCCAACTTCTCCGACCACGGGGCCAACCGGCTCGGCGCCTCCGCGCTGATGCAGGGCCTGGCCGACGGCTACTTCGTCCTCCCGGCGACCATCAACGACTACCTGGCCCGCAACCCGCACCACGACGCGGTGACCGACGAACACCCTGACGTCCAGGAGGTGCTCGCCGAGACCCAGGACCGGCTCCACCTGCTGCTGTCCGTCGACGGCGACCGCACCCCCGACTCCTTCCACCGCGAGGTCGGCGAACTCATGTGGGAGTTCTGCGGCATGGCCCGCACCGATGCCGGACTGCGCAAGGCACTGGAGCGCATCCCGCAGATCCGCGAGGAGTTCTGGCGGCGCGTCAAGGTGCCCGGCACCGGCGAGGAGTTCAACCAGTCGCTGGAGAAGGCCAACCGCGTCGTCGACTACCTGGAGCTGGCCGAGCTGATGTGCCTCGACGCGCTGCACCGCGCCGAGTCCTGCGGCGGCCACTTCCGCGAGGAGTCCCAGACGCCCGACGGCGAGGCCGCCCGCAAGGACGAGGAGTTCGGGTACGCGGCCGCCTGGGAGTTCACCGGCACCGGCGAGGCTCCGGCCCTGCACAGGGAAGACCTGGCCTTCGAGTACGTCCACCCCACTCAGCGGAGCTACGCATGAAGCTCACCCTGCGCGTCTGGCGGCAGCGGAACGCCGACGCCGACGGCACGATGTCCACGTACGAGGTGGACGACATCTCGCCCGACATGTCCTTCCTCGAGATGCTCGACACGCTCAACGAGGAGCTCATCCTGCGGGGTGAGGACCCCGTGGCCTTCGACCACGACTGCCGCGAGGGCATCTGCGGTGCCTGTTCGCTCGTGATCAACGGGGACGCGCACGGGCCGGAACGCACCACGACCTGCCAGTTGCACATGCGGTCCTTCGAGGACGGCGACACGATCGACATCGAGCCGTGGCGGGCGTCCGCCTTCCCGGTCATCAAGGACCTGGTCGTGGACCGGTCCGCCTTCGACCGGATCATCCAGGCCGGCGGCTACATCACCGCGCCGACGGGTGCGGCCCCGGAGGCGCATGCCACGCCGGTGCCGAAGCCGGACGCCGACCTCGCGTTCGAGCACGCGGAGTGCATCGGCTGCGGGGCGTGTGTGGCGGCCTGTCCCAACGGGGCGGCGATGCTGTTCACGTCCGCCAAGGTCAACCATCTGAATGTGCTGCCGCAGGGGGCGCCCGAGCGGGAGACGCGGGTGCTGGACATGGTGGAGCAGATGGACGAGGAGGGCTTCGGCGGCTGCACCCTCACCGGGGAGTGCGCCACCGCCTGTCCCAAGGGAATTCCCCTCATGTCCATCACCAGCATGAACAAGGAGTGGCTGCGGGCCACTCGGAGGGTGGGCAAGCGGTAGATTCCGGGTGCGGGCTTCTGTGGCCGGGCGCGCAGTTCCCCGCGCCCCTGAGGGGCACGCACTTCTGGCATTCAATCTCCTGGCATCCGCGATCCTGGCAGTGGTTACTCGGTGGTCAGGCGGCATGGGCACAACAGTGGGCGGCGGCACCGCTCGCCGCCTCCGGCCCGTGACCAGGAGAGAGCCATGACCGGCGTACTGACCGTCGACCGCCCCGCGCAGCCCACGGCCCCCACCCGCTACACCGTCTCCCTCGCCCGGAACGAAGAGGACGTGCGTGCCGCGCAGCGGCTTCGGCACGACGTCTTCGCGGGGGAGCTGGGCGCCCTGCTGAACGGCCCGCAGCCGGGCCTCGACGTCGACTCGTTCGACGCGTACTGCGACCACCTGCTCGTCCGTGAGGAGACGACCGGCCAGGTCGTCGGCACCTACCGGCTGCTGCCGCCGGAGCGCGCGGCGGTCGCCGGGCGGCTGTACTCCGAGAGCGAGTTCGATCTGACGTCCCTCGGCGGGATCCGGCCTGAACTCGTCGAGGTCGGCCGCTCCTGCGTGCACCCCGACCACCGCGACGGCGCGGTCATCAGCCTCATCTGGGCCGGCATCGCCCGCTACATGGTCGACCGCGGCCACGAGTGGCTCGCCGGCTGCTGCTCCATCCCGCTGGCCGACGGCGGCGCCCTCGCCTCCGCCACCTGGGACCGGGTGAGCGACAAGCACCTGTCGCCGCTGGAGTACCGCGTCCAGCCGCTGCTGCCGTGGGTCCCGGGTCCCGCGCCCGCCGCCCGCGTCGAACTGCCCGCCCTGCTCCGCGGCTACCTGCGCCTCGGCGCCTGGGTGTGCGGCGAACCGGCCCACGACCCGGACTTCGGCGTCGCCGACCTGTACGTGCTGCTGCCGATGAGCCGGGTCAACTCGCGCTACCTGCGGCACTTCCTCTCCCTCGTGCCGGCGTGATGAGCGCCTGGCTGCCCCTCGCGCCCTGTACGCCCCGGACCTGTGTCGAGCCGGTGGCGAGGGCCGTGCCGTGGGCCGTGCTGCGGCTCACCGCGGTTGTCCTGCTCGTCCTCGCCGGGATCGCGCTGACGCCGTTCGGCGCACGGCTGCCGGCGTCCCTGGTCCGGCGGTGGTGCCGGTGGATCGTGCGGGCCGCAGGGGTCCAGGTCCGCATCACCGGCGCCGCCGCCCCCACCGGCCCCCTGCTGCTGGTCGCCAACCACATCTCCTGGCTGGACATCCCGCTGCTCGCCGCCGTACGCCCCGCCCGGATGCTGGCCAAGACCGAGGTGCGGCGGTGGCCCGTCGCCGGGCCCCTGGTCGCGCGCGGCGGCGTCCTGTTCATCGACAGGGACCGGCTGCGGGCCCTGCCGGGCACCGTCGCCCGGATCGCCGAGGTGCTGCGCGACGGCCGGGCCGTCGGGGTCTTCCCCGAGGGCAGCACCTGGTGCGGCCGCTCCCAGGGGGTCTTCCGCCGAGCCGTCTTCCAGGCCGCCCTGGACGCGGGGGCCGCCGTCCAGCCGGTGCACCTGCGGTACCGGGTCGCCGGCGGGCCCACGAGCACCGCGCCCGCCTTCGTCGGTGACGACACGCTGCCGGCCTCGGTCTGGCGTGTGGTGTCGGCACGCGGACTGGTGGCCGACGTGGACGTCCAGGACGTCATACCCCCGGGCGCCCACCCCGACCGGCGCTCGCTCGCCCGCGCCGCCCAGCCGACCGGGCCCGCCGAGCCGCCCTGGACCCACGCCGCGCTGGTGACCCGGCCGTACGGCGCCACGAAAAACCCCGCGACGGCCCCCGCGCCCGCTGTTACCGTCGGATCCATGGAGGTCATCAAGCGCACCGAAGCCGCAGCCGCGCGAGCGACCAGCTCACCGGCTGCCGACGCCTGACCTCGTCATACCTTCCCGGCGGCCGGAAACGGACCGCCAGGACCCCCGTACTTCCGTACCCTCCGGCCCCCCTCGCGCGGTTCGCTCCGGTCCCCCCGACCTCAAGGAGACCGCCATGGACACCGACCGGACCGTACAGACGTTCAACGACTTCTTCCGTGAGCGCGGGCACCGGCTGATCACGGGCAGGACGCTGCTGCCCCCGCCCTCGGACCCGGTGCTGTTCACGACGGCCGGCATGCAGCCCCTCACGCCGTATCTGATGGGCCGCCCGCATCCCCAGGGGCGGCGGCTGGTCAACCTCCAGCGCTGTCTGCGCACCACCGACCTGGACGAGATCGGCGACACCACGCATCTGACGGTGTTCGAGATGCTCGGCTCCTGGTCACTGGGCGACTACGACCACGCCCAGTCCCTCCGCTGGGGGTACGAACTACTGCGCGACGGATTCGGCATCCCGCGAGAACGCCTGCACGTCACGGTCTTCGGTGGATCCGACCAGGTCGGCCCCGACACCGAATCGTTGCGCGTCTGGGAGGAGCTGGGGCTGCCGGTGGAACGGGCCGGGGAGGAGAACTGGTGGTCCAACGGCCCGGCCGGCCCGTGCGGCCCCGACTCGGAGATCTTCGTCTGGACCGGCGAGCCCGGCACCCCGCCCCAGGGCAGCCCGGGCACCGACGCCCGCTGGACGGAACTCTGGAACCACGTCCACATGCGCTACGAGCGTCAGGCCGACGGCACTCTCGTCCCCCTGCGGCAGCCCGGAGTCGACACGGGCATGGGCCTGGAACGCCTCGTCGCCGTCCTGCAAGGGCGCCGGTCGGTCTACGACACGGACCTCTTCGAACCGTGGATGCGGACCGTGCCCTCGCTGTGGGACCTGGACGGCCCGGCCACCCGCCTGGTCAGCGACCACCTGCGCGCCGGCATCGTCGTGCTCGGCGACGGTGTACGGCCGTCGAACACCGGCCGCGGCTACGTCCTGCGCCGGCTGATCCGCCGTCTCCTCACCACGCTCGGGCGTGGCGATGCCTCCCGCACTCTCGCCGACCTGCCCCCGGAGCTGATCGAGCACACCGTCGACCACTTCCGCCAGTCCGTCGGCCGGGACCTCGTCAGGGAGGTCGTCCTCGACGAGGAACAGCGGTTCGGCAGGCTCCTCGAACGGGGAAGCCGTCTGCTGTCCCGGCCCGAGTACCGGAGACCGCTCAGCGAGGAGGACTACGACTACCTCCACGACACCCACGGACTGCCCCGGGACCTCGTCGCCGGTCTGCTCGCCGCCCGCTGACGGGCTACGGCCGCTCCCGGCCGAGCGCCCGGCCCAGATAGCGTGCCGTGGCGCTCGGCTGTGCTCGGGCCACCTCCGCGGGCGGGCCGGCCGCCACGATCCGGCCGCCCGCGTCGCCGCCGCCCGGGCCGAGGTCGATCACCCAGTCCGCGCGCGCGACGACGGACATGTCGTGCTCGACGACGATCACGGTGTTCCCGGCGTCGACCAGGCCGTGCAACTGGCGCATCAGCACGTCCACGTCGGCCGGGTGGAGACCGGTGGTCGGCTCGTCGAGGAGGTAGAGCGTGTGGCCGCGCCGGCCGCGCTGCAACTCGCTCGCCAGCTTGATGCGCTGCGCCTCGCCGCCGGAGAGTTCGGTCGCGGGCTGGCCGAGGCGCAGATAGCCGAGGCCCACGTCCAGCAGGGTGCCGAGGCTGCGGGCCACGGCCGGGGTGTCCGCGAAGAACTCCGCCGCGCTCTCCACCGTCAGGTCCAGCACCTGCGCGATGTCCCGCCCCCGGTACGTCACTTCCCGCGTCTCGGGGTTGTACCGGGCCCCGCCGCAGTCCGGGCAGGGCGCGTACGTGCTCGGCAGGAACAGCAGCTCCACGCTGACGAAGCCCTCGCCCTGGCAGGTCTCACAGCGTCCGCCCGCCACGTTGAAGGAGAACCGGCCGACTCCGAAGCCCCGTTCGCGCGCCCCGTCGGTGGCCGCGAACACCTTGCGCACCACGTCGAAGAGTCCGGTGTAGGTCGCGAGGTTCGAGCGCGGGGTGCGCCCGATCGGCTTCTGGTCGACCGAGACCAGCCGGCCCACCCCCGCCGTGCCAGCCGCGTCCTCGGTGATCTCGCCGATGAGCGTGGACTTGCCGGAGCCGGACACCCCGGTGACCGCGGTGAACACGCCGAGCGGGAAGTCCGCGGTCACGCCGCGCAGGTTGTGCCGGGTGACCGGGCCGGTTGTCAGCCAGCCGCCCGGTTCGCGGATCTCCCGGGCCGGAGCGGGGGAGCGGTCGAACAGGTAGCGTGCCGTCGCCGACTCCTCGACGGCGGCCAGCTCCGCCACCGGGCCGCTGTGCAGCACCCGCCCGCCGTGCTCGCCCGCGTCGGGGCCCACGTCCACCAGCCAGTCGGCGCCGCGTACGACATCGAGGTGGTGCTCCACCACGAACACCGAGTTCCCTGCCGTCTTCAGCCGCTCCAGCACCGTGAGCAGCGCCTCGGTGTCCGCCGGGTGCAGCCCGGCCGACGGCTCGTCGAGGACGTAGACGACGCCGAACAGGCCCGAGCGCAGCTGAGTGGCGAGGCGCAGGCGCTGCAGTTCGCCGGTGGAGAGGGTGGGGGTGGGCCGGTCGAGGCTGAGGTAGCCGAGGCCCAGCTCGACGACCGGTGCGATCCGGGACGTCAGGTCGGCGGTGAGGACCCGGGCGGTCTCCGATGTCGCGTCGAGACCGGCGGCCAGCTCCACCAGCGGCAGCGCCGCCAGCTCGGCGATGGTCCGGCCGCCGAACGTCACGGCGAGCGACTCGGGACGCAGCCGGCTCCCGCCGCAGGCCGGGCAGGGCGCACTGGCCAGGAACCGTTCGGCCTTCGTCCGCAGGGTCGGGCTCTTGGAGTCCGAGAAGGTCTTCATCACGTACCGCCGGGCGCTCATGTACGTGCCCTGGTACGGCCGCTGGATGCGGTCCGCGTCCCGCACCGGGTGCACGGTGACCACCGGCTGCTCGTCCGTGAACAGGATCCACTCCCGGTCCGCGGCGGGCAGCTCCCGCCACGGCCGCTCCACGTCGTGGCCGAGCGCGTCGAGGATGTCCCGCAGGTTCTTGCCCTGCCAGGCGCCCGGCCACGCGGCGATCGCGCCCTCGCGGATCGACAGCGACGGGTCGGGGACCAGCAACTCCTCACTCGTACGGTGCACTTGCCCGAGCCCGTGGCACTCCGGGCAGGCCCCGGCCGCCGTGTTGGGCGAGAACGCGTCGGAGTCGAGGCGCACGGCGCCCGGCGGGTAGGTGCCGGCCCGGGAGAACAGCATGCGCAGGGAGTTCGAGAGGTTGGTGACGGTGCCGACGGAGGAGCGCGAGGTGGGGGCGGCGCGGCGCTGCTGGAGCGAGACGGCCGGCGGCAGACCGGTGATCTCCCCGACCTTCGGCGCGCCGACCTGGTGGATCAGCCGGCGCGCGTACGGGGCGACCGACTCGAAGTAGCGCCGCTGGGCCTCCGCGTAGATCGTGCCGAACGCCAGGGACGACTTCCCCGAGCCCGACACGCCGGTGAACACGGCCAGCACGTCCCGGGGGATGTCGACGTCGACGCCCTGGAGGTTGTGCTCGCGGGCGCCGCGGACACGGACGTAAGGGTCGTGGGGGGTGTGGGGGGCGTGCATGAGCAGGACTCTAACCGGAGGTGATCGCGGCCAGCCGCCGGTAGGAGTCCAGCAGGGCCTCGCGGTCGTACGTGCTGGTGGTGACCAGGACCTCCTGCGCCCCGGTCTCCTTCAGTACCGTCTCCAGCTCGTCGGCGACCTGCTCCTCGGTGCCGGCGACATGGCCGGTGAGCCCGGACTCGTAGAAGCCGCGCTCCTTGGCCGTCATGGTGAGCGCCTCGACGCGCTCGGCGGGCGGCAGGGGAGGGAAGGTGCCGTGGGTACGGGAGTACGCCATCGCCCAGGCCTCCGGGACGAGCAGCCGCCGGGCCTCCTCGGGAGTGGCGGCCACGGCGATCGTGCCCGAGATGACGACGTACGGCTCCGGCGCCCAGGCGGAGGGGCGGAAGTGGTCGCGGTAGTGGTCGATGCCGCGCCGCATCTTCTCCCGGTTCCTGAGATCGCCGATGACCATGGGCAGGCCCGCGCGGGCGGCGATCCCGGCGCCCTCGCCCATGGCCAGGACGAACGGCGGCACGGTCAGTCCTTCGGAGGGCCGGGCATGGACTCCGGTGGGGGAGGCGCCCCGGAACCAGCCGAGCAGTTCCCGCAGCTGGGCCTCGAAGTCCTCGGCGTCGTCCTTGTCACGGCCCAGGGCCCTGCGCACCCCGTCCGTGAAGCCGACGGACCGGCCCAGGCCCATGTCGATCCGCCCGGGGAACAGCGACTCCAGCACCCCGAACTGCTCGGCCACGATCAGCGGCCGGTGATTGGGCAGCATCACCCCGCCGGTACCCACCCGGATCGTCCGGGTCGCGGCGGCGACGGCGGCGGCCAGCACGGTCGGCGCGGACCCGGCGACCCCGGGAACGCCGTGATGCTCCGACACCCACACCCGGTGGTACCCGAGCCGCTCCAGCTCCCCGGCCAGCCGCACGGTGTCCCGCAGCGCCTCGGGGTGGGTGTGGCCCTCGCGGGTGCGGGAGCGGTCGAGGACGGAGAAGCGGGTGGAGGCGATCAGGGAACTCACACGGGGTTCAACGTCTGAGCGGCCCCGGCATTCCCGGCGCCCGGCCGGGAGGTCAGCCCTCGGGACGCAGCAGCCCGCGCTCGTAGGCCTTGACCAGGTTCTGCGGTACGAGGTGGCGGGCGCCGTCGACGGTGACCGGGACCAGTGTCGGGGTGGTCGCCTTCCACTGGGCGCGGCGGTGGCGGGTGTTGCTGCGGGACATCTTCCGCTTCGGGACTGCCATGGGGACTCCTCCTCGGTGGACGGGCACCGAGGACGCTACATGAAAATGGATCCCATTAACAATGTGCGTCCCCGGTGTCCGGCCGCCGGTGCCCCTGGTGTGCGTCAGTCGTCGGCGCCCACCAGCATCCGCACCTCGAACTCCTCGTGCGCGGCGGCATCCTCGGCCGGGCCCTTGTCCGTCACCGTGCCGAGCCAGCCCAGCAGGAAGCCCGCGGGGATGGAGACGATGCCCGGGTTCTGGAGCGGGAACCACGCGAAGTCGACGTCGGGGTAGAAGGAGGCCGGGGCGGAGGAGACGACGGGGGAGAACACGGCGAGCAGAACGGAGGTGGCCAGGCCGCCGTAGAGGCTGAGCAGCGCTCCCTTCGCGGTGAAGCGCCGCCAGAAGAGGGTGTAGATGATCGTCGGCAGGATCGCGGACGCCGCGATGGCGAAGGCGAGGAACGCGAGCGTCGCGGCATTGCCCCCCAGGCGACGAGGGCCAGCAGGATGCCGAGGATGCCGATGACCGCGCCGGACAGCCGGGCCACGGTCAGTTCCTCCGTCTCACTGGCCTGGCCCTTGCGGATCACCTCGCTGTACAGGTCGTGCGCGAGGGACGAGGCCGCGGCCAGGGTGAGGCCCACCGCCACGGCGAGCAGGGTCAGATAGGCCAGGCAGGTCAGCAGCGCGGTGAGCACACTGCCGCCCAGTTCGTGGGCTAGCAGCAGGACGGAGGCGTTGCCGGTGCGGTCCGTGTTCTCGATGGTGTCCCGGCCGAGGAGCGCGGTGGCGCCGAGGCCGAGGATGCCGGCCCCGAAGCAGACCGCGCCGACCAGGCCGACGGCCCACAGGACGGAGGAGCGCAGCACGCCGCTCCTGCGCGGGGCGAGCAGCCGCATCAGCACGTGCGGGAGGGCGGCGAGGCCGAGGACGATGGCCAGTTCGAGGCTGAAGAAGTCCAGCTTGTTGCTGACGGTCCCGCCGTAGCGCAGGCCCGGTTCCAGGAACTGCAGGCCCGTGCCGCTGCGTTCGGCCGCCCGCTCCAGCAGCGCGTTGGGGTTCCAGTCGAAGTGGTGCAGCACCAGGCCTGCGGTGAACAGCACGCCCACCACCAGCATCACGGCCTTGATGATCTGGATGACCGTGGCACCGGGCATACCGCCGAGGGAGGCGTAGAGGATCACGAACGTACCGATCACGGCCACGCACAGGGTGCGGGTGGTGGCGCTCGGCGCTCCGGTGAACTGCGTCAACAGCGCGACGCTGCCGACGAGTTGGGCCACCAGGTAGAGCGTCGTGATGGCCAGGATGCAGACCGCGAGGGCGACCCGTACCGGCCGCTGCTGCCGGGGCAGGCGCAGCGCCACCGTGTCGCCCAGCGTGAACTTCCCTGTGCGGTGCAGGGGTTCGGCGATCAGCAGCAGCACCATCATCCAGGCGACGGTGGTGCCGCCGAGGTACATCAGGCCGTCGTAGCCGGTCAGGGCGACCAGTCCGGTGCTGCCCAGCAGGGTGGCGGCGGACAGGTAGTCGCCGCACATGGCCAGGCCGTTGCGCAACGGCGACATGGTGCGGTTGCCGAGGTAGAACTCGCTGATCTCGTCGCGCTGAGGGGCCGTCAGCAGCGCCGTGAACAGGGTGATCACGACCACGGTCAGAAACAGGACGAAGGTCAGCTGCAGGCTGCTGTCGTCGATGGCGGCGGCGGTCGTCACCACGTGCGGAACCCCCTCGTGCCGTGCTGGAGGGGCTGGCCGGCCCGCTGCGGCGCCGTGGCCGAACGGGCGTGGCGGTTGTCGTTCTCGTACTGACGGGACCTGAGGCCGCGAGCGAGCGGATCGACCCGGCCGCGCATGTGCCGGACATAGCACCAGGCGGTCACGCCCATGATGACGAACTGCCCGAGGCCGAGGGTGAGTCCGATCGTGAGGTGGCCGAACAGCGGCTGGTTCATCACCCCCGGAACAAAACTCGACAGGAGTACATACAGCAGGAATCCGCCGGCGGAGAGGATCGTCGCCCGGATGCCGAACCGGCGCTGCGTGCGACGCAGTGAGTGGAATTCGGGATGGTCGGATATACGAGACGGCGGTGTGTGTTCGATGTGCGGAAGCGGAAATGTGGGAGTGTCTTCCCGCCGGGGTGGGAATTCGGGCACAGGCGCACCTTCTTCGCTGCTTCGTGCCCCGCACTCGACCCCGTCGGGGAAGTGTCGCGTCCGGCTTTCGAGCAGGGTGGAGGGACGCCGGACACGGTGAGGGGGTGCGGGCTCTGTGGGGGGGGCTCGTGAAACCGGGAAACTCGCTGTCCGGAATCGCGGGGACGGCCACGGGGAGTATGTCAGTGCCGTGCTTGAGTCATCAACTGTGATGGTCAATTGACTTGTGGTCATGGCTCGTTCACATCCCCAGCGAATAGTCCGGACCGTTTGTCCGGCCGGGCTGTCTCAAACGCGCCGGATCAGAAACGGGCGCCTACGGCGGCGTCGGACCGTGGGACGAGGAACGCCGGCGCCTTCGGCAGCGAGCCGTCCGCCGCCCGGGGGCCGGTGAGCGGACCCGGGTCGGTGCTCAGCACCGAGGAGGCGTTCCATGTGCCGCCGATGTTCCAGGAGTTGCCGCTGGCGACCGTCTTCGCCCCGACTGCTGCCGCGCGCTGGTCCGCGACGGAGAGGTTGCCGGTGAGCCGGGCGGTCCCGCCCGAGACGTCGGCGTCGAAACCCGTACCGGCGTTGCCGTACGTGGAATTGCGGCTCAGGGCCAGAGAGCCGGGGTTGCCGTTGTCGGTCAAGCCGTGCTTCGCGTTCTTGAAGGAGACACTGTTGCGTACGGTGTGGCCCACCGCCGGGGCAGGGCTGCCGCCGCCGAGCTTGAAGCCGTTGCCGTCGCCCGCGAAGTCGGGGAAGTTCCAGCGGTTGAATCCGTTGCCGTACGCCACCGTGTTCTCGATCGTCACCGGGGAGGCGAACTCCCAGGCGTCGAACCCGTCGTCGACGTTGTTCCACAGCCGGGCGCCGCGCACCACGTTGCCCGTGCCGGAGCCCTCCTTGACGGCCAGGCCGTCGGCACTCTCCCCGTTCTTGCGCGGGTCGCGGTTACCGTAACTGTCCAGGTTCAGGATCTGGTTGCCGCTGGAGGCGCCCTGGAGCTGGAAGCCGGACTCGTAGTTGTCGTGCGTGCTCAGACGCGAGAAGACGTTGCCGTCGCAGCCGTCGCAGTAGATTCCGTACGGGCCGTTGACGATCTCCAGATCCGAGATCCGCCAGTGCGACGCCTCCATGTGGATCGCCCCGCGCTCGGCACGCGGGATGCTGCCGCCGACCGGGGTGTGGCTCGCGGGCAGTCTCTCGCCGTCGACGACCACACGCTCGCCCGGGTGGGCGGCGAGGGTGATGGGCTGGGACGCGGTCCCCGAGTTGGTGACGGTGATGTTGTCCGTGAGGGCGTACGTCCCGCCGCGCACGCTGACGCTGTCGCCGGGCTTCGCCAGGTCCACCGCCCGCTGGATGGTCTTCAACGGCCGGGCGAGCGTGCCGGGAGCGGAGTCGTCCCCGTTCGGCGCCACCACCAGGGTCGTGCCCGCGGCCACCGCCGGCCCCGCCGGACCGCCCAGCGCCATGGCCAGCGCCGCCCCCGTCACCGCCGCCGACCAGATCCTCGTGTTGCGCATACGGCCTCCCGTCTCTGCCTGCTTGATGTCGCAGAACAGTGGCCGCCCGGGCGACGAAGGTTGCCGGGCGACGACGGGAAGCAGGGGCGGGCCGGCACGGCCTAGGCTGGGCGGTGTGAGTGATGATCGCAGCAGGACCCCGCTGGCCGTGTTCGACCTGGACAACACCCTTGCCGACACCGCGCACCGGCAGCGGTTCCTGGAGCGCAGGCCCCGTGACTGGGACGGGTTCTTCGCGGCGGCCCCGCAGGACCCGCCGCTCTCCGAGGGCATCGCGATGGTCCGGCAGAGCGCGCGGGAGTGCGAGATCGTCTACCTCACCGGCCGGCCCGAGCGCTGCCGGCGCGACACGCTCGACTGGCTGGCCGCCCAAGGGCTGCCCGAAGGGCGCGTCCACATGCGGACGAACGCCGACCGCAGGCCCGCCCGGGTCACCAAGCTGGAGATCCTGCGACGGCTCGCCCGCACGCGTGAGATCCGCGTCCTCGTGGACGACGACGAACTGGTCTGCGAGGACGCCCGGCGCGCAGGCTTCACCGTCGTCCGGGCCGACTGGGCCGCCCGGTCCGCCGAGCTGAAGGCGGCTCAGGAGCGGGAAGGCCGGACCTGAGACACGCTTCCGGCTACTCGCCCTCCTCCAGCCGGAAGCCCACCTTGAGCCCCACCTGCCAGTGCGCGATCTGCCCGTCCTCGAGCTGGCCGCGCACCTGGGTCACCTCGAACCAGTCCAGATTGCGCAGCGTCTGCGAGGCCCGGCCGACGCCGTTGCGGATGGCCGCGTCGACGCCCTCGGGCGAGGTCCCGACGATCTCCGTGACCCGGTAGGTGTGGTTCGACATGCCGCTGCTCCTTTTCCGCTGAACTTATGCCGAATTTCAGTGACTCGCGGTGACGTCCTGGGACGGATGTGCCACGCGTCACTCCACCGTGCCCCACACGGCGGCGAAGCGCGAGACATCGCTCGCCGGGCGTCAGCGCGCCATGCTCAGCGACAGCGCGAACCGGCCCGCACCGTCCGTCCACCAGTGCGCCAGGTCCAGCCCCGCCGCCGACAGTTCGGTCCGCACACCCTCCTGGCGGAACTTCGCCGACACCTCGGTCCGCAGCTCCTCGCCCGCCGCGAAGTCGACGGCGAGGTCGAGCGCCGGCACCTTGACCGTCTGCGCCGTACGGGAGCGCAGCCGCATCTCGATCCACTCGTGCCCGGCGTCCCAGACGGCCAGGTGGTCGAAGGCGGCGGCCTCGAAATCGGCGCCGAGCTCACGGTTGATCACGGTGAGCACGTTCTTGTTGAACGCGGCCGTCACCCCGGCCCCGTCGTCGTACGCCCGGACCAGCACCTCCTCGTCCTTGACCAGGTCCGTGCCCATCAGCAGGGCGTCGCCCGGGGCGAGCATGCCCCGCACGGACGACAGGAACGCGGCACGCTCGGCGGGCAGCAGATTGCCGATCGTGCCGCCGAGGAACGCCACCAGCCGGGGCCCCGGCGTGTCCGGCAGCGCCAGTTCCGCGGTGAAGTCGGCGATCAGCGCGTGCACGTCGAGCCCCGGCCGCTCGGCGGCGAGCGCCTGCCCGGCCTGGGTGAGGGCGCTCTCGCTGACGTCGACGGGGACGTAGGTGTGCAGCTCCGTGAGGGCGTCGAGCAGGTGCCGCGTCTTCTCGGAGGAGCCGGAACCGAGTTCGACCAGGGTGCGGGCCCGGGTCGCCGCGGCGATGTCGCCGGAGCGCGCGAGCAGGATCTCCCGCTCGGCGCGCGTCGGGTAGTACTCGGGCAGGTCGGTGATCTTCTCGAACAGGTCGCTGCCGTGCGCGTCGTAGAACCACTTCGGCGGCAGCGTCTTCGGGGTGCCGGTGAGACCTCGGTGGACGTCGGCGCGCAGCGCGGCGTCCGTGGAGTCCTCGGGAAGGGTGCGGGTGAGGCGGAACGGGCTCACGTAAGGGGCTCCTTCGGGGATGGGGGTCCCCCCGCTCGAGCGGAGCCGAGAGTGGGGGAGGGGACGAGGGGGTCGGCCGGCTCCTTCAGCGGTGTGAGCAGCACGTCCGTGCCGCTCGCCGCGAGGAGGGTGCGGTCCGGGACCTCCTGCCAGTGCGGATCGTCGTCGTAGGGCTCGGAGGCCACGACCGTGCCGCCGCCCGGTCGGGTGAGGTACCAGAGGGAGTCGCCCCAGGTGGTCGCGGTGATGGTGTCGCCGTTGGTGAGCAGGAGGTTCAGCCGGGAGCCGGGGGCCGCGGCGGCGACCTCCAGGACGGTGTCGGCCATCGCCTGGCCCTCCTCGTCACCGCCGCGCAGCCGGGCCAGCACCAGCGCCCACACGAGCGCCGAGTCGTTGCGGGCCTCCAGCGACAGCAGGTCCTCGGGCGGCAGGCTCCGGGAGGCCGGGGCGAGCGAGCCGGGCCAGCCCTTGACCGCGCCGTTGTGGCTGAACAGCCAGGTCCCCGCGGCGAACGGTGCCGCCGCGGCCTCCGCGTCGGCGCCCGACAGGGTCGCGTCCCGCACCGCCGCGAGCAGCGCGTTCGTCCGTACGACCCGGGCGAGATCGGCGAACGACAGGTCCGCCCAGATCGGCCCGGCCCGGCGGTAGCGCGCCGGCACCGGGTCACCCTCGGCGTACCAGCCGACGCCGAAACCGTCGGCGTTGACCGTCCCGTACCGCTGCCGCCGGGGCGCCCACGACTGCCGGTACAGGCCGTGCGGAGGATCCACCAGGAGCCGCCCGAGCGGCTCCCGCGGCCCCACGTACGCCACATGCCGGCACATCAGACCTCCTCCGAGCGGGCCGTGCGGAACCCGGAGAAGATCTGCCGCCGGATCGGATGGTCCCAGTTGCGGAACGTGCCCCGGCAGGCCACCGCGTCCACGGCGAACGCACCGCCGCGCAGCACCTTGTAGTCGGGCCCGAAGAAGACTTCCGAGTACTCCTTGTACGGGAACGCCTTGAACCCCGGGTACGGCAGGAAGTCGCTCGCCGTCCACTCCCACACGTCGCCGATCAACTGCCGTACGCCGAGCGGGGACTCGCCGGCCGGATAGCTCCCGGCCGGTGCCGGACGCAGGTGCCGCTGGCCGAGGTTGGCGTGCTCGGGCCCCGGGTCCGCGTCACCCCACGGGTAGCGCATGGAACGGTCGCCGGCCGGGTCGTACCGGGCCGCCTTCTCCCACTCGGCCTCGGTGGGCAGCCGGCGTCCGGCCCAGCGGGCGTAGGCGTCGGCCTCGTACCAGCACACGTGCAGCACCGGCTCGTCGGGCGCTACCACCTCGGTGAGGCCGAAGCGCCGGCGCAGCCATTGCCTGCCGTCCCGCCGCCAGTACAGCGGGTGGGCGATGGAGTTCCGGCGGATGTGGGCCCAGCCGTCCGTGGTCCACCAGCGCGGGTCGTCGTAGCCGCCGTCCTCGATGAACGCCTGGTACGCGCCGTTCGTCACCGGCGTGGTGTCGATGTGGAACGGCGCGACCTCGCGCCGGTGCGCGGGACGCTCGTTGTCCAGGGCCCACGGTTCGCCGGAGGTGCCCATCGTGAACGGGCCGCCCGGGACCAGGACTTCGGACGGGCCGGTGAACAGCGGCACCGGTTCCGGGTCGGGCGCGGTCAGGGCCTGCGGGCCCCTGCGCAGCTGATGCGTGATCAGCATGGTCTCGTCGTGCTGCTGTTCGTGCTGCGCGATCATCCCGAAGGCGAACCCGGCCTCCGTCAGCCGCGTCCCGTGGAACGCGGCCCCCTCCAGCACGTCCAGGGCCCGGCCGCGGACGTCGGCCGCGTAGGTGCGGGCCTCCCCGGGCGACAGCAGGGGCAGCTTCGGCCGCTCGGCCCGCGGGTGCTCGAAGGCGTCGTAGAGGCTGTCGATCTCGGGCCGTATCGCCTCCTGCCCGGCGACGGCCCGCAGCAGCCACTGCTCCTCCTGGTTGCCGATGTGCGCCAGGTCCCAGACCAGCGGCGACATCAGCGGCGAGTGCTGCGCGGTCAGGTCGGGCTCCTCGACACAGCTCGTCAGCAGGGTGGTGCGGTCGCGGGCGACGACCAGCGAGGCGACGGCGCGCTCGCGGAGAATCTCGGGGTCGACGGCATCGGCGTCGACGGCGGGATCGGTGTCGGTCATGGGCGGATGTCCTTCCCGTGGGCGCGGCCGTCCGTACCGCGCTGTCGGTCGAGCAGGTCGTCGGCGGGGCAGCGGCCCCGGACGACATAGCGGTCCAGATGGGCTGCGACGGCTTCCATGACCTCCGGGTCGGCGAAGACCCGGTGCCACGCGACCCGCGCAGTCGTGAAGCACATTCCAGCCCCCCCCCCCCGTTCTGCGTCAGCCAATCCCCCTCGAGCCCCATCAAGCCACAACAGGCTTTTCGGCG
>NZ_JBVJBP010000002.1:534268-588926 GCF_055589465.1 Streptomyces sp. NPDC041940
GGCCGCAACCCCCCCCAACCCCCCCCCCCCCCCCCCCCCCGCTCCCCCCCCCCCCCCCCCCCCCCCCCCCCCCCCCCCCCGGGGCAGGGCGTCCAGCGCGGTCGTGAAGCACGTGACGGCCACCTCGCGCAGTTCGGCGTCGGCCAGTCCGCCGCGGGCCGCGTCGAGCCACAGCGGGTTGTGCGGCGCGGGCAGCCCCAGCGTCCGCTCGGCCAGCGGCTTCACGGCCCGGTAGGCGGTCTCGGCGGCCTCCGGGTCGTCGAACAGCGCCGCCGTCACGGCCAGCGGCACGATCCAGCCGTCGTCCCCGGGCTGCGCGTCGATCATGCGCAGTTCCAGGTGACCGCGGGGCCTGACCGGCGGGAACAGTGTCGTGACGTGGTAGTCGAGGTCCTCCCTCGTGGGCGGTCTCGGCACCCCCGTGCGGATCCACTCCCGGAAGGTGAGCCCCTTGGGGACGTCCCAGGGCTCGCCGTCCAGCCGGACGCACATCACGGGGGAGTCCAGCACGTGCCGGGCCCAGGCGCCGCGCGGGTCGGTGTCCAGCGGCGGTCCGCCCGCCCGGCCGGCGCCGATCCGCGTCCACAGCAGCTGCCGGGTGGACATCCAGCCGGTCGGCCGGTGACCGGCGAGCGGGGAGCTGGCGAACGCGGCCACCAGGACCGGGCCCAGATGATGGGCCAGCCACCAGCGCCGCACCAGGCCGAGGGGCCCGGGCTCCTCGTGGCCGGCGTCCAGGCACACCTGCACGGAGGCGGTGGTGCACATCATGGCGCGGCCGGAGGGGCCCGTGCGGTCCAGGCAGCGTTCCATGGCGTCGTAGCGCGGTTCGCGCAGGAACCGGCGGGGTTCGTGCCAGGGATCGTGGCCGAGGCCGACGAGCGCGAGATCCTGTTCACGCAGGACCGCTCGGACGGCGTCGAGGTCGGCGGAGACGGTGGCGATGCACTCCGTCAGCGAGGCGGCCGGGGGCGAGCTCAGCTCCAGCTGGCCGCCGGGCTCCACGGTGAGCGCCGACCTCAGGGACAGGTTCCGTACTGCGGCGTAGGCCGCTTCGAGCCGTTCGGGTGTGACGGGGAGCTGCGGTGCGCGCAGCTCGTGGACGAGCCATTCCACCTCGACCCCGAGGCGGCGTGGCGGGCCGGTTTTGAAGCAGATGCCGCGGACCAGGGCCTCGACGTCTGCGGCGGACAGAGCGGTGGGTGGCTCGGTACAGCCACTGACCGAATCGGACATGTCGGGATCCTCCTGAGATTCCACCATGCCATCGGTCCGGGCTCTTGGCGGCCCGGGCCGGGATCACTCGTTCCACCCAAGACCTTCATGCCGCTCGGCACAAGGGGGCTAACCGGGGCGTTCCGGGCCGGTCGTCGGGGCTGACCGGACGTTTCCCGGGGCTTTCCCCGGCGTTCTCCGACGACGGAAACTCCGTTGCGCCGCGGATCCGGCATCACCCACCATGCCTGCGTGAGCACGACAAAGAAGACCGCGGGGCGCGCGGTCACGGCGCATACGGGGGTGGCGCCGTGAGCGCGCGCCTGCGCGGTATCGCGCGGCAGACCGAGCAGATCGTGGCGGCGGGGGCCTACCGGGCGCCGAACGGCCGCGAGGTGTCGATCGCCGGGGAACTGCGTGCGGCGCGCGAGGGCACGCGCCTGTACGGCCCGGAACCGGTACCGGTGCCCTCCGTTCGGGTGACACAGGCGCAGACGCGGATCGAGGTCACGGGCGAGAGCAGCCTGGAGGCCGCCCGCCGGCTCGGCGGGGAGGTGGCCGTGCTGAACTTCGCCTCGGCCCGCAATCCCGGCGGCGGCTACCTGAACGGCGCCCAGGCCCAGGAGGAGGCCCTGTGCCGGGCCTCCGCGCTGTACGCCTGCCTGCTCCAGGCCCGCGCCTACTACGACCACCACCGCGCCCACCGCGACCCGTTCTACACGGACCGTGTCATCCACTCACCCGCCGTGCCCGTCTTCCGCGACGACCGGGGCGAGCTGCTGGACGAGCCGTACACCGCCGGCTTCCTGACCTCGCCCGCGCCCAACGCGGGCGTGGTGCTGCGCACGGCACCCGAACGGGCCCCCGAGCTGCCGCGAGCCCTGGCCGTCCGGGCCGAACGGGTCCTGGAGACGGCCGCCGCCCACGGCTACCGCCGGCTCGTGCTGGGCGCCTGGGGCTGCGGGGTGTTCCGCAACGACCCGGCCCAGGTGGCGGGGGCGTTCCGGGCGCTGCTGGAGCCCGGCGGACGGTTCGCGCGGACCTTCGAGCACGTGGCGTTCGGGATCCTGGACCGGACCCGGGACCGCGCGGTACTGGGTGCCTTCGAGAAGACCTTTCAGGTCCAGCCGTAGCGTTCCTGCAGCCGGCGCCTGACCCGGTTGAACCGCATACGGTCCACCGCGCAGGCCTCCCGGCGCATCCCGTCCTCGTGCAGGCGCAGCACCCGGTCCACGCCGACCCACGAGAACCGGCCCGACCGGTCCCACGGCCCGCTGCCGATCGGCACCCACTCGCGGTCGCCGTCGTGCTCCCGGCTGGACAACTGCACGGCGAGGAACGTGCCGCCGGCCTCGCGGGCGACGACGA
The DNA here is from genome assembly GCF_055589465.1 of Streptomyces sp. NPDC041940. NCBI lineage: Bacteria > Bacillati > Actinomycetota > Actinomycetes > Kitasatosporales > Streptomycetaceae > Streptomyces > Streptomyces sp. NPDC041940. Next base: position 536,852 of record NZ_JBVJBP010000002.1, read on the forward strand.
GCACCGGGCGGTCCTTGCCGCGCCCGTCGTTCTCCTCGAAGGGCACCCACGTCCAGACGATCTCCCCGGGGTCCGGGTCGCCGTCGTGCGCGGGGGAGTACTCCGTACGGACCCGGCCCACCTCGCGCGGGTCGGCCTGGACGGTGGCGGAGGGGCCGTGGCGGCCCGGGACGTTCTCATCGGTAAACGGGGTCACGGGGGCACCCTAGAGGCTGCCCCCGTGGTCACACCCGGCGGGTCACCTGTCGTCCACGGGTACTTTCTGGGCCTGCCCGTTGAGGGGTGAGGTGCCCTGCGGCGCCTGCCCGTTCCGGTCCATCGACGCGAGCAGCTGGCGGGCCAGGCCAAGACCCGTGCCGCCCATGGTGAGCGCCTTGGCGAACATGTCCGCCATGCCGTCGGCGCCGTTGAGGACCACCATGTTGTCGACGTTGCCGAAGGCGGACGCTCCGGCCTTGACGATCTCCGGCCAGTTCTCGGCGAGTTGCTGGGCGACGACGGCCTCCTGGTTCTCGGCGAGGGCGGCGGCGCGGGCCTTGATGGCCTCGGCCTCCGCGAGACCCTTCGCCTTGGCGGCCTCGGCCGCGGCCAGCCCCCTGGCCCGCGCGGCCGCCGCCTCGGCCTCACCGGTGGCCCGGGTGGACTGCGCGGCCGCCTCGCCCCGCGCCTTGGTCGCCTCGGCCTCGGCACCCGCGGCCGTCTTGACCCGGGTCGCCTCGGCGGCGGCCGCCAGCTCCGTCTCCTTCGCCTGGGCCTCGGCCCCCGAGATCCGCGCGTCGCGCTCCGCCTCGGCCAGGGTGCGCGTCTCGTAGGCCGCCGCGTCGGCGGGCTTGCGGACATCGGCCTGGAGCTGCTGTTCGCGCCGGTGCGCCTCCAGCTCCGCCACCCGCGTCTCCTGGACGACGACCTCCTGCCTCGCCCCGGCCTCGGCGAGCGGACCGGCCTGCCGGGCCTTGGCGGCGGCCTTGTCCCGCTCGGCCTGATAGCCGGCCTGGAGGATCTCGCTGTCCCGGGTGGCTTCCGCCATCCGGGCGAACGACTGCTGCTCGGCCTCCGTGGCCAGCCGGTTCGCCTCCGCCTGCGCGATCCGGGCGTCCCGCTGCACGGCCGCCGCGTGCGGCATGGCCAGATTCCGGATGTACCCGGTCGGATCCTCGATCTCGTGGATCTGCAACGAGTCCACGATCAGACCCAGCTTCTCCATCTCCGTGCCGCACGCGGCCCGCGTCTGCCCGGTGAGCTTCTCCCGGTCCCGGATCATGTCCTCGACCGTCAACCCGCCCACGATGGAACGCAGATGACCCGCGAACACGTTGTGCACCCGCTCCGACATCAGCTTCTGCTGGTCGAGGAAGCGGCGGGCCGCGTTCGCGATCGACACGAAGTCGTCGCCCACCTTGAAGATGACCACGCCCCGCACCCTGAGCGGAATGCCCTGGTGGGTCACGCAGTCCACCTGGAGTTCGGTCTCGTTCAGGTCGAGCGAGAGCTTGCGCACCGCCTGCACACCGGGCATCACGAGCGTGCCGCGCCCGGTGACGATGCGGAACCCCATCCCCTCCTCGATGCCCTCCGTGCGGTGCTTGGAACCCGAGATGATCAGTGCCTCGTTGGGTTCGGCGACCCGCCACATGAGCTTGAACAGACCGATCACAACGAGCACGGCGGCAACCGCCGCCCCTGCCACGACGCCGACGACCATCGGCATTCGCCCCCTTTGGATGGTGCCCTCTCGGCACCGAACGAAGGGGAGTGTGCTCCTGCGCGGGGCCCGGGTACAGACACCGGCGCATCCTTGTCCAAACCTTGACGCGTACGGCCCTCACCTGCGTCGCAGCGGGCTCAACTGTCGTACGCCGCCATGACGTAGACGGTCCTCGGAGGCAGGTACTCGACCACCGTCACGACCGTGCCAGGCTCGATGCGGTCGGTCGCGGTGGCGGGGTGGGCGAGGAAGTGCTCGGCGCCGCCGCGCACCCGGACGATCACCTCGCCGACCAGCCCGGGCCCGATCGTTCCGGTGACCCGTCCCACGAGCCCGACCATCGACGCGTCCGCCATGACAGACAGCCTACGGTCGCTCAGACGGCAGCGGAACGTGCCGTGACCGGCGGCGACGGCCACTTCTCGAACCAGCGCAGCTCCGCCTCCAGTTGCGCCGCCACCTGCACCAGAAGCGGCTCACTGTCGGCCGGCCCCAGCAACTGCGCCCCGACGGGCAGGCCGTCCGCCGTGAACCCGGCGGGCACATTGACCCCCGGCCAGCCCAGCACGTTCCACGGCCAGGCGTACGGACACGCGGCGATCATCGCGCGGTCGGTGGCGAACCCGCTGAGTTCGAGCAGGGCGCCGATACGGGGCGGGGGAGCGGCGGTCGTAGGCGCGAGGACGACGTCGTACGAGGTGAAGAACCCTCCGATACGGCGGTGCAGGACGGCCTCCGCCCGCCGGGCCGCCCGCAGCGGGGCCCCGCCGAGCAGCCGGCCCAGCCGGGCCGCGTCCCGGGTGCGCCGGTCCAGCAGCGCAGGGAAGGGCGCCTCGCCCACCCGCTCGGCGATCCCGGCCGTCGCGCGCGGCACGAAGGTCAGCCCGATCTGCCCGTACGGCGGATCCGCCTCCTCGACCGTGTGCCCCAACGCGGCGAGCCGCTCGGCGAGTTCGACGATCCGGGTCCGTACCTCGGGCAGCAGCCGGGCGGGCACCGCCGTGAACGGCGGCTTGAGGGAGAGCGCGATCCGCAGCCGCCCGGGGTCGCGGCCGACGGCGGCCGAGGCGTCGACGGGCCGCGGCCGGTGCGGGTCCTGCGCGTGGTTGCCGCTCGCCGCGTCCAGCAGCAGGGCCGCGTCGGCGACCGTACGGCCCAGGGTGCCGTTGACGGTGATGCCCTGGAAGGACTCGCCGCGCGGCCAGGTGGAGACCCGGCCGCGCTGCGGTTTGATGCCGACCAGATGGGTCCACGCGGCCGGGATCCGCACCGAGCCGGCGCCGTCCGAGCCGAGCGCGGCGGGTACCAGCCCGGCGGCGACCGCGGCGGCCGACCCGCCGGAGGACCCGCCGGGCGTGTGCTCCGTGCTCCACGGGTTGCGGGTCGCGCCGAAGGCGGGCCCCTCGGTGAAGGGCCACTGCCCGAACTCGCAGGTGTTCGTCTTGCCGACGATCACGGCTCCGGCCGCGCGCAGCCGCCGTACCGCCTCGCCGTCCTCGGCGACCGGCGGGAACTCCCCGCAGCAGCCGAAGGCCGTCGGCTCGCCGGCCACGTCCATGTCGTCCTTCACGGCCACGGGGACACCGAGCAGCGGCTTGCGCGTCCCGGCGGCCAGCTCCCGGTCGGCCGCCTCCGCCTCGGCGAGCGCGGCCTCGGCCCGCACGATCCGGAAGGCGTTGAGGCTGCCCTGCGTCGCCTCGATCCGCGCCAGCGTGAGCTCCACCAGGGCGCGGGACGTCACCTCCCCTGCGGCCAGCGCACGGGCGGTCTCCGCCAGGCCTGCGGCGCGGTCGAGCGTCATGCGGACACCTCCGGAAGCGTGCGGTCTACCGAACGGTAACGTCCGGTGGCCGGTGGCGGAACAGCGGCGACGGAAGTGGATGTCCACCGATCCTCTCCGGGCTCTGTGACTCTCGTGGCGGCTCTCGTACAAACCATTGACGCACTTCTGCCTCAGCTCTACCTTCTGACCGACTTTCCGAACCTTGTTCGGTATTTCGACCCTCTGAGTCGAGAGCGAGCCCCACATGACCCCCCGACCCGCCGGCCAGTCCCGCCGTACCCTGCTGCGCGCCCTGGCCGCCCTGCCCGCCTCGGCGCTGCTGCTCGGCGAAGCCCCCGGACTGCTCGGCAGCGCCCTGGCCGCCGCACCCCCGAACGGCTCGGCCACTCGCTACACGATCGTGCCGTTCCTCAACAGCGACGACGGCACGGTCAACGTCTACCAGTCGGACGACGCCACCGACTTCCGGCTGCTGCGCTCCTCCGCGTACACACCACCGGCGGGCCGGATCCGCGACGCGAGCGTCCTCAGACACACCGACGGCTTCTACTACGTCACCTACACCACGCACACCTGGCAGGACACCAGCTCGACCATCGGCTTCGCCCGCAGCTCCGACCGCGCCAACTGGACGTTCCTGTACGACTACACCGTCCCCGTCGCGAACCTCTCCCGCGCCTGGGCGCCCGAATGGTTCGTCGACAGCGACGGCAGCGTCAACGTCATCGTGTCCTGCTCCACCACGAACGACGAGTGGATCTTCACGCCGTACCGGCTGAGGGCCACGAACTCCGCTCTCACGGCGTGGAGTTCACCGGTCGCCCTGTCCGGCATCGGCGCCAACCACATCGACACGTTCATCGTGAGGATCGGCTCGACGTACCACGCCTTCCCGAAGAACGAGACGACCAAGTACATCGAGTACGCCACCGCCTCGAACCTCACCGGCCCCTACACGATCCGCCGGACCGGCGACTGGGCGGGCTGGGGCGGCTACCGCGAGGGCCCCGCGCTGGTCCAGCTGGACAACGGGGGCTGGCGGATCTTCTTCGACGGCTACGGCGACGGCAACTACTACTACAGCGACAGCCACGACACCTTCGCCACCTGGTCGGCACCGGCCGCCCTGCCCGCGATCTCCGGCACCGCACGGCACTTCACCGTGGTGAAGGAGACGGTCCCGGGCGGCCCGAGCCTGGCACGTAACACCACCCGCTCCTTCCGGTCGGCCAACTACTCCACCCGCTACTGGCAGCAGCAGTCGGCGCTCCTCAACCTGCCCGTGGTCAGTGGCTCCAGCACCACCGCCGAGAAGCAGGCCGCCACCTTCACGGTCGTCGCGGGCCTGGCCGACGCGAACGGCTGCTCCCTCCGGGACACGGCCGGCAACTACCTGCGCCACTGGGACTTCCGCGCCCGCTTCGACCCGAACGACGGCACCAGCACCTTCGCCAGGGACGCCACGTTCGTCCTCCGGGCCGGCACGGCGACGGGTTCCGTCCGCTTCGAGTCGTACAACTACCCCGGGCACTACCTGCGCCACTACGCGTACCAGCTCCGCGTGGAACGCTCGAACGGGACGGACCTGTTCCGTCAGGACAGTTCGTTCGTGCCGGTGACGGCTTGGGGGTGAGCTGCGGCCCTGCTGAACTGGGCAAACGCGATGACGGTTGCGGAATACTTCCCTCCTCTTCCGCTTCGTGGACCTGGCGCGAGTGTCGGCCGCAGGTGCTTGGCGTAGAAGTCCGTGAGCTTGGCTGCGACCTGCGGGACGCGGGCGCGGAGAGATCATCTCGACCCCCTCGAACGGGAAGTACTCCATCTGCTGGCTGAGACTGGCCCCACCGGCCGCCTCCCTCGTGCGGGCCTTGCCCGACCGGTCGAGGAGGTCGCGGGTATATTTCGGCGACTGGGTGTCTCCGACGCCGTTGCGCCGGGCGCGGCCGAGGTCGAAGGTGCTCACGCCCGCGACCGCCCTGATCCGGTGCTCGGTCTGTGCGGTCTTGACCGAGTAGCCGCCGCCGGCAGGCCGGGACCACTTCGAGGGCCGTACCTGGCGCGGCTGGCACCACCACGTCACCCTCGTCACCGCTTCTTCAGGACCTGCTGAGGTGGTGGACCGGTACTTACACCATCTGCGGACGGCGCCTGCCCAGCCCTCGGAGCAGCCACAGACAGCCCAGAACCCAACGAAGCACTACTGGTGGCCTGCGCCGGTACTGATAGGCCTGGCCTATACAGGGCATCGATTTTTGGTCGTGGACCCTCTGCCCGGCCGCCCGGTTCACTGTGGCGCAAGCTGGCGTGCGCCGATCGGGCTCGGTGTCGCGCGATCAGGGAGGCTGCAATGACGCATACCCCGGGCAACGGACGAGCCGGACAGGCCGCGCGTATCGCGGCGAAGCCGTGGTACCGGCAGTTGTACGTCCAGGTGCTGGTGGCGATCGTGATCGGCATCGTGCTGGGTTGGCGGTGGCCGGATCTGGCCACTGACATGGAGCCGATCGGCACGACGTTCATCACCGCGATGAAGATGCTCATCGGTCCGATCGTCTTCCTGACGATCATCGGCGGCATCGCGGGCGTCGCGGACCTGAAGAAGGTCGGACGCACCGGGGCCAAGGCACTGGCCTACTTCCAGATCGGCACGCTGGTCGCGCTGCTGACCGGACTGGTCGCCATTAACATCTTCCGCCTCGGCGACGGCGTGCACGCCGACCCGGCGACCCTGAGGACGTCCGGCGACGCGAGCCAGTATGTTTCCCAGGGAGAACACCAGCACTGGTGGGAGTTCCTCACCAACATCGTGCCGAACAGTTTCTTCGGCCCCTTTGTCGAGGGGGACATTCTCCAGGTCATCTTCCTGGCTGTGGTCTTCGGCATCGCCATCAAGATGGTCGGCAAGACCGGCGAACCGGTCATCGCCGCCGTGGGGCGCCTGACCGAGGTCGTCTTCAAGGTCCTGTCCTTCGTCATGAAGGCCGCGCCTCTGGGCGCATTCGGCGCGATGTCGTACGCCATCGGAAAGTTCGGGCTGTCCACGCTGACCAGCCTCGGCTCACTGATCCTCCTCTTCTACGTCACCTCGGCGCTGTTCGTCGTGCTCGTGCTCGGCGGCGTGCTCGCCCTGTATGTGCGGCTGAACATCTTCCAGCTCTTCCGCTACTTCAAGGAGGAGTTCTGGCTGATCCTCGGCACCTCGACGGCCGAGCCCGCGCTGCCCGGACTGATGCGCAAGATGCAGTTCATGGGGGCGGAGCGGTCCACGGTCGGCCTGGTGGTGCCGACCGGCTACAGCTTCAACCTCGACGGCGCAGCGATCTACCTCTCGCTGGCCACTCTGTACATCGCCCAGGCCACCGACACCTCACTCTCCATCGGGCAGCAACTTGGGCTTCTCGCCGTCATGCTGCTGACATCCAAGGGCGCGGCAGGCGTCGCGGGCGGTGGTTTCATCGCGCTCACAGCAACGCTGTCGACGGTCGGTACCGTCCCGGCCGCGGGCATCATGCTCATCTTCGGCATCGACAAGTTCATGTCGGAGTGCCGGGCGCTGGTGAACTTCTTCGGCAACGCCGTCGCCACCCTGTTCATCGCCAAGTGGGAAAACGGCCTGGACCTGGAGCGGGCCCGGCTGGTGCTGGCCGGCAAGGCGGGCGATCCGCCCCTGACCACCGAAGCCGATGACGTCATCACCGAAGCCCAAGCCGACGCTGAAGACGCCCGGCCGGTCGCCGCGGCTCCTGCCCCGCAGACCGCTCCGGTGACGTCCTGATGGTGGCCGTTCTGATCGCCCCGGACAAGTTCAAAGGCTCCCTCAGCGCCGACGAAGCAGCCCGCGCACTGGAATGCGGGCTGCTGGAGGCCGCCCCCCTGACTCTGGTCAACCGACTCGCGTTGGCGGACGGGGGAGAGGGGAGCGTGGCCGCCGCCTGCGCGGGCCCGTTCAGCCCCGAGAAGATCACGGTGGCCGGGCCGACCGGCCGCCCCGTCACGGCCGAGGTCGCGCTGCGCGGCCGTACCGTCCTCGTCGAGGCGGCGGCCATCTGTGGACTCGGCGTTCTGCCGGGCGGGCGCAAGGTGCCGCTCACGGCCACCAGCCGGGGTATCGGCCAGGCCCTCCGGTACGCGCTGGCCGGCGGGGCGGACACGATCGTCCTCGCGCTCGGCGGAGTCGCCACCACCGACGGCGGCGCGGGCATGCTGCAGTCCCTGGGCGCGGTGTTGGCTGGGGAGGACGGTAGCCCCATAGGCCCGGGTGGCGCGGGACTGGCCGCCCTGCGCACGGCCCACCTCGCGGGCGCCCGCGGGGCCTTGGCGGGAGTCGACCTCGTCCTCGCCACCGACGTGGACAATCCGCTGCTCGGGACGGCGGGCGCGGCCGCCGTCTACGGTCCCCAGAAGGGGGCGTCCGCACGCGAGGTGCGGGAACTGGACGACGCGCTGGCCGGCTTCGTACGGCGACTGGCAGCGGCGGGTGTCGCCGAGGCGGCAGATCTCGCCGATGCCCCAGGTGCGGGCGCGGCCGGCGGGCTCGGATACGCCGGGATGCTGCTGGGCGGACGGGTGCGGTCGGGAGCGGACTACTTCCTCACCCTGCTCGGTGCCGACGAACTGCTGGCGGGGAGCGACTTCGTCATCACCGGTGAAGGCAGCCTCGACGAGCAGTCTCTGTCGGGCAAGCTGCCGGTCGCGCTCGCCCGCCGGGCGCGTCGGCAGGGCACACCGGTCGATGCCGTGGCCGGCCGCTGCACTCTGCCTACCGACAGGACCGCTGCCTACTTCCGCTCCGTCCATGCCCTGACGGACCTGACTGCCCAGGACTGTGCGAACGACGGCGCCCTGTCGGCGCGACTCCTCGCCCAATGCGGTCGGATGATTGCCGACCGCTGGATCGGACGCGAAGCGACGCAAACCAACAGGTAGGCTCGCTCCGCCTGTGGTACCAGCACAAAGCGGGGAGACGCCGTGGACGCCCGGCAGCTGGAGTACTTCCTCGCCATCGTCGAGCACGGCGGTTTCAGCAAGGCCGCTGCCGCCCTCCACGTGGCCCAGCCGTCGCTGTCCCAGGCAATGGCGAACCTGGAGGCCGATCTCGGGCTGGCCCTTTTCCACCGGGTGGGGCGGGGCGTCGTGCTGAGCGAAGCCGGTGCGGAACTGCTGGAGCCGAGTCGGCGCGTGCTGCGGGACATGACAGCCGTACGGGACACCGCGGCCGCGCTCGCCGGGCTGCACGGCGGCGGCGTCGAGGTCGCCACCATGCCCTCGCCCGGCATCGAACCGCTCACCACCCTCATCCACCGCTTCACCGAACTGCACCCGTCGGTGACGGTGAGCACTCAGGCCGCCTTCACCCCGGACGAGGTCGTCTCCCTGGTGCGCAGCGGCGCCTGCGAACTGGGCCTGCTCGGCAGCGCCGCACCCGTGCACCCCTCCGGGCTTGACGTCCTGCACGTCGAGGACCAGCCGTTCGTCGTCGTCGCCGCACCCGGCGGGACGATCCAGGACGACGTCACGATCCGGCCCGAGGACCTGGCCGGCCAGAAGCTCATCGCCTCCCGCACCGGCAGCCTCATGCGCAGCATCGTTGACGACATCACCACGGGCGGCACCGGCACCGAGATCGTGACGGTCGTGGACCACCGGACGTCGATCCTGCCGCTGGTTCTCACCGGGGTGGGTGTTGCGGTGCTGCCCTCCTCCTGGACTCGGCTCGCCCGCCGTTGCGGTGCCGTGGTCGCGCCCATCGAGCCGACCGCTCACCTCCACGTGGCCATGGTCAGCCTGCCCGCGCACCTCACGCCGGCCGCGCGGGCGTTCCTCGTACTCACCAAGTCCTTGGCCGAGCGCCGGGCGCGGTCCGCCTGACGCGAGACCGATCGGCCAGGCCTATACGTCGTATCGAAAGCAGGTCTTGGACGCGCTGTGACGCTGGTGTGTTGACTCGAACCGACCGCACGACAGCGAGCCGGAGGCATCCATGACAGCCGCACCCCGCACGTTCCGCATCGCCGCCATCCCCGCCGATGGGGTGGGCAAGGAGGTCGTCGCCGCCGGGCGAACCGTCCTGGACGCCCTGGCGGACAGCTCCCGTGATTCGGCGGACCCCTTCGCCTTCGCCTGGGAGGAGTTCCCCTGGGGCTGCGACTTCTACGAGCGCACCGGCAAGATGATCGACGACGGCGGCCTGGAGCGGCTGAAAGACTTCGACGCCATCTACTTCGGTGCCGTCGGCTGGCCCACAGTCCCCGACCACGTCAGCCTGTGGGGCCTGCGCCTGAAGATCTGCCAGAACTTCGACCAGTGGGCCAACGTCCGCCCCGTGCACTTCCTGCCCGGCGTCCAGAGCCCGCTGCGCAAGGCCGATGACACGGAGCTCGACTGGGTCGTCGTCCGCGAAAACAGCGAGGGCGAGTACGCGGGTCTCGGCGGCCGCAACCTCGGCGGACGCGGGCCGGGCGGTGAAGTCGCCGTCCAGTCGGCCCTGTTCACCGAGGTGGGCTGTGAGCGAATCATGCGGTTCGCTTTCGACCTGGCCCGGACCAGGACGAACAAGAAGGTTTCCTCGGTGACCAAGAGCAACGCCCAGCAGTACGGCATGGTCCTGTGGGACGACGTCTTCAAGCGGGTCTCGCTCGACTACCCGGACGTGCAGACGGAGAGCGTCCTGGTGGACGCGATGTCGGCCAAGTTCGTCCTGCGGCCGGAAGACCTGTCGGTCGTCGTCGCCTCCAACCTGAACGCGGACATTCTCTCCGACCTGGGGAGCGCGCTGGCGGGCAGCCTGGGCCTGGCGGCGAGCGCAAACCTCAACCCCGAGCGCCGCTTCCCCAGCATGTTCGAGCCGGTCCACGGCTCCGCCCCGGACATCGCCGGCCAGGGTCTGGCCAACCCGATCGGCGCGGTCGGCAGCGCCGCGTTGATGCTGGAGCACTTCGGCCTGCCCGACCAGGCGGCCCGTCTGAACAAGGCGATCGAGGTCACGACCGGTGCGGGCATCCTCACCCGTGACGTGGGCGGCACGGCCACGACCGAGGAAGTGACCAAGGCGCTGATCGACGCCCTCGACGTGTGACGCCTTGAAGCGCCGCCATTCGTTCGCTCACACGGCCCTTGGCTGCTCGTCACCGACGGCGTAACCGGGGAACATCGGTGTCGGCTTGCGAAGGCGTATCCGGCGCTGGAGGAGTTCGGGGAAGGCGTCGGGGTGACGGGACTCGGCGCGTTTGCCCGAGGAGACGTCCTGAGGCGGGACATGCCTGAGGCCCCGGGTGTTCCCGGGGCCCACAGGCTGGCTGCTGTTCGGTGGGTTACCAGCGATACCAGCGGCCCTTGCGGCCTCCTGCGTTCGCGCTGCGCAGCACGAAGCCCAGCAGCCAGACGACCAGCACGATGACGGCGATCCACCAGAGTGCCTTCAGCGCGAATCCCGCGCCGAAGAGGACCAGGGCCAGAAGCAGGACGAGAATCAGGGGAACCATAGTTATCAACCTCCGTCGCTCCTCGTGCCCGGTGATTTGAAGAACACGCGGCCGATCTACCTGGTTTCTTCATCATTCTTGCGGGAACTGGACACAGTTTCGTTACTCTCACGGCCGAGCGGCTGCATCGGCACCACCAAGTTCACCAGCGCCGTGGCCCTGAAGACGTACCCCAAGAACCCGGCCCAGGCCACCCACCCGCTGCCCTGGTTCAGCCCCTTCGACTCGCTGAAAACCTTCACCATCCAGTACCTGCTGAGCGCCCCGAGAAGACCAAGGCCACTCCGGACGCCGCCGGGATCGAGTACTCCACCAGCCCGGCGACAATGCCGCCCAGTGCTTCTGGCTCGACCTCACCAAGTACCTCGGCCGCTGCCCCGACCACCCTCCTTCACCTCCCACCAGCCCGAAGACGTCGCCAACGCCGTGAAACGCCTCGCCACGGCGCTCGGCAAGCTGAAGGCGGCGGGGCGGGCCCATTCAACGCGGCCGTCTACCAGCCCACAACGCCCTGGCGTGGCCTGCAATGTGCGTAACCCACCCTCGTGGGCTTCGTGGTGGCCTCCGGTAGGACGGCTTCGACCGCGGGGCCCGTTTCCCACGCGCGACCCGGGCCGCGGTCGGAGGGTGTGCGGACTTCGAGTTCGGCACGGAGCTGAGGACGGGCATGAAGCACACGGTGTGGTACTCAGCGGTCCGGTCAGGCCATCCGGATCAGTAGGGTCCGGCCGGCGCGGTCGATGACCGGATCATCGTATCGGCGAACCGGTGCATGGCTCCCCCCCCCTGCACGGCCTGCCTGCGAGTGCCGGGGCCGTGCAGGAGCATTGCTGCGCTTCTACGGAGTGACCCGCGTGAGAAGCTGCGCACGCGCGGTGGCGGCCCGAGGAAGCCGCTGGCGGCGCGGAGAGGGGAAGCATGGACATCCGGCAGCTGGAGTACTTCCTGGCCGTCGTCGACCGCGGCGGTTTCAATCGGGCGGCCTCGGTGCTCTATGTGTCGCAGCCGTCCTTGTCGCAGGCTGTGCGTGCGCTGGAGCGTGATCTGGGAACGGAGCTGTTCCATCGGATCGGGCGTCGGGCGGTGCTGACGGAGGCAGGCCAGGCGCTCATCGAACCGGCCCGTGCGGCGGTGCGGAGCCTGGAGGTCGCCCGGGCGAGCGTGGCGTCCGTGCACGAACTGCGGGAGGGGCGCCTGGATGTGGCGTCGATGCCGTCTCAGGCGGTGGAGCCTCTCACGACGTTGATCCGTTCCTTCGCACAGCGCCATCCGGGCGTGACGGTTGTTGTCCAGGCCGCCTTCACTGCCCGCGACGTCATCGACGCGGTGCGGACAGGGGCTGCGGAACTGGGCCTGCTGGCCTCTTCCGGCACGGTTCCGGACACGGAGGTCTGCGCGCATGTGCTGGGCGAGCAACGGTTCGTGCTGGTGGTGCCGCCTGGAAGTCCGTTCGCCGGCCGGCAGGTCGTGGGGTACGAGGAGTTGGCGGGTCAGCGGCTGATCGTGGGGCAGCCCGGGACCGGGATGCGGGCGTACGTCGACTCTCTGCGGGAGCAGGGCGTCGACTTCACCGTGGCGGCCGAGACCGAGCACCGGGTGTCCCTTCTGCCTCTGGTGCTTGCCGGCGTCGGGCTCGCGGTGGTGACGGACTCCTGGCGGGAGATCGCCCGGCAGACAGGAGCCGAGGTGCTCGACATCGAACCCGCGACCACGCTGCACATCGCACTGATCAGCCGCCGAGGTGTCCTGTCCCCCGCGGCCGCCTCGTTCTGGGCGATGGCCGCCCCCGCCCTCTAATAGGATCTGCTTATAAGGGAAATCCGGTTTGCGTCTTGGACGCGCCGGCGTGCGTGTTGCTGCAATCAAGGGCATGACGAACCACAGCATCGCCCTCATCCCCGGTGACGGCATCGGCGCCGAGGTACTGCCCCCGGCGCAGCAGGTCCTCGATGCCCTCGGCCGACGGCACGGCTTCAGCCTCTCCTACACCTCCTACGACTGGTCGTGCGAGCGGTATCTGCGCGAGGGCGCGATGATGCCCGCCGATGGCATAGACCAGCTCCGTGACAAGGACGCCATCCTGCTGGGTGCGGTGGGCTACCCGGGCGTGCCCGACCATGTCTCGCTGTGGGGGCTGCTGATCCCGATTCGCCGCGGCTTCCGGCAGTACGTCAATCTCAGGCCCATCCGCGTCTTCGAGGGCATCGACAGCCCCGTGCTGGGTGCGCGGCCCGGAGACGTCGACTTCGTGGTCGTCCGCGAGAACGTGGAGGGCGAGTACAGCGAGGTCGGTGGGCGGCTCAACCGGGGATTCCCGGACGAGATCGCTGTACAGGAAGCCGTTTTCACCCGGGTCGGCGTCACGCGTGTGCTGGACTACGCCTTCCAGCTCGCCGGGCAGCGCGACGGCCGGCTGACCTCCGCGACGAAGTCGAACGGCATCGTGCACACCATGCCGTTCTGGGACGAACTCGTCAGCGAACGGGCCGCCTCCTTCCCGCGGGTCAGCTGGGACCAGGAGCACATCGACGCCCTCGCGGCGAAGTTCGTGCTCGCCCCGGCCCGGTTCGACGTCGTCGTCGCCTCCAACCTCTTCGGCGACATCCTCAGCGACCTCGCCGCCGCGGTGGCCGGGTCCATCGGCATCGCGCCGGCAGCCAACCTCAACCCCGAGCGGGAGTTCCCCTCGATGTTCGAGCCCGTGCACGGATCGGCTCCCGACATCGCCGGGCAGGGCATCGCCAACCCGCTGGGCGCGATCTGGTCGGCCGCCATGATGCTCGATCACCTCGGCCACCCGGACGCGGCCAAGGACATCACCGGCGCCATCGCCGCGGTCCTGGCCAAGACCGACGTGCGCACCCGTGATCTGGGGGGCACCGCCACCACGGCCGAGTTCACCGACAAGCTCCTCGAACTGCTCTGACCCACCCACCGGGCTGACGTGGGGCGCGGACCGAAGCAAGGTCGGTTGCCAGGAGACCCGCGGCACATCAGCCACCGGGCAGCGTGGACGACGCCGCCCCACACACGGCACCGGCCGTCCCCCGGGCCTGTCCGAACCCCCGAGCCGCGCGCCCCACCGGTCCCACCTTCGTGTCGGTCCCGCCCGCGTCCCGGTTGCGCCCCGTTCCTCAACGAGGAGAACGTCATGGCAGCACCCGCAACCTCCGCATCAGACCAGGCCGGAACAACCAGGAAACCCTGGTATCGCCAGCTGTACTTCTGGGTCCTGACCGCCATCGTCACCGGCATCCTCACCGGCTGGCTGTGGCCCTCCGTCGGCACCGCCCTGGAACCGGTCGGCACGACCTTCGTCGCCGCGATCAAGATGCTGATCACGCCGATCGTCTTCCTGACCATCGTGGCCGGCATAGGCAGCGTCGACAGCCTCGGCCGGGTCGGCCGGGTCGGGCTCAAGTCCCTGCTGTACTTCCAGGCCGGCACCCTCGTCGCCCTGCTTCTCGGCCTCATCGCCGTCAACGTCTTCCAGCCCGGCGCCGGAGTCCACGCCCACCCCGGTGACCTTCGCCTGGAAGGAGCCGCCGGCCAGTACGTCAAGGACGGCCAGAACCAGGACTGGTGGCACTTCCTGACCGACCTCGTACCCACCAGCGCCGTCGGTGCCTTCGCCGAGGGCAACATCCTCCAGGTCATCTTCTTCTCGGTCCTCTTCGGCATCGCTCTCAAGGCCGTCGGCACCGTCGGCGAACCCCTCGTCGACGGCATCCAGCGCCTCAGCACCGTCGTCTTCAAGATCCTTCACTACGTCATGCTGGCCGCCCCCGTGGGCGCCTTCGGCGCCATGGCCTTCACCATCGGCAAGTACGGCATCTCCACCCTGACAAGCCTCGGGCAGCTCATCGGACTCTTCTACGGCACGTCCGCGTTCTTCGTGATCGCCGTCCTCGGCGCGGTCACCGCAGCCCTGCGCATCAACATCTTCCGGCTGCTGCGCTACCTCCGTGAGGAGTTCGTCCTCGTACTGGGCACCTCGTCCTCCGAGAGCGCCCTGCCACGGTTGATGGTCAAGCTCGAAGGACTCGGCATCCGCCGCGACATCGTCGGACTCACCGTCCCCACCGGCTACTCCTTCAACCTCGACGGCAGTTCCATCTACCTCTCCCTCGCCGCCGTCTACATCGCACAGGCCACCGACACCCCCCTGAGCCTCGGCCAGCAACTCGGCCTGCTCGCCGTCATGATCCTCACCTCCAAGGGGTCAGGCGGCATCACCGGCGCCGGCTTCATCGCCCTCGCTGCCACCCTCACCACCGTCGGCACCGTGCCCGCCGCCGGCATCATGCTCATCTTCGGCATCGACAAGTTCATGTCCGAATGCCGCGCCCTGACCAACCTCGCCGGCAACGCGGTCGCCACCCTCGTCGTCGCCCGCTGGGAGAAGGCACTCGACACCGCACACGCCAACACCGTTTTGCGCACGGGCAAGCCCTGTCCTGTTCCCGAGCAGGAACCTCAACCGGAAGCAGAACCGTCGACCAGCCTTCCCGCTCAGCTGCCTTCCAAGGTCTGACCAGGAACACGACGTCCCGGGCTTCATGTCGCGCCAGGCCCGGGCAGGCGCACGCCCGACGCGTACGCCGACTCGGTGCCCGGCCCGCATTCGGCCGGGCACCTTCGTCTGCCCGGCGCCACGAGTCCCCGATGGCGAACTGGTCGTGGGGGCGGGGGACCGTACGTCGTTCGAGGCGTCGCAGCCGCACGCGGCCGCCTTCCACCGCACCGCGCGCCGGCTCGACGGGCCCGCCCACCTGATCGTTCTCGATGTCCTGCAGATCGACGGTCTGCAGGGGTTGCACATTGCACGTCGCGGCCGGATCGATCGTCCTGACCGTGTTGCCGGCCCCGGTGCCGGTGTGGGTGAGTGCCCTGCTACTGATCCCGGTCGGGCTGGGCGGGCCGCTGGTGATGCCGCCGACCACCGCGGTGCTGCTGAGCAGGTGGCGGCCGAGCAGACCGGCACCGCCGGCGCACACACACCAGCACTCACAGCCAGGGCTACCTCAACGGTGGCGTGGAGAGTGGCGAGCGGGCCGCTCACGAGGTGCTCACCGCGCTGGGGCGGTAGCGCGTATCGACCACACCTCGACGCTGCTCCGGGGCGACGGCCGCCGCTTCGCGAACGCGGCGACGTCGGCGGTCTCGCCCTAGCCGGTCCGTTCGGCCAGAGCGACGATGATTCCCGAGGGGCCGCGGAGGTTGCAGAGCCGGTAGACGTTCTCGTACCGCGCCACCTCGCCGAGGAGTTCGGCGCCATGCCGACGCAGGCGGCTGATCGTGTCGTCGTCGACGGCGAACATGACGCGGTGCAGGCCCCGAGTGTGGGGTGGCGGGTTGAGCAGTCCGGCGGTTATCGCCTCGGGGGCGAGGAACTTCGTCAGCTCGAGCTTGCCGTGGCCGTCGGGGTGCGCATCATCGCGATGGCGCTGCGGACCCCGTCGAGGCCGAGCATCTGGTCCGCACCCATTCCCTCGATCTGCGCTTCGCCCTCCAGCTCCATGCCGAGCTCGGTGAAGAAGGGGACGGCAGCCTCCAGGTCGTCGACGACGATGCCTAAGTTGTCCATCCGCTGAATCGTCACGGGGTGCTCCTTCTTTCGCGCAGTCCGCCAGTACCTAGCTTTCCGGTGAGGGGACCTCCATGACCGGCGCACCCGACACCGTCGCGCGAATCGCTTGGATGTGGAGTTCGATCTGGGCGGTGAAGAGGGCGTCGTCGTCGGACGTGACGGCGAGAGCCGGCACCCGGTTCAGTCTTGGTTCCTCACGGGCCACATTGGCGTAGAGGGCGGCGAGCGCGGCGTCGTCCTTGCGGCGGATGTCCGCGTCGAGGGATTCACGCATGGCGTCCACCGTCAGCAGCCCCATCAGCGTGTCCGTGAAGAGCTGGTAGTGGAAGAGAGCCTGCTCCTGCGTCAGTCCGGCGTCCAGCAGCACCCGGAGAAGGGCGAGGGCCACAGCCTGGTCACCCGGGCCCCCGGTGTTGCGGTAACCGAGCCAGGCGAGGGTGACGGCATGGCGGCGGCCCACCTCGCGGCCGAGATCGGCCATGCGGTGGAGATCGGCGGCCCAGTCTTCCCCCGGCGTGAAGCGGTCGGCGATCTCCACGAAGATCTGGTCGGCCAGGGCGAGCATGAGCTCGTCCTTGTCGCGGAAGTGCCGGTACAGCGCCGTCGCCACCACGCCCAGCCGGCTGCCCAGGGCGCGGAAGGTCACCCCCGCCGGCCCTTCGGCGGTGCTGATCTCCACCGCGGCCTCGATGATCTCCTCGCGGGTGAGCGTGCTGCCCCGGCCACGCCCTCGAACGGTTCCTGCTTCCCGCACGTGCTGTCCCTCCCGGTGCCTGCCCCGGCCGTGCCGACCTTCGCTGCTGTCGGTGATCCTAGGGAAAAGGTGAGTACACAGTCTAGACAACAGTGTTCACATCACTGTTCAATCCTCGGCAAGCCAAGCCCCACCGCCACGCTGGAGCAGCGATGCCGATTCCCGTACAGCGCGCCGAACCCGCCCCCGTCCCCGACACCGCGACCCAGGTCATGGTCGCGATGCGGGACGGGGTACGGCTGGCCACCGACGTCTACCTGCCGCCCGGCCCCGCCCCGGGCCGCCGGCTGCCGACGGCACTGGTCCGGCTGCCCTACGACAAGAACAGCCGCTACGTCTTCATGGACCGCATCGCCGCCTACCTCACAGCACGCGGTTACGCCGTGGTGGTCCAGGACGTGCGCGGCAAGTTCCGCTCCGAGGGCGAGACCATGCCGTTCGTGCACGAGGCCGCCGACGGATACGACACCCTTGACTGGATCGCCGGACAGGCCTGGTCCGACGGCCGGGTGGGCATGTTCGGCGACTCGTACTACGGCGCGACGCAGTGGGCGGCCGTGTCGGCCGGCCATCCGGCGCTGCGGGCGATCGCCCCCCGGGTCACGGGCGCCGACGGCATCCGCCCCGACTACTGGCAGCAGGACGGGATCACCCAGCTGTTCGGCGCGCTCTACTTCGCCGCCTACTGGACCGACC
The DNA here is from genome assembly GCF_055589465.1 of Streptomyces sp. NPDC041940. NCBI lineage: Bacteria > Bacillati > Actinomycetota > Actinomycetes > Kitasatosporales > Streptomycetaceae > Streptomyces > Streptomyces sp. NPDC041940. The sequence continues at coordinate 554,861 of NZ_JBVJBP010000002.1, forward strand.
GGTGGGCCTACGAGTTCACGCCCGATCTGACCCGGCGGCCCCTGGCCGCTGTGATGGACGCGATCGCGGAGGGCATCGGAGCCAGGCCCGCGATGTGGGACGCCTTCTTCCCCGAGGTCAGGACGCTGCCCGCGTTCCCCGACGGGCACCCCTTCGACGGCCGTCCGATCCCGGTGCTGCACCAGGCCGGCTGGTTCGACAACTGCTTGCAGCCGAGCATCAACGACTGGGCGGAGCTGGCTGCCCGCCCGCAGTGGGCGCCGCTTCAGTACCTGCACGTCGATTCGATCGACCACGAGGGATACCACCTGGACGACGTCCCGGTGCCGCCGGAACTGGACCACGCGATCGAGGACACGGCGGTGGAGCGCTTGTTGCCGCGTCACCTCGATCCGCTGGTGGAGTTCTTCGACGTCTTCGTCAAGGAGCGGCGGCCCGCCGCAGGGCTGCCGCGGGTGCGCTGGCACCACGGCCATGTCGGCGACCGCACGGCATCGTCCTGGCCGCCCCCGGGAGCCCGTACGCTCCGGCTCTACCTGTCCGAAGCGACGAGGGCGTCCCTCGACGACCGCGGCGGCGCGCTGACCGCGGACACGCCGGTCGGGGAGCACTCCGCGCGCTGGGTGCACGACCCCGCGGATCTCGTGCCCAGCCTCCTGGAGGACTCCTTCTCCGCGGTCCGCCATCACCTGGACGAGTCGCCGCTGCACAGCCGCCCGGACGTGCTCACCTTCACCACCGCGCCCTTCACCGACCCGCTCGACCTGGCGGGCCCGGTCCGCGCCACGCTGAGCGTCGGCACCGACGGACCGGGCGCCCACGTCTACCTCAAGCTGCTGGATGTCGCTCCCGACGGCTCCGCCCACGTCCTGGTCCGAGGGCAGCGGTCGATACCGGGCGGCTTGCCGGCCCCGGCTGACTTCGACCTCACCCACACCGGCTACCGGGTACGGCCCGGGCACGCCCTGCGCCTGCACATAGCCTCCAGCGACTACCCCACCTATGTGCCCCACCCGGGTACGGAGGAGAACCCCTGGCTCGCGGCGTCCGGCAAGCCCACCACGCAGACACTCACCGTCGGCGGCGAACAGCCCTCCCGGCTCTCCCTGACCGTCGTCGGCTCGGAGGTTCCGTCATGAGCGCCCCGGCCCGGTGGCGGCGCCTGCTCGCCGTGACCGTGGCAGCGTCGGCCCTGGCCCTCGGCGTGGCCGGCTGCACCGGACTGCCTCCCGCCACCCTGGGCAGCGAGGCCCTGCGGTCCACCTCGGACCCGGCCGGCGGGCGGCTGTCCTCGCTGGTGTGGGACCTGCCGATGGGCGAGCCCACCACCCTCGACTACCAGCAGGCCGGCGACTTCTCCCCGTACCACGTGGTCAGCAACCTCTGCGACAGCCTGCTGCGCCTCAACCCCGACTACAGCACCTCACCCGGCCTCGCCAGGTCCTGGGAGCAGCCCGACGATCGCACCCTGGTGCTGCACCTGCGCGACGACGTCACGTTCTGGGACGGCACCCCCCTGACCTCGGCGGACGTGGTCTACAGCCTGAAACGGCAGCTCGACCCGAGCGCCGTCGCCGGCTCCTTCTTCGTCAACGTCAAGACGATCGAGGCGACCGGCAGCCACACCGTCACCGTCCGCTTCACCAAGCCCGACGAACTGTTCCTCAAAGAACTCGCGACCACCGCCGGGACCGTCGTCCAGGCCCGCCAGGCCCGGCGGGCGGGCAAGAAGTTCGGCACGGCCACCGGGGGCATGATGTGCTCCGGACCGTTCGAACTGACCAAGTGGACCTCCGGCTCCAGGATCGAACTCAAGGCCAACCGCCACTACTGGGACGCCGCCTACCGGGCCCGGGCCGACAAGGTCACCCTGCTGTTCGTCACGGACACCACCGCCCTCACCCAGGCCCTCGCCAGCGGCGCCATCGCCGGCGCCTACGAGGTCCCCAACTCCGCCCTGCCCACCCTCAAGGGCAGCCCCAGGGGACAGCTGTACTTCGGCCCCAGCCTCAAGTCGCTGCAGATGATCCCCATCCAGCCCACCGGTATGTCCGCCAACCCGGACATCCGCCGGGCCCTCAGCCTCGCCGTCAACCGCGAGGAACTCGCCCGCACCGTCTACCGCGGCGCCGCCGCCCCCAGTACCACCGTGCTCCCGGAGACCGGCTGGGACCCCGAGGCCGAGGACGCCTACCGGGCCGCCGCCAAGTCGATGCCCCTCGCCCACGACGTCCCCACCGCGGCGGACCTCAAGGAGGCCAGGGCCCTCGTCGCCAAGCACCGCGACGACCTTCGCCCCGCCGTACTGGCCGTACAGGCCGGCTCCCAGGACCTCATCAACACGGCGACCGTCATCCAGCAGGCCGCCGAGTCCATCGGTATCAAGCTCACCGTCCGCCAGCTGCCCGCGCTCCAGTTCTCCAGCGTGTTCTACGACCCCTCCTACCGGAAGGGCCTGGACTTCGCGCTGGCCGAGACGTTCCTCGACATCCCCGACCCGCTCGACTGGGTCCCCAACCTGGCCCTCACCGACGGCATCTTCAACTGGGCGGGCTACTCCGACCCGGCCGTCGACTCCGCGCTGGCCAAGGCACAGCAGACCAGCGACCCGAAAGCCCGCGCCGCCCTCATCATCGGGGCACAGCGCCGGTGGGAGGCCAAGACGCTGGCCGTCCCGCTGCTCTCCCTGCACGAGGTGACCTACATGAACAACGGCATCACCGGCGCCCCCACCTCCTTCGCCTACATCTTCTCCCCGTCCCTCGCCCGGATCGGACGCAGGTGAGCGGCATGCCACCTCTCGCCCGTTCCCTGCTCACCTGGCCGCTGCGGCTGCTGGGCCTGGCCGCCACCATGCTGGTCGCCGCCTTCGCCCTGTTCGCCGCGCTGAACCTCGCCCCCGGCGACCCCGCCACCCGGCTGGCGGGACCACGCGCCTCGGAGCGCACCCTGGAGGCCGTCCGTCACCAACTCGGCCTCGACCAGCCCCTGCCGACCCGCTTCTGGGACTGGCTGGGCGGCCTGTTCCAAGGCGACTTCGGCACCTCGCTCACGTACCGCCAGTCCGTCTCCTCCCTCCTCGGCCCCCGCGTCACCGACACCGTGCTCCTCGTCGGATACGCCGCCGTCCTGATCGTCGTCTTCGGTGTGGGCCTCGGCGTCTGGTCCGCACTGTCCCGGCGCACCGGCGGGGTCATCACCGCCTTCACCAGCGTCGGCCTCGCCGTCCCGGCGTTCGTCGCGGCCTCCGCGCTGGTCGCCCTGCTGTCGGTGCAGGTGCACTGGTTCCCCGCCCTCGGCGGCGGCGGGCCGTCACTCGCCGACCGGCTCTACCACCTGACCCTGCCCGCCATCACCCTCGCCCTCGCCTGGGCCGCCTACCTCGCCCAGATCACCCGGGCCTCCGTCCGCGAGGAGGCCGGCCGGGAGTACGTCGAGACGGCCCGCAGCCGCGGCCTGCCCGCCCGGCGGGTGCTGCGCCACCACATCCTGCGCAACGCCATGATCCCCATCAGCACCGCGGCCGGACTGACCGTCGGCGGACTGATCGCCGCGGACGTGGTCGTCGAGCAGGCCTTCGGCCTCAACGGCCTCGGCGCGGCCCTGGTCTCCGCCGTGGCCCAGAAGGACACCCCCGTGGTGCAGGCGGTCGGCCTGCTGATGGTCGCCGTCTTCATCGTCGTCAACGCCGCCACGGACGTGCTCCAGACGGCACTGGACCCGAGAATCCGGGCGGTGAGCTCCCGATGAGCAACGCTTCCGGCGCCGCGCACGCCGTCAGGATCGGCACCCGCGGCCTGTCCCTGCGCATCCGCCTGCGCAGCCTCGCGCCCTCCACCACCGCCCTGGCCGCGCTCGCCGGGCTCCTCGTGCTCCTCGCGGCCCTGGCGTCCGTCCTCGCCACACACGACCCCGACACCGTGGACATGGCCGCCGCCAGCCAGGACCCGTCCGCCGCGCACTGGCTCGGCACCGACGCCCTCGGCCGCGACCTGTACTCCCGGCTGCTGTACGGCGCCCGCATCAGCCTGCTCGGGCCCGCCCTCGTCATCGCCGGAGCCACCGTGGGCGGCGTCGCCGTCGCCCTGGCCTGCGCCTGGCACGGCGGCTGGCTCGACCGGGTGATCAGCCGCGTCAACGACGTGCTGTTCGCCTTCCCCGGCCTGCTGCTCGCGGTCCTCGCCGTGGCCGTCCTCGGTCCCGGCCTCACCGCGCCCGTGGCGGCCCTGGCCGTCGCGTACCTGCCCTACATGGCGCGTATCGTGCGCGGCGTCGCCGTACGCGAACGCCGCATGCCCTACATCGCCGCCCTGGAGGCCTCCGGCATGTCCGCCTGGCGGATCAACCTGCGGCATCTGCTGCCCAACCTGGCCCCGTTCATCGTCGCCCAGGCCACCGCCGCGTTCGGCTCCGCCCTGATCGACCTCGCGGGCGTTTCCTTCCTCGGACTGGGGGTCCAACCACCCATCTCCGACTGGGGGTTGATGGTCTCCGAGGGGCAGTCGTCGCTGCTCGCCGGGGCACCCGGGCAGAGCCTGATGGCCGGCGGACTGATCGTCGTCACCGTCGTCGTCTTCAACCTCCTCGGCGACACGCTGATCGCCCGCACCGGCCAGGAGGACGCGCGATGACCGCCACCCCACTCCTGCGGCTCGACCACCTCGGCATCGACCTGCACCGCCGGAGGCGCGAGCCCCGGCCGCTCGTCCGCGACGTCAGTTTCGACCTCGCACCCGGGGAGGCCCTGGGCCTGGTCGGCGAGTCCGGCTCGGGCAAGTCGCTCACCTCACGCGCCGTCATCCGGCTGCTCCCGCAGGACACGCGGACACACGGCACCGCGGAATTCGAGGGCGAGAGCATCCAGGCGATACATGGGGAGCGGCTCACCCGTTACCTCTCCCGCGAAGCCGCGATGATCTTCCAGAACCCCCGGGCCCACATCAACCCGGTGCACACGCTCGGCGACTTCCTCACCGAACCACTCGTCTGCCACCACGGCCTGACACGCCCTCAGGCCGAGGAACGCCTCGTCCCGCTCCTCGCACAGATCGGCGTCCCCGACGGCCCGCGCCGCCTCTGCCAGTACCCCCACCAGCTCTCCGGCGGACTGCTGCAACGCATGATGATCGCCTCCGCGCTGATCACAGAACCCCGGCTTCTCCTCGCCGACGAACCCACCACCGCCCTCGACGTCACCACCCAGCAGGACGTCATGGCCGTCCTCGACGAACAGCGCCGCGAGCGGGAACTGGCGATGCTGTTCGTCACCCACGACCTGGAACTCGCCACCGCCGCCTGCGACCGCGTCGCCGTCATGTACGCCGGAACCATCGTCGAACAGCGCCCAGCCGCAGGGCTGCACACGGGCCGCCGCCACCCCTACACCGCCGGACTGCTCGCCGCCCGGCCGGGCCTCGGCGAGCCGGGGGAGCGGCTGCCCGTCATCCCCGGCCGCCCGGCCGCCGCCCACGAGACCGGCGAAGGCTGCCCCTTCGCCGCCCGCTGCGCCTTCGCCGAGGACCGCTGCCGTCTCGAACGTCCCGTACTACGCCCGGACGAGGACGGCGCGGTCGCCTGCCACCGCGCCCACGAACTCGCCGGCGACCTGGACCGCCCGAAGGAGCCCGCCTCATGACCGCGGCCGCGCCCGAGAGGGCCGCACCACTTCTCGACGTCCACGGCCTCACCAAGCGATACCCCACGCGCCAGGGCGAGGTCACAGCCTGCGAGGACGTCGGCTTCCGCATCACCCCGGGCGGCGCTCTCGCGCTGGTCGGCGAGTCCGGCGCGGGCAAGTCCACGGTCGTCCGCCTGATCGCGGGCCTGGAGAAACCGACCTCAGGCCAGATACGTCTCCACGGCCACCACACCGGCGACCGCCCCCGGGGCCGATCCGCCCGCCTGGCCCGTGCCGCCGCCGTGCAGATCGTGCACCAGGACCCGTACTCCAGCCTGGACCCCCGTCAGCCCATCGGCGACGGACTGGCGGAACTGCTGCGCCTGCACGCCGGCCGGCTGGCCGGTGGCCTCGGCGAACGGTCCGCACGACGGGACCGGGTCACCGCTCTGCTGGACACGGTCGGTCTGCCCGGCCTCGCCGACGCCCGGCCCGCGCGGCTGTCCGGCGGACAGCGCCAACGCGTCGCCATCGCCCGCGCCCTGGCGCTGGAACCCCAGATCCTGCTCCTGGACGAGGCCGTCGCGGCGCTCGACGTCTCCGTCCAGGCGCAGATCCTCAACCTCCTCGCCGACCTGCGCGAACGCACGGGCACGACACTGCTGTTCGTCACCCACGACCTGGCCGTCGTACGGCAGTTGTGCCAGGAGGCGGTGGTCATGCGCGGGGGCCGGGTCGTCGAGGCCGGACCGGTCGGCCGTGTCTTCACCGCGCCCCAGCACCCTTACACCCAGGCTCTGCTGGACTCCGTGCCCAGGCCCGGCTGGCGACCGCGGCGGATCTCCCCTCCCGTGTGAGGCGGGTATCGCTGGTAACCAGTGCCGCATCAGGCAACGTTCGCCCTGTCGACCACGACTCGTAGCCGTTGATCGTCGGCGTGACGGTTTCGCCGTATGACCTCGCCGTCGGCGATCGCATAGAGGTGCTCGACGCGGGCTTTCTCGGCGGCGTAGTCGGGGTCGCGGGAGGTCTTCCAGGTCTTCATGCGTTGAAACGACACGCCCTCCTCGCGGAGCAGGACCCGAAGGCCCTCGTCGCTGATGTCGTCGCCCCCTCGGCGACCAGGAAGTCGGCCAGCTTGGCCAGGCTCCAGGTCGACATCGGCAGACCGTGCTCGGCCGGCCTGGACTTGGCGATCTTCTTGATCTCGCGCCGCTCGGGCAGGGTGAATGTCCTGGGCCGACCGCCTTTGTACTTCGGGTAGAGGGTGTCGAAGCCGTCGGCGTTGAAGTTGTGGATCACATCCCGGACCCGGCCCGTGCTGGTGAACGTCACTTCGGCGATCTTCGCCACGGGCATGCCCTATGCGGACAGCAGCACCGTCTGGGCCCGCCGCCACGTCACCACCGACCCGCAGCAGGCGCTGTCCCTTGTCGTCATCGATCTCGCGGACGCGTACTCGCTCAGCCACCGGCACAGCTTCCCCGCCGTGCGCTGCCGGCGAGTGTCATTCCGTTGGCGTGCCGATCCGAAGCCGGTTGCCGTCAGGGTCGCGCAGCTCAATCTCACGCGCCCACGGAGCATCCTTCACCTGCACACCGAACTCGGAGGCGATGGCCTCGACATCACGAATGCGGAGGTAGACCAACGTGTCAGGGCGGGCATCTCCGGTGTGCTCCGACTAGAACAACCGCACCCCGCGCCGGGCGATCTCGACGAACGCGGGAAGTCCCGGTTCGAAGCGGTGTTCCCACTGCTTGGCGAAGCCAAGTCGCTCGTACCACGCAACCGCTGCCGCAGCGTCCTCGATGGCAGCTCGGTCATCGGGCTGCAGCTGCGACCATCCGACGCGTTCTGCGCCGCTCCGGTCTGTCGCCCGCACCGCAGCGCGCAAGCCAGCAGACCTGGCGTTCCCCTTGCCTCAAACGCTTGTCGCGATGTTAACTTCAACTATTGAGTCAATGTCAACATTACGACAGTCGCTCGAAGGCTCCGGTGCTGCGGCACTGCAGTGCTCGCTGATCCGGCCTCACTGACGTTTGACCATCGGAAGACACCAGAAAGGCGACCTCTGCCATGACCGTTCTCGATTCCCCCATCCCTCGCTTCCACCTGGCCATGCCCGTTGACGACATCGCCGCCGCGCGCCGCTTCTACGGGGAGGTCCTCGGTCTGGAGCAGGGCCGCAGCGCCGACACCTGGGTCGACTGGAACCTGCACGGCCACCAGTTCGTGACCCACCTTGCCCCGGCCAAGGCGCAGCAGATCCACAACCCGGTCGACGGCCACGACGTGCCTGTGCCGCACTTCGGTCTGATCCTCACCGTCCCGGAGTTCCAGAAGCTCGCCGACCGGCTGCGCGCCGCGGACACCCGGTTCGTGATCGAGCCCTACGTCCGGTTCGAGGGGCAGACCGGCGAGCAGTGGACAATGTTCCTGCTCGATCCAGCGGGCAACGCCCTGGAGTTCAAGGCGTTCGCCGACGACGACCAGGTGTTCGCCGCCTGATTCGAGTAGCGAGGTACGGCCCAGTCCGGGAGCGCGTTGCAACGCGCCGACGTGCCCCGGACCCGTATCGGATAGTCAGCTTGACGAACGAGCGGTGCGTCCGCCCTGTGCGCTTTGGGTGCGCACGTACTTCTTCCAGGTTCTTCCGCGTGGAAGACCTCACCCCGCGAGGCCAGTGAGAGGCCACTTCCCGATCGCCCGCTGTCCGGGACCGTCACGGCCTGCCGCCGTCCGGTCCCGTTCCTGTACCTGAGCCCGGTGGCGCCCTCGTTTCCGCGCTCCCGCTCCCACCCTCGTTTTCCCACGATGACGACAAGGACCCCTGCCCTATGTCTCGGACCGGCCACCAGAACCCGCCCAGCACGTCAGCAGCGGACGGCCCGCCCACGCTTCAACGGGTGATGGGTCCGGGCCTGTTGCTGCTGTTCATCGTCGGCGACATCCTCGGTACCGGCATCTACGCGCTGACCGGTCGGGTGGCCGGCGAGGTGGGGGGCGCCGCATGGCTGCCCTTCGTCATCGCCTTCGCGGTCGCCCTGGTCACGGCCTGCTCCTACCTGGAACTGGTGACGAAGTATCCGCAGGCCGCTGGGGCGGCGCTCTATACCCACAAGGCGTTCGGCAAGCACTTCGTGACATTCCTGGTCTGCTTCGCCGTCATGTGTTCGGGGATAACCTCGGCGTCTGCCGCCTCCCATGCGTTCGCCGCGAACCTGGCCGCCGGGTTCGGTCTCGACCTCGGCAACGGCGTCCTGCTCCTGATCGCCCTCAGCTTCGTGCTGCTCGTGATGGTGATCAATCTCCGGGGCGTCGGCGAAAGCCTCAAGGTCAACATCGTGCTCACCGCGGTCGAGCTGTCAGGACTGCTGCTCGTGATTCTGCTCAGCATGTACTTCATCGCCGGCGGGCACGCCGACTTCTCCCGGGTCGTCACGTTCGACACCGGGTCCGACAAGCACGCGTTTCTGGCGGTCAGCGCGGCGACTTCGCTGGCCTTCTTCGCGATGGTCGGCTTTGAGGACTCCGTGAACATGGCGGAGGAGACCAAGGATCCGGCGCGGGTGTTTCCCCGCATGATGTTCACCGGTCTCGGGATCACCGGCCTCATCTACGTCCTGGTGTCCGTCTGCGCCGTCGCCGTGGTGCCGGTCGGTCAGCTGGCCGCGAGCGACACACCGCTGGTGACGGTGGTGCAGACCGCCGCGCCCGGCTTCCCGATCGCTGATCTGCTGCCGTTCATCTCGATGTTCGCCGTGGCCAACTCCGCACTCATCAACATGCTGATGGCCAGCCGCCTGCTCTACGGGATGAGCAACGAGGGCGTCCTGCCGTCCTTCCTCTCCAAGGTGCACCCGGTCCGGCGCACACCCTGGGCGGCCGCGGTGTTCACCACGGTCCTCGCATTCGGGCTCATCACCTTCGTCTCGCTGAACCCGGACAGCACGGTCGTGGCGCTCCTCGGCGGTACGACGTCGCTGCTCCTGCTCGCGGTCTTCGTCGTCGTCAACGTGTCGGTGCTCGTCCTGCGCAAGGAGCGGGTGGCGGAGCGGCACTTCCGGGCCGGCCGTGTCCTGCCTGTCCTGGGGGCGGGGTGCTGCCTGTATCTCGTACTGCCCTTCTCGTCCGGGCGTCCCCTCGCTCAGTACCAGATCGCGGGCGTCCTGCTGGCCGTCGGAGTCGCACTGTGGGCGATCACCTGGGCGGTCCGCCGCGGTGCCGCAGATCGTCCGGCGGCCCCGGCATCCCCGACGGGCGGTGCCGCGCCACAGTGAGGCGGGGCACGTCGCGTCAGTGTGGAGTGTCCTGCGTCGGAGGGGAGTCCGCCCCGGTGAGGACGTCGAAGGCGTGGCGCCGGTGTGCGGCGAACAGCTCCAGGGCCGTGGCGGCATCGCGGGCGCGCAGGGCGGCGGAGAGTTCGCGGTGCTCGCCGGGCAGGTGCGCCAGGTAGCCCTCGGTGCTGATACGGACCCGCGTGAGCAGGAACAGGTGCACCTGGGAGCGGATCGCCCGCCAGGCGTCTTCGAGGCGCTGATGGCGGGCGGCCGCGTACACGGCGTCGTGGAACGCGATGTCGCGGCGCACCATCTCGTGTTCGTCCGCGGCGCGTTCCATCCGGTGGGCGGCCGTCTCGATGCCGTCGATGTCCGTGTCCGACGCCTCGGCGACTACCCGCTGGACGGCGAGGGACTCCAGCGTGCCGCGCAACGAGTCCAGCTCGGCGACGTCCTGGCGGGTCAGCGTGGTGACCGTGGCACCGCGGTGCCACGTGCTGCGGACCAGGCCTTCCCGCTCCAGGCGAAGCAGCGCCTCGCGCACAGGCCCGCGGCTGACCTCGAGCGCGCCGGAGAGCTCCACCTCACGCAGCTGCGCTCCCGGCGCGTACGACCCGTCGAAGATGGCCTCGCGAACGCTGTCCGCCACCTCGTCCGCCAGCCCACGGCGACGCGCGGGGGCGACTCCGCTCGGACCGCCCATGACCGTTCCTCCCTCTGTACAGACACTTCCTGAACGCCTGCCCCGGCGTATGTCGCAATGTTAACGTTGCCGCTGTTCCCTGTCCGTGGCGTTCCCGAGAGGTAGTTCTACGGAAGGTCCGCAGCGCCTGGCCCGACTGCATTGCCTGTGTGTACTGCGGCGATGGCTTCTCGGACACAACCTCGGCACCGCGCCAGTCCGTGACCGGTCGGCCCCGGACGTTTCGCGAGGTCAGGACCTGGCGGCGCAGATGGCCCCAGCGCTCGCCCGCCGGGTCGGGCATGTCCATGCCCTTGTGGTCGGGCGCGAAGGCCTTTCCCAGGTGGAGCCCGAAGAGCGCCTGATGGAGCAGGGCGAACGGTGTGCGTCGAGTGTCCGTCGGTGTGCGTTCCATGGGCTGCCCGACGAGCAGCTTGGGTTCTTACGCTCCTCCCGTCGAAGTGCGGTTCGTGCGACGTCTTGGAGGGATCACATGAACGTGGACGTAGGGCTCGCCGACCATTACGAGCCGCTGATCGGCGGGAAGCGCATGTCGATCTCGACGGAGTCGTTCGACGCTGTGAACGCGGCGACCGGTGTCCGGCTCGCGACGATCACACGTGGGGGAGCAGCCGAGATCAACGCCGCGGTGGCAGCCGCGAAGTCGGCATCCCCCGGCTGGGCCGCGACGCCGGTGGCGCAGCGGGCCGCACTGCTGCACCGACTCGCGGACTGGGTGGAGGCGAACCTCGACCGTCTGGCCCTGATCGACGCGATGGACATCGGGCGCACCATCGGGGAGACCCCGATCGATCACCGCATCGCGATCAACCAGTACCGCTTCTTCGCCGCGGCCGCGGTCACGCACACCGGGTGGAACAGCTCGGTACCGGGAGGCTGGGCGGTAGCGAAACGTGAACCCCTGGGGGTCGTCGGCCAGATCATCCCCTGGAACGTGCCGGCCATCATGACGGCCTTCAAGCTGGCGCCGGCGCTCGCTGCCGGAAACACGCTGGTGCTCAAGCCGGACGAGAACGCCTCCCTGTCCACCCTCGAACTCTGTGCGGCGCTCGCGGAGATCTTCCCGCCCGGAGTGGTCAACGTCGTCCCGGGCCTGGGGACCGAGGCGGGCGCCGCGCTGACCGCCCACCCCGACGTCGTAAAGCTCGCCTTCACCGGCTCGGCGGAGGTCGGCCGGATCATCGCGCATGCGGGGGCCGACCGGCTGGTTCCGGTATCCCTCGAACTCGGGGGCAGAGTCCGAACATCGTCTTCCCGGACATCGACGACCTGGACCGAGTGGTGGACAACGCGGCCTTCGCGGCCACGTACTGCAACGGCCAGTCGTGCCTCGCGGGCACACGGCTCTTCCTGCACGACGACCTCTACGACGAGTTCCTGAGCCGGCTGACCGGCGTGTTCGGCCGGATCGCCGTCGGCTCGCCGGTGGACCCGGCAACGCGGCTGGGCTGCCTGGTCTCACAGACGCAGGGCGAGCGAGTTCTCGACTTCATCGCGTCGGGCAGGGAGGACTCCACCCTGGTCACCGGAGGATCGCGCGCCACCGTATCCGGGAGCGAGGCCGGCTGGTTCATCGAACCGACGATCTTCGAGACGGACAACACCTCCCGCATCGCACAACAGGAGATCTTCGGACCCGTCCTCTCGGTCATCCGCTGGAGGGACCGGCAGCGAAACGCCCCACGTTGGTGAAGCCCCACCGGCCGGCGACGGCAGCCGCCGGACCGAGGCCCGGCAGCGCTGCTGACCACAGGTCATCGCCACATCACCGCGGTGGCTGGGCATCCTGTGGCGCTGCGGATTGCCGGGGCATGTCGAGGTCCTGGCCGTCGTCCAGGATCTCGTGGATCCAGGCGCATTCGGTTCGGGTGACGGCTCGGGCGGTGAGCATCATGCCGCGCCGGTAGGGGTCGTTCACTTCTTCCGCGCGCAGTGGTCGGTCGCCTTCGTAGAAGAAGCTCGCGGGGGTTTCCAGGAACTCCAGGCGGCGGCGGAGTACGGCGTGTTGTTCCTTGACCTCGGGGAGGAGGGAGAGGAACGCCAGGACGGTGAAGAACCGGTTGAAGTCGGTGATCTCCTGCTGAGCGGGGTCGCGCAGGCGTTGCAGGAGATTCTCGCGTCCTGCGTCGGTCAGGGTCAGCACGTAGCGCTGGGTGGCCCCGGCGCCCGGTTCGGTGTGCCGGGTGAGCAGGCCGCGTTTCACCAGGCGGTTGATCGCCGGGTAGAGGCTGCCCTCGCTCACCGACCGGGCATAGCCGGAGAGCCGCTCGACCCGGCGGCGCAGCTCGTAGCCGTGGAGCGGGCCATCGGCGAGATTTCCCAAGATCGCAAGTTCCAGCACCCCTCTATGGTCACACAACACGCCGCAGTACATCGACACGAAGTGCCACGATGCGCACTACTACGAAACGATGTAGCCTCGTTCGAGTCCCGGCGGACGGCCACGCCGCTGCCGGAGTGCCCGCACGAACCCTGATGAAATAGAGCCATCACGATGAGCAACAACAGCCCTGCCCTGGACGTCGCCCTCGCCTACTACAAGGCCTGGTCGAACAAGGACATCGATGAGGCCCTGTCGTACTTCGAAGACGGCTTCACCAGCCGGACCCCCGTCGGGCCCCTGGATGCCGAGGCGTACCGGTCCTTCCTCGGCGGATTCCTGGGGATCCTCAAGAAGGCGGAGCTGGTTTCAGCGTTCGGGGACGAGAACACCGCGCTGATGTACTACGACGCCGAGACGGCCCCCGTGCCCTACTCCCCGGTGGGCGAGTGGTTCCGGGTCGAGAACGGGAAGATCGTCGAGAGCCGGATTGTCTTCGACAATTTCACCCTGCAGGGCGCCGCGGCCATCGCCGCCGTCTCCTGACGCACCCTGCCCCTCCAAGGGGGTACGCCGAGTACGCCCGTGCTGCACAGGACGGGCGTACTCGGGGCCCGTTGTAGCCCTCCGCGACGCGGGATGACCCTAAGGAAGTGATGGAGATGCCGCAGCGCACTCAGGTGGAGTTGAACTTCGTGGACCGGGGCGAAGGGACACCGGTGCTCGCGTTGCATGGGTGGGAACCCGACCACCGTCTGATGCTCGGCTGTCTGGAGCCGGTCTTCGCCCAGCGCCCCGGGTACCGGCGGCTGTACCCGGACCTGCCCGCCATGGGGAAGTCCCCGGCGCCCGCCCGGATCGCAAGCTCCGACGACATGCTCGCCGCCGTACAGGACTTTGTGGACGACCAGATCGGTGACGAGCCGTTCCTGCTCCTCGGCGAGTCCTACGGCGGCTACCTCGCTCGCGCGCTGGCCCGGACCCGCCGTGATCAAGTTCTCGGGCTCGCCCTGATCTGCCCCTCGGCCAGACGCGTGGAAACCGCCGAGAGCCGCCCGGCCGAGCGGTTGGTCCTGCGTCCCGACCCGGATCTGATCGCCTCCCTGGATGAGCACGTCGCCGAGGTCTTCACCTCCCTCGCGGTCGTCGAGACGCCGGAGGTTCTGCGACGGTTTCGCGAGGAGATCCAGGCGGGCCTGGACATCGCCGACACCACCGCCCTGGAACGCATCCGCCGCCACTGGCAGCTCACCCGGGAACCCGAGGACGGCGACCCCTTCACGCGTCCCACGCTGATCCTGGCGGGACGGCAGGACGACAGCGTGGGCTACCTCGACCAGTTCGACCTCCTGCCCCACTACCCGCGCGCCACCTACGCGGTCCTCGATACGGCCGGCCACAACCTGCAGATCGAGCAGCCTGAGCTGTTCACCGCACTCGTCAGCGAATGGCTCGACCGGATCGCCACCGAGCACACCGCCTCACCGGCCCAGGGCCGGGCGTAGATGAGCCATGACACGTGCTCGATGAGCTCGTGCGGGAGGTCGAGCGTGGCAGGACACGGAACCATCAGGGTCCTCTGACGCCGGTGTTGAGTGGAGTCACCACGGACAACGAAAGGGCCCGGTCACGTCGCGAGCCCTCCTGATCTGCACGGCTCACTCCGCAGAGTCAGGCTGAAAGAGATTCACCAAGAGAGGGAAGACAAACGCAATGAACACCTTCGTCACCTCTGACGACGTCACCCTCACCTACGACGACGATGGCGCCGGCCGCCCGGTCGTGTACCTGCCCGGGTACACCGGCGATCGCCACCAGGTGCTGCTCCAGCGCGATGCGCTGCTCAGTAACGGGTTTCGGCTCATCGCCCTCGACCAGCGCGGGCACGGTGACTCGGAGCTCCCCGATCACGGCATGCGGATGTCGAGGCTCGGTCAGGATCTGGCGGAGCTTCTCGAACACCTCGACCTCTCCGATGTGGCCATCCTCGCCCACTCGATGGGCACATCGGTCGCACTGTCGTACTTCGCTCAGCCGCACCCTGCTCGAGTCACCGCCCTCGTCGCGATCGAGCAGACCCCCAAAATCATCAACGATGAAACCTGGTCATACGGCATTCGATTCGTCGACTGGACCAACGCCTATGACGCTGCGACCTTCAGGATCGACTGGGCCAGCGGTGACGCGGAGCCTCCGATGCCGCCGGAGGTCAAGGCGGCGTACGACCTTTTCGCCACGTTCCCGCACGATCGGGCCCGCCCCCTGCTCGTCGACCACTACGTGGCGGACTGGCGCGACGTGCTTCCCCGGATCCCGGTTCGCGCGCTTGTCGCCGTCGGCGGGAGGTCGCCGTTCTACACGGTCGAGGGGCAGGCCTGGTTCGCTGAGGCTTTGCCAGAGGGTCGGCTGGAGGTCTTCGAAAACAGTGGGCACTTCCCGCATATGAACGAGGCCGTTCGGTTCAACCGCGTACTCCTCGATTTCCTCGGCGGCTGTAACAGCTGAAGAGACGGCCGGCGAAAACGTCGGCACCTCCATCCAACCCTCCGCCTTGCGATTGACCGCGCCGGAAACCGCTCGCTGATCTGGCCCGCCTCGATCAAGAAACTCGGCAACATCCCCGACGACGGCGGCTGGTGGGCAGTGGGACGTGCCGCGGGAGACCGCAACAAGCAGGCCACCACCGAACAGCGCAGCGCAGGAGTACGGGCACGTCCGGAGCGACGGCGTCGAGCTCGTCGATGGTGGGCATCCGCGACCCTCACTTCGGTGCCGCTGCCGATCCAACCGACCGCGGCGGCGTCCGAGCCGACGAACACGATCCAGCCGTCGCGGACCGCGAGGGCCGTCGGAGTCTCCCGCCTGGACCTGACCTCCGCCGTAGTCCGGACCCGGTTGGCGCTCACCGGAGCGTGCCTCGGCGTGATCGGCTACGGAGGCTCCTGGCCGGCCCTGCACCTGGTTCCCGGCGCCCTGTCGAAGCTGAGCGGCTGGGGCGGCTCAGCCGTGTCCGCTTGGTGGTCCGACTTCTGGGGCTACCCGGAGGGCAAGTACCGGGCGGAGTTGCTGGTCGCTTCAACGCACAGTGAGACGACCCTGCCGATCGTCGCCAACACCGGCGTGGCGATCGTCGTCCGGGCGTCCTGCCTCGCCGCGATCGGCGTCTTCCCTCGATTCGGCAGGCTCATCCGCCCGGTCATCGCAGTTGGCTCGATGTCCCTGACCGCGTATGTCTTCCACATAGCATCGCGAACACCATCGCGCCGGCAAGGAACCCAAGAAGGGCACGCAGCGGGAACGCGAACGGACTGTCGAAGCCGAGGAAGTGGACAGCGACGCGACCGCCACGGGCAATGCCGGGCAGCCGTTGAACCGGCCCTGAATCTTCCGTTGGCGTCTTCCAGACCACCCGTACCTGCCGGAATGCCGCGGAAGCGATGGGTTTCGCTCCTGCGCGCCAGAAGCGCTGGTCGCTGGGCAGGTCCAGGGAGGCGGGACGACTCGTGAGGAGTCAAGGGGCGGCGATCTGGCTCGTCATGAGCAGCCGTTCCTTTGTGACGCTTCGTCGCTCACGTCACTCCCCTCGCTCCACGCCGGAACGAACACCGGCCAGTCAGTCGGTCCGCGCGCCCGCCGTGAGTTGCCGGTCGGAAGCTGCTTCGGCTGTCCGGACCACTGTCGACGCGACTCGGTCCGTCCCGCGGCGGCGGTCCGCTGCCCAGGAGGCGGCCGCGACCGCGAAGCCGGAGGCGACGAGGGCCGCGCCGACGAGGTTCGGGGAAGTCAGCCCGAAGCCTGCGGCGATGGCCAGCCCGCCGAGGTATGCGCCGGCCGCGTTCGCCAGGTTGAACGCGGCCTGCATCGCCGCGGAGGCGAGGGTGGGCGCGTGCCCGGCCTTCTCCATCACCAGGGTCTGCACGGTCGGCACGATCGCGAACCCGAAGAACCCGATCGCGACGGCCGTCAGCGCCGCCGCCCACTGCGCGTGCGCGGTCACCGTGAACAGCGCCAGCACCGCTGCCAGCAGCAGGAACGCCGCGCAGATGCTCGGCCGCAGCGCGCGGTCCGCCGCGTACCCGCCGACGATGTTGCCCAGCGTCATGCCGACGCCGAAGAGTGCGAGGATCAGCGGCACCGTCGAGTCCGAGAACCCGGCGACGTCCGTCATCATCGGCGTGATGTAGGAGTAGGAGGCGAAGAAGCCGCCGCAGCCGACGAGCACCGTAGCCAGCGCCAGCCACAACTGGCCGTTGCGGAACGCGCTCAGCTCGCCGCGCAGCCCGCCCTGCGGCCGCGGGCCCAGTTCGGGCATCATCCGCCAGATGGCGAAGGTGCCCAGTGCGCCGATGGCGGCCACCACGAGCATCGTGGCGCGCCAGCCGAACTGCTGGCCGATCAGGGTGGCGCCGGGCACGCCGATGATGGTCGCCACCGTCAGACCGGCGAACATCATGGAGACGGCGCGGGCCCGCAGGTGCGGGGCGGCCAGTTCGGCGGCGGCGACGGCGCCCGCGCCGAAGAACGCGCCGTGCGGCAGGCCTACGACAACCCGGGCCGCTGCGAGAGACCAGAAGTCCGGGGCGATCGCGCACAGCACGTTCCCGAGCGTGAAGAGTGCGGCGAATCCGATCAGGACTGTCTTGCGGGAGACCCGGGTCATCCGGGCCGCGACCACAGTGAGGAGCATGGCGCCGATGAGGACGCCGATCGCGTACGCGGAGACGAGCCAGCCTGCCTGAGGGATGGAGACATCGACGCCTTGGGCGATCTGCGGCAGCAGGCCCATGGCGGCGAACTCAGTGGTTCCGATGGCAAAGGCGACGATGGCAAGCGCGACTAGCGCGGCTATGGGCATGAGGGGGCTCCGGTAGACGGGATGTGTAGGGGGTTACGTGAGCGCCGCCCCGTCAGGCTGTCGTGGCTGACGGCCTGACGGGGCCCTCTTGGGGGTCCGACGCGGGCGGCAACGAGGGCAGTACCGCGGGCGTGGGCAACTTGGGAGGGTCCCTTCCGCAAGGGCCCGCGCATGTCGGGTGTGGACAGGGCCAGGGTGCTCATCAGTCGGTGACGCCGCCGAAGGCGATGACCTTGGTGGGGCGCAGGCGGACGACGAGTTCGCCGGGGACGGCGTTGCGCTTGCCGAACTCCTCGGCCCGGTCCTGGCCCATGTACCGGGCGCCGGCCCGGAAGGCGACGTCGTACAGTTCGGCGAGGTTGTCGCTGAGCGTTACGTCGCCACGGACCTCGGCATAGGCGAACGGCGGGGCGTCTTCGGCCACACACACAGCGACGCCCGGGGGTCGCGCCGCAGGTTGCGCACCTTGGCCGTGCCCCCGCCGGTGGTGAACAGGAAGTCCTGGCCGTCGAAGACGTACCAGACGGGGCTGATGTTGGGGAGGCCGTCGGCCCCGACGGTTGCGAACCGGCCGGTGGCCGTGCTGTGGGTGACAAAGGTGTGCCATTCCGCGGTCGGCATGATGTGCATGGGTGGTCCCTTTCTGCGATTGGTCCTGTCATCCGGGGCTGGAGTCGCACGCGGCGGTGCCCCGGGATGAGGTGGTCGGACTGGTCGACGAGTTCGGCTCCCAGTTCCGTGGTCGCCGGGCGGTTCCGGTGAGGGAGCCCCGCCCGCGGCGTACGAGCGAATGGCGGCGGTCGGAGTTCGGAGTTCGGAGTTCGGAGTTCGGCGTCAGTCGGTCCTCGTCGTCACGTCGGTCTTCGGCCGGTTGCCGGAAGCGTCCTGCGCGGCACGATCCGCACGGACTGCCGGGAATGCAGAAGAGCGAGCGAGGCGGCAGGGACGAGCTCAGCGGGGCTGGGGTTGGGGAGTGCGGCCCCGGGATCGGAGCGGGCGCGCGGCCGGTGCGGTCTCCGGCAGGCCGCGCAGGACGGGCACGACGGCGAGCGCGACAGCAGCGACCAGTGCGCCGGGGACGAGGGCCCAGCCGGTGGAGTTCACCAGGGCCTGTGAGGCGTACGGGGTGAGGCCACCGAAGATCGCGGTGGCGGCGGTGGCGCCCAGGGCAAGGCCGCTCAGGCGCTGCACGACCGGGAACTGCTCGGCGACCGCGGAGCAGGCGACCGCGCTGACACCGCCCGCGACGCAGGCCATGACGATCGCCCCGGTCAGTGCGGCGGCGAAGCTGCCATGGGCCATCAGGCCGAACATGGCCAGCGGCAGCACCATCGCCAGGGCGCCGAAGAGCAGCAACACGGGGCGGCGTCCGATGCGGTCGGACAAGGTGCCGGCGAGCGGCGTGACGAGAACGACCGCGATCGCGGCGAGGGTGGACAGCCACAGCGAGTCGGACTCGCGGAAGCCGCCGACGGAGCCGAGGTAGGTGGGGACGTAGCTGATGCCGACGTAGTACGTGACCGAGCCGAGGGCCGAGATCGCGAACGTGCGGTAGAGCGCGGGGCGCTGGGTGCGCAGCGTGCTCTGCTCCCGCGGATTTTCCCGATGCTTCTCGAACTCGGGCGACTCCCTCATGGTGGAACGGGCGATCAGGACGGTGCCGGCCAGGAGCGCGCCGAACAGGAACGGGATGCGCCAGCCCCACGCGTCCAGCGCGGACGCGGAGGTGAGGGTGACAGTGAGGGCGGCCACGGCGGCGGCGAGCAGCGCTCCGATCTGGCTGGCGGCGGAGGCGAGCGAGGCGACCAGGCCGCGTCGCCGGGGTTCGGCGCCTTCGACCAGGTAGGCGGTGACCCCGGTGTACTCACCGCCGACCGCGAGGCCCATCACGCAGCGCAGCAGCACCAGGGCTCCGGCGGTGGCGCCGATCTGCGCATCGGTGGGCAGCAGCGCGGTGGCCAGCATCGCTGCGGTCATCACAGCCATCGACACGAGCAGCACCTTGCGCCGGCCGATCCGGTCCCCGACATGTCCGAAGACCATCGCGCCGAGCGGACGCATCAGGTAGGCGACGGCGAAGACCGCGAGGGTGACCAGTAGAGAGGAGGAACCGGAGCCGAAGAAGACCCGGGAAAGCACCGTGGTCATGTAGAGGTACAGCGTGAAGTCGTACCACTCCACGACGGTGGACAGCGTCGCCACCGCGATCGAGGAACGGGGAAGGGCGGCTGTCCTCGGGGTGGGCGCAGCGGAATCCATGGAACTGCCTTCAACGAATAGTGATGCCAGAGGGGCGGTGACGCTTCGGACAAGCGTCCGGGCCCTCACCAACGTAACATCGTTTCGATGTGGGCCTCGAATCGATGTGAGATGCTGGAGGCATGCTGGAACTCGCGATCCTCGGCTCCCTCGCCGAAGGCCCTCTGCCCGGCCATGAGCTGCGCCGCCAGGTCACGGCGCTGACCGGTTACAGCCGTCCGGTCAGCGACGGCACGCTCTACCCGGCGCTGAACCGGCTCACCAAGGCCGGACTGATCGAACGGCACCCCGCACCGGAGGCGGGCGGCGGCCGCTACGTGCTGAACCTGACCGCCGCAGGTCGCGAGGACATGCTGCGACGCCTGCGCGAACCCGCGGACCACGAGATCACCGACCTCGCCCGCTGGTTCACCATCCTGGCGTTCCTCTCCCTGCTGCCCGACACCGCCGAGCAGCACGCGGTCCTGCGCCGCCGCCTGGCCTTCCTCGAAGCCCCGTCGAGCTTCTTCTACGAGGACGAGAAGCCCGTCCGCGCCGAGCAGACCGGCGACCCCTACCGGCGCGGCATGCTGCTCATCGCCCGCGCCATCACCGGATCCGAACTCGCCTGGCTGCGCGAGGCGTTGGGCGACAAGTCCGCCGAAGAGGCATGACATGAAGGCAGCTTCGTACGACACCCCAAGGCTGCTGTCGGCGAAGTGCTTCGGGTCCGGGAACCACCCAGTCCCACCCCCGGCGACGTCCGGGTCCGGGGACACGCCCTGGGCGTCAACCCGGGGGACCAAGTGGAAAGAGTAGCTTGACCGCGTGAAGTGTGTGAAAGGTGCTCCCGGTGGGACGACGTGAGAAGCCGGTCGATCCTGACGCCGGTCCCGTGCAGCGGCTCGCGCACGAACTGCGGCTCCTCCGTGAGAAGGCAGGAAAGCCGCCGTACCGGGAGATGGCCACGCGGGCGGGCTACTCCATTACCGCGATGTCCCAGGCCGCAGCCGGTGATCAGCTGCCGTCCCTGGCGGTAGTGCGGGCGTATGCCGAAGCGCTGGACGCAGACCCGGACGAATTGGAGCGCCAGTGGCGGGAGGCGGACGCTGAGGTCCGCACATCCATACCGAACGAGAAGCCGCCGTACCGGGGGCTGGCGCGGTTCGAGCCGGACGACAGTGAGCTGTTCTTCGGCCGGGGGACGCTCCTCGCCGAACTGGTGGAGCTGGTGCGCGAGCACCGGTTCGCCGCGGTGTTCGGGCCGTCCGGCAGCGGAAAGTCGTCACTGCTGCGAGCGGGACTGATTCCGAGCCTGCGGCAGGCGGCGGGGGCTGAGCGGCCTGCGGTCATTCGCGTGCTCGCCCCGGGGGAACTGCCCGCGCGCACGCACGCGCAGGCACTCGTGCCGCGCCACGGTGACGGGGAGACCTGGGTGATCGTCGACCAGTTCGAGGAACTGTTCACCCTGTGCCACGACCGTGCTGAACGCGACCGGTTCCTCGGCCTGCTGCTCGCGGCCCGGCGTCCGGAGAGCGGACTGCGGGTAGTGGTCGCGGTCCGCGGCGACTTCTACGGCCACTGCGCCGAACACCGTGAGCTGGCCACGGCCGTCAGCCGGGCCAGCCTGCTGGTCGGGCCGATGAGCCGGGACGAGCTGCGCGAAGCGATCACCGGCCCGGCTGCCGCCGCCGGACTGAACGTGGAGCGCACCCTTACCGCCGGCATCATCGACGAGGTGGTCGACCAGCCGGGCGCGCTGCCCATGCTCTCTCATGCCTTGCTGGAGACCTGGCACCGTCGGCGTGGCCGCCTGCTGACTCTGGCGGCGTACGAGGAGGCGGGCGGAGTGCGAGGCGCGATCGCCGCCACCGCCGAGGAGGCATACGGCCAGGTGTCGGCGGAGCAGAGCCGTATCGCGCGGCGCATCCTGCTGAGGCTGATCGCTCCTGGTGACGGCACGGCCGACACGCGTCGTCCTGCGTCGCGCGCCGAACTCGGCAGCGGTACGCAGGAGGTGCTGGAGCGCCTTGTAGCCGCCCGTCTGGTCACCCTGGACGGCGAGATGGTGGAGCTGTCGCACGAGGCGCTGATCACCGGCTGGCCGCGTCTGGCCGGTTGGATCGAGGAGAGCCGGGAAAGGCTGCGCGCACAGCGCCGACTCGGTGAGGCGGCGCGCGCCTGGGAGGAGTTGGCGCGTGATCCCGGAGCTCTGTACCGGGGCACGAGGCTGGCTCGTGCCGCGGAACTGTTCGCAGGTCAGCCGAAAGACGAGCTCACCCATCTGGAAAACGACGAGCTCACCGATCTGGAAAGGGACTTCCTCACGGCCTCCCTCGCCGCTCAGAACGCCGAACGGGAGGCCGAGACCCGCGCCGCGCGTCGGACACGATCCCTGGCCGTCGGTCTGTCCGTGTTCCTCGTCTTGGCGCTCGCCGCCGGGCTGGTCGCCTGGCAGCGCAATGAGGTCAGCCGGGAGGAATCCGCCAAGGCCACTGCTCGCCGCCTGGCCACCGTGGCCGGCAGTCTACGTTCCACCGATCCGCACGCCGCCGCCCTGCTCGGGGTGGCGGCATGGAAGATGGCCCCGCTCACCGAGTCCCGCTCGGCGCTCCTGGGGTCCCTGGCACAGCCGGAACGCGACGCTTTCACCGACCCTCTGGCCGGAAAGGATGTGCGGCGCTTCCTTTCCGACAGCGGCCGGACGCTGCTCAGCGTAGAGGGCACGACGGTAACCACCCGGAATGTGACCGACCACAAGGTCACCGCCACCTACCGCCTGCCGAGCGGTACGGAGGTGGGCGATGTCGGGCCCGACTCCCGGTTCCTCGACGTCATCGGGTCTGACGGGGGAGGCAGGCTGTGGAACCTTCCGGAGGGAAGATCCGAGGCCGAGCTGGGCAATGCGTCACGGTGGGGCGGCTCGTCGGACGGGAAAACGTACCTCACTGGACCGCCGGACGGCCCGGGCGCAGCCGCCTTGCACCGGACGGACGACGGCCAGGTCCTGTTCACCACCGACCTCGCGCGCACGCTCTCCTCGGCGGCGGTCGGCCCAGGCGGACGTCTGCTCGCCCTCTGTCCCGCCGATGGGCCACTCCAGCTGTGGGACACCGCCGGCCGCAATCGGCTGCCGGGAGCCTGGGAGAAGGCGGACAGGACCGTCTGCGGAACTGGTTCCGGTGCGGACGACGGCTCCCGCCTGCTGCGGTTCAGCGCGGACGGCAGGCGGCTGGCCGCCGTCTACGGCACGCGGGCCCTTGTCTGGGACGTCCGCAGCGGACGCACGCTCGCCGACTTCGCCAGTGACGGGAGCACCGGCTTCACACAGGCGGCGCTCTCCGCCAACGGCGAGTTCCTGGCCACGGCGGACGACCACGAATTGGCTGTCTGGCGACTGGCCACCGGCGGGACCCAGGTCTTCGACCGGCCGATGTCCAAGGACGCGGCCACTGGGCTGACGTGGGATCCGGGAAAGCCTGACCTCCTGCGCTACCTCGACGGCGCCACGGTCCACACCCTTGACCTGACCGCCCGTCTCACCCCGCGGTGGCACAACACACCGACCGAGGCGAGCGTGCTCAGCCCGGACGGCACCACCCTGGCCACCGTCACCCGTTCTGGCGCCGGCTACCGCTTCGAGCTGCGGGCCACGCGCACGGGCAGGGTCCTCGCGCACGCGAAGCTCGGCCCGCTGCCGAGCACCTCAGACGAGGACGTTCCCCTGCCGGCCTTCAGCCCGGACAGCCGCGCCCTGGCCCTCGCCGACACCGCGTCCTCTCACGGCTCATTGCGGCTGCGCTTCACCGTGTGGGACGTACGGACACACAGGATTCGTACGCTCTTCGACACCTCCGGCGCGGCCGACCGCCCTGCCACGGCCCTCGCCCTGGGACCCGGCGGCCGCACCCTGCTGGCCGTCCGCTCCGCCGCCGGCACCTCCACTACGGAGGTCTGGAACACCCGCGACCACCGGCGATCGAGGACCGTGCGTGGCTTCTCCGGGAACGCACTGGCCGGGCGACCGGACGGAGGTCTGCTCGTGAGCTCCGACGATCAGTACGTCGATCCAGGGGCCGAAAGGGTCAGTGGACGCGCGCTTGCCGACGGCCGCCAGGTCACCTCGCTCGCTTTCAGCCCCGACGGCACCCAGCTCGCCGTCGGCGATTCCACCGGGCACGTCACCCTTTGGGACGGCGCGATCCGAGACCGCACCGGCGCACTGACCGGCACCTCCGACACGGTTACCCGGGGCGAACCGGAGGCAGTGGGGGCGCTCGCCTTCTCCTCCGACGGCGGCACCCTCGCCGTGGGCGGCGCGAACGGGACGCTGAGACTGTGGGACACCGAGGGACATCAGCTTCTCGGGACGGACCTGCCCACGCCCGGCGACGAGATCCACTCCCTTGCCTTCGCCGAGGACGGCAGCACAGTCTTTGCCAGCAGCCCTCACGTGCCGCTCCTGCGTTTCCCTGTCGGCCCGGACCAGGTCGTGGATACCGTCTGCGCGCGCGCCGGTGGCGGACTGACCGCAGCGGAATGGCGGACCTACGTCCCCGACGCGCCGTACGAGAGCGTCTGCTCCACAAGCAGCTGACGCGGCGGGTTACAAGGACCGGATTTTTCAGAGTGGCGTCGAGGGTCGCTGAAAAACGCCTCTGACCTGGACGCTCGTGACCAGAACGACCGCGGCGCCCGCCGACGGCGTCCGCCCTCCCCTCTCCCAGGTTCTGGTCACACATGCGCACTCGCACCCTGCTGCCCTCGCTTCTGCTGCTCGGCACACTCTCGACAACAACGGCCTGTTCCTCCGGTTCCTCGGAGCCGGGATCCGCCGGCCCGCCACATGCCGCTGCCGAATCCCCCTCACCCGTCCGCAGCGTCGACCCGTCGAAGATCAAGGGCCTGCAGATCGTCGGCAACAGCAGCGAGCAGCGCTCCTGTCCCTTCGCCACGAGCTACCCGGACGTACCCGGCGCGGAGGCGATGACGGTCGCGATGAAGAAGGACGTGGAGCAGCGCCTGGCCACATTCCGTGAGGGGGACGGGGCGTGTAACGGCTCAGTCGGCGAGCTCAACGTCAGCCACAGGTTCCTGGTGGCTTCCGGCGATGTACTCGGCGTCCGGCTCACCACACAGGACGGC
Source organism: Streptomyces sp. NPDC041940 (assembly GCF_055589465.1). Classification (NCBI taxonomy): domain Bacteria; kingdom Bacillati; phylum Actinomycetota; class Actinomycetes; order Kitasatosporales; family Streptomycetaceae; genus Streptomyces; species Streptomyces sp. NPDC041940. The sequence continues at coordinate 580,019 of NZ_JBVJBP010000002.1, forward strand.
AGCGGCGCCGGGTCCGGGCTGTCGGCCAGGGCGTACTGGTACGACGGCGACGCGGGCGACTACCGCACTGCTCTCGGACTCATCGCCGACGACTCCCGGAACGCCTTCATCTCCACCTTGAAGGACGAGCTCAAGGGGCGCGAAGGCTTCGACCCGACCACCTTCGACGGCACGCTCTCCGATCCGGCCTCCCGCGCCACCGCTCTGGACAACATGGCCTTCACCGCTGACGGCGGGCTGCAGGTGAGCTTCGACAGCGGCGAGGTGGGCGCGCCGCCCGCCGGAACCTTCCTGGTGACCCTCTCCAAGAAGACGGTCACCCCCTGGCTGTCCGCGTTCGGCAAGCGCGCCCAGCGGCAGACCATGACCCCCGGCCGTTCGCTCGACCTGGGCGCGCCGAACACCCCCGGCCCGGCCGTCCCCACCCACACCGCCTCCGGCGACGACGACACCGACTGCAAGCAGGTCCAGTGCATCGCGCTGACCTTCGACGACGGGCCGGCGGCACCCGAGACCGCGACCCTGCTGGATCACCTGGCGCAGTACAAGGCACGCGCCACCTTCTTCACCACCGGACAGAACGTCGCCGCCCACCCCGACTTGGTGCGCGCCGAGGCCCGCGCCGGACACGAGGTCGGGAACCACTCCTGGAACCACCCCGACCTCACCAAGCTCACCCCCGAGCAGATCGCCTCCCAACTCAACCGCACCAGCGCCGCAATCAAGGCCGCCACAGGCAAGGGGCCCACCCTCTTCCGCCCGCCCTACGGCGCCGTCAACTCGACGGTCCGGTCGGCCACCAGCCTCTCGCCGGTGCTCTGGGATGTGGACACCGAGGACTGGAGGTATCCCGACGCCGCCAAGGTCGCCCAGACCGTCATCGACAAGGCGCAGCGCAACAGCGTCGTCCTCATGCACGACATCCACGCCACCTCCGTCGCCGCGCTCCCGCAGATCCTGCGCACCCTCACCGCCCGCGGCTACCACTTCGTCACGGTCAGCCACCTGCGCGCCAGCCTCTGAGCACCCGCCCTCGACCTCGGCAGCGGAGCCGGCGCCACCGCCTATCTCAGCTCCGGCGTCGCGTACGGCGTGATCGAGCTCCTGCCTCGAGTGGCCAACGGCGGCCCGAGTCCGCTTGTCGGCCACCCAGTTGTTGAACCGTCAGATTCCGGCGTGGAGCCGGACACCGAAGGAGTACGCATTGCTGCCCAAGCCAGTCAGATGGGGGATGTTCCCCGCCCTCGCAGGTGTGGTGGCCGTCTCGGTCGCCGTGCAGGGACCGGTCGCGCAGGCGGTCGCCCCCGAAGCAGCGTCGGTGGGGCAGCGCACGGAGACCGCCAGAACCGTCACTCTCATCACCGGGGACCGGGTCATTCTGCGCCCCCAGCCCGGCAGAAAGGCTCCCGCCGTGTCCGTGCTGCCCGACAAGGGCCGGGAGGACATGGGCTTCCGCCTCGTACGCACCCTCCGAGCCGGGACACAGCACATCAGCGTGATTCCCCAGGACGCCGAGTACCCCCTGTCCACCGGGAAGTTGGACGCGCGGCTGTTCGACGTCACGGAGCTGATCCGTATCGGTCGGGACGACGCGCGCTCGCGCTCACTGCCGTTGATCGTCATGGCACGGGCTGGCAAGGCGGCCGCCCGGCCCGCACTCACCGCACACGGAGCCGACCTCGGACGCACCCTGCGCGCTCTGAACGGCGGCACCCTCACCCAGCCCAAGAGGAGCACCAGTGGTCTGTGGCAGTCACTGCTCAAGGGACAATTGTCCAGCAGTGTCAGCAAGCTCTGGCTGGACGGCAAGGCCAGGGTCCTGGACGACGAGAGCAACAAGATCGTCGGTGCCCCCGCCACATGGAAGTCCGGCATCACCGGCAAGAACGTGCTGATCGCCGATCTGGACACCGGCATCGACGCCAACCACCCCGACTTCAAGGGCCGCATCGCCGCCTCGAAGGTCTTCACTGGCGCCGGCCTCAAGGACGGATACGGGCACGGTACCCACACCGCCTCCACCATCGCCGGCACGGGCGCAGCGTCCCAAGGCAAGTACGCGGGCGTCGCGCCGGGTGCCAAACTGCTCATCGGTAAGGTCTGCGACGACAACGGCACCTGCCCGGACAGTGCGATCATCGCGGGCATGGAGTGGGCCGCGGCCCAGCACGCGGTCGCCGTCAACATGAGCCTCGGCGACACCGTCACCGACGGAACCGACCCGGTGGCCACCGCCCTGAACCGGCTCACCGCACAGACGGGCACTCTGTTCGTGGTGGCCGCCGGCAACGAGGGCGGGCCCAAGGGCAACGGCGTGGACGGCACGATCGGCAGCCCCGGCAGCGCGGACGCCGCGCTCACCGTCGGCAGCACCACCAAGCGCGACACCCTCAGCGACTTCTCCAGCCAGGGCCCTCGACTCGGCGACGCCGCCGTCAAACCCGACCTGGTGGCACCCGGCTCGGACATCATCGGCGCCCGCGCCGACGGCACCAACATGGACACGCCCATGCCCAACCTGCGCTACGAGCAGGCGTCCGGCACATCCATGGCCGCTCCGCACGTCACCGGTGCCGTGGCCCTCCTCGCTCAGGCCCACCCCACCTGGAAGGCCGCCGACTTCAAGCGGGCCCTGACCTCCTCGGCGCACGGCCTGAAGAACCTGACCGCCTTCCAACAGGGCTCCGGCCGCCTCGACATCGTGCGCGCCCTGAAGCAGAAGGTCCACGCCACCTCCGGCGCCGCCAACCTGGGCCTGTTCGCCTGGCCGCACGCCGACGCCACCGCCACTCGGCAGATCACCTACCGCAACGACGGCGACCAGGCGGTCACTCTCAAGCTCGCCCTGGACACCTACGGCCCGGGCGGCAAGCGGGCCCCGGCCGGCATGTTCTCCCTGGGCGCCACCAGCGTGACCGTCCCCGCGCACGGCACCGCCACCGCGAACGTCACCGGCCGTACCACCAAGGCCCAGGTCGGCCGCTACGGCGGCGCCGTCCTCGCCACCGCCGGAGACACCACGGTGCGTACCGCGTTCGGCCTGTTCGCCGAACCCGAACGCCACACACTGACCGTCACCGGCCTCAACCCTCAGGGTAGGCCGGCCGCAGGCGCACTGCTGACAGTCTTCGGCCCGCGCACCGGCATCCAGCAGGAGATCCGGCTGGGGAGCGACGGCACGTTCCGGCTGCGCCTGCCGAAGGACGACTACACCATCCTCGGCGTCGACGACAGCCTTGCCAAGCTCGACGGTTCCGCCACCCGGACCGGCACCCGGACCCTGCTCGCCGCCACCGGCATCCGCACCGACCAGGACCGCACCGTGACACTCGACGGCCGCAAGGCCGGCAAGGTCTCGGCCCGCGTCGACCACCGCGACGCCAGAGCAATGTCCACCTCGGCCACCCTCGCGCTGGCCGGGGGGCAGGGGATCGACGGCTACTCACTCACCGCCGTCGTCGGCAGCAAGGCCACCCTGTACGCCACGCCCACCGCGCAGGCCCCGGGCGTCCGCTACGCCGCCTCCGCCACTTTCACGGGCAAGGACTCGGGCGGCGCCTACCGCTACTCCTTGCGGCAGACACACAAGGGCGGCATTCCTGCCGACACCAACCCCGTCGTCCACGACCGGCAACTAGCCACCGTGCATGCCAGTTACGCCTCCCAGGGCGGCAAGCGGGTAGCAGCCGTGCGCTCCGATCTGCCGACGAACGAGGCGGAGTTGATGCCGTTCATCCCGACGCTGCCCACCGCACTGCCGAGCCGAGTGACCGAGTACTACTCAGTCGCCCCCGGACTCACCTGGAAGCACTACCTCGACCTCTTCGGGACTACGGACAACAGGCCCGACGGCACTCTCCCGGACCATGACGAGACGACCGCGGTCCGTCGCTACCAGGCAGGACGCACGTACACCGTCGACTGGAACCGGGCCCCCGTCGGCCCAGCCGTCTACAGCTCCACCCGCAAGGGCAACCACGTGTCCCTGGACCTGGCGCCGTATGCCGCCACAGGCACGGGGCAGCGCCTCGACGGCTCCTCCAACCCCGGGGTCTACGGCGACGTCGCGCTGTCCTCCGGTGGACGGGTCATCGACCGAACGGGCGACCTCTCGAACATCGGCTTCACCGTCCCCAGCGCCGCCAAGCGCCGCTACACCCTGACCACCCGCACCACGCGCACGGCCGACTGGACGGCGCTCGGCACTCGCTCCACGGTGACCTGGGGCTTCACCTCGGCACGGCCCCGCGGCTCGACGTCCTCGGCGCTGCCGCTGCTGACCGTACGCACCGGGGGAGACGTCGACCTCAACAGCACTGCCCGTGCCGGCCGTACCTTCCGCGTCCCACTCACTGTGCAGCGCCCCACGGGTGCCCAACGGTCGGCGGTGAAGCGGCTGGCCCTCCAGGTCTCCTACGATGACGGCCACACCTGGAAGACCGTCCATGTCACCCGCCACGGCAGTGATGGCAGTGTCCTGCTCCACCACCCGAGTCGCGCCGGATACGTCTCCCTGCGGATCAGCGCAGCGGACAAGGCGGGCAACACCGTCACCCAGACCGTCATACGGGCCTACCGACTTGCCACAGTTCACTGACGCGTCCGACGGCGCTCTTGAGGCTCCCGGTCCCGGTTCTCCCGGGCCGGGAGCTCTATGCCCATGGCAGTTCTCCACCGAAATGATGAGCTGGAAACCCGTCGCCTGGCCGAAGCGGTCAGGGATTTCGCCGACCTAGCATCACAAGATGTCAAAGACGAGTACTGCTGGGCGGGTCCAATCGCTTGACGTTCTCCGAGGAATCGCGATTGTCGGAACACTGTTGACCAATATTTGGATATTCACTTCCATAGGAGAGAACTGGAACTCTCACGCCGCCACCGATGGGCCGACAGAGGGCTGGACGGCGTACATTGACCAGATATCCTCGGCACTGTCGAACGGGAAGTTCCTCGGGCTGCTGTCGATATTGTTCGGCGTCGGGATGGCCATCCAGTTCGAATCCGCGCTCCGCAATGGACACCGTTGGATCTGGCGTTACGAATGGCGTTCGCTGCTCCTGCTGGCCGACGGGTTCGTGCATTTCGCGCTCGTCATCGACTTCGACATCCTCATGGGGTACGCCCTCGTGGCCATGGTGGTCGCCCCCCTGATGCTGCTGCGCACTCGCTGGCTCGTCGTTGCAGCCGTGCTCGCCGGAGCACTGCACCTGTTCATGGAACTGCGTCGGTACCGGAGCTACACCTCGGACGACTTCGGATCCGCTGATGCCTCCGCCGCCGATGCGGCCCCGCTCCCGGACCTGCCGCCGAGCACATATGCCGGCGAGGTGCTCGGACGCCTGGACGTCTTCTGGGACGCACGGTACGAGGCGTTCGTCATAGCGCCGCCGCTTTCGGCGCTTCTGTTCCTATCCGGGGCTCTGTTGTGGCGCGCCGGGCTCTTCAAGGGCGACGCGCGGGCGCGAACGATCAGCCGACGGCTCGCTCTGATCGGCCTGGGCGTGGGCGTACCGCTGACGCTGTGGGAGTTTCTGCCCCTGGCCGGACAGGAGGTGGCCGGCGCGTTCTCCCGGTACACCATCGCCCCGATCGTGGCCTTCGGCTACCTGGGACTCATTCTCGTGCTGCTGCGGTGGCGCGGCGGTACGGGGTTCGTCGCCGGGTGCTTCGCCGCCGTCGGCCGTACCGCGCTGTCGTGCTACATGCTCCAGAACGTCATCGCGATGGTGGTTTTCAGCGAATGGGGCCTTCGTATGGGACCGTTGGGCGGCGTCGGCACCATTGTCGCGTGGGCAGCGATCAGCGCCGTGCTGATGCTCGCGGCGTCGTTGTGGCTGCGACGGTTCCGTCAGGGGCCGTTCGAGCTGGTGTGGCGGGCCGCGGTGGATGCTCCGTTCCGCCGGTCCGGCCGCACATGCCCGAAGGAGACCCTTGTCAGCACCACGTAGCGGGGAGCCCGGATCCGGCATACCGGGCGGACCGCCGAGCATGTCCCGTTCCCACCTCGCCACGGTCGCCTGCCTGGGCGTGGTCACTGCGGTGATCGACGTGGGTGACCTGCTGTGGATCGGCTACACCACGGGATGGCTACTGGCCATCCTGATCACCGCCGTCGCGCTCGGTGCGTCCGTGACCCTGCGCCGCACCCGCCCGGCGACGGCGCTCGCCATCGCGGGTCTGGGCTACGCCGTCGCGTCTGCCATCCTGTTCTCCGACCGCCCCCTTCCGACCACGGCGCAGGCCGCCCTGTGGGTGGCCGTGTTCAGCGCGATCGCCACGGGAACGGGCCGCCTGCGGCTGACCGCCATCGTCACGCTCGGGACGTGTGTCGCCCTGGATGCGTATCAGAGCATCCGTATGAGCGATGCGGATGCCTTCGATCCTGCGTTCCTCATCTACAGCACGGTGAGCGTCAGCTTCGTACCCGTCGTGGTGGTGGCAGTCGCCGAGGCAGTACGCGGCCGCGTCCAGCTCGCCACCACGCAGGCCGAACAGGCCGAACACCTGCGCCAGTTGGACGCCCGCGCCGCAGTCCGCGACGAGAGGCTGCGCCTCGCCCGGGAGCTCCATGACGTGGTGGCCAACCGGCTCAGCGCGGTCACCATGCGGATCACGGCCGAAGGCCATGTCCGCAAGCACGGATGCACCACCCCCGAAAGTGAGGCTCTCGCTGAGATCGGCCAGGAGATCAGTACCGCGCTGAGTGAACTGCGCAGCATGCTCGGCACCCTGCGGGACGACGACGGCGACATCGGTACCGCCACCCCGCCGTCGCTGAGAGACATCGAACTGCTGGCCGAGGAAGCCCGCCGGGCCGGCGCAGATGTGGACATCGTCATCAGCGGCGACTCCTCCCCGCTGTCCAGCCTGGTCGATCACGCCTCCTACCGCATCGTTCAGGAGGCGTTGACAAATGTGACCCGTCACGCCTTCCCGCCGCACGCGACCGTCCACCTGGCCTTCGGCAGTGATCACCTGCATGTGCGCATCGATGACGACGGCGTCCTGCGCGCCAGTTCGCACATGACCTCGTCCGGCCATGGGATCATCGGAATCCGTGAACGCGCGGCGCAGTGTGGCGGCTGGGCCGCAGCGGGGCCTAGACCAGAGGGTGGTTGGACGGTCGAGGCGGCCCTGCCCCTGCACAAGGATGTCCCGTGACCTTTTCCGTACTGTTGGCCGACGACCAGGACATGGTGCGCTCCAGCATGCGCATCATGATCGACGTCGAACCCGACCTCAAGGTCGTCGGGGAAGCCGCCGACGGGGAAGCGGCGGTGTCGATGACCGCCCGGCTCCACCCGGATGTGGTCGTCATGGACATCCGGATGCCCAAGATGGACGGGGTGGTGGCCACGCGCCGCATCATGAGCGCCCCGAACCCGCCGGCCGTACTCGCGCTCACGACCTTCGACCTCGACGAGTACCTGTACGGCACCCTGCAAGCGGGAGCCGCCGGCTTCGTGTTGAAGAAAGACAGCGCCGCCACCCTGCTCGACGGCATCCGGGCGACCGCCAGGGGAGACGGCTTCGTCTCACCCGGGCCCACGGGAAGGCTGATCGCGCGCATATCCAGCGGAGACAGCGTCCCCTACGAACTGCCTGCCGAGCTGACACCGCGAGAGCGTGACGTCCTCGCTCTCCTCGGCCACGCCCTGAGCAACACGCAGATCGCGCACCACCTTCACATCGAAGAGAGCACCGTCAAGTCCCACGTCCAGAAGCTGCTCACGAAGCTGAACGCCCGCACCCGGGTCCAAGCGGCACTCATCGCCAGCCGGGCGGGACTGATCGACAGGCAGCCGCGCTGAGGGCTCCGCCACGGCGCGGGGCCACCTCGGCAAGGCGGCGGGTGACGAATCCCGTGCCGCCGCCGAGCCGCGGTGGGATGAGCCCCACGCCCAGAAGGCCGAGCGCCAGGATCCGGGCACAGATGCAGCGGGCGACCTCCGGGCCACCGATCTCCTGAGAATCCCCGGAGGAGCCGCATACGGCGAGGAGTGAAGGCCCAGCTAAAGAGGAGGCCCCTCCGGCGCTCCTCACTCCGGTCGTCCTGCCGACGAGGGGCAGTCCGGCCGCGTCCCGCAGAAGGCGCATCGCGGAATCCCTCTCACCCCTGCCCACGGGGTTCGGACCTGTGTGTTCGCCCCCTTCTCAGCCCGGACACGAGCGGAGTTGAGAACGAGGCGAGAGATATGGATCAGGCGCGCGTCGGCGCGTCTGCGCAGAACGGCGCCGTGCAGCCGGCCCCACAATCCGGCTTTGGACCAGATCACAAACCGACGGTGAGCCGTTGACTTCGAGATGCCGAAACACGGCGGCAGGGCCCGCCAGGCGCAACCGCTGACGAGTACGTAGACAATGGCCGCGAACAAGGTCTCATCCGGGGTATTCGCCGTACCACCTCCCTGCGGCCGCGTCTGTTGTTCCGGAATCAGTGGCTTAGCCAGGTCCCACAAGCCGTCCGGAACGAATGAGCTACAGGTCTGCCATGCCGGGAAGACTTCCGCCTCACCACGTGGGAGATGATCCGCCGTAGTGAACATGATGTGCCCAACTCCTTTCGTGGTGGAAGGGGTCGGGCAAAATGTATGGGGTGCTCGGCATTGAAACGCGGCGCAGACCGTAAGAGGGTACTAAGTGCTGAGCCGATCGAGGAGGCGCTCCTCCGAAATGAGGAGAACGGTACTCGTCGGTCGGTGGAGCAGATTCGGCCCTCTGCGGCTATAGGCTTCCCATGCGCAAGGACCATCGGCAGCGTACGTGCGCGGGCAAAGATATTCGGTTCGGCTGACGAACACGCTGAAGTGATTTCGGAAAAACGGCGCCGGGGGGGGGGGGGGGGGGGGGGGGGGGGGCGGGGGGGGGGGTGGGGGGGGGGGGGGGGGGGGGGGGGGGGGGGGGAGGG
>NZ_JBVJBP010000003.1:0-1321 GCF_055589465.1 Streptomyces sp. NPDC041940
GGGTGGCTGGTCGTTGTTTGAGAACTGCACAGTGGACGCGAGCATCTGTGGCCAAGTTTTTAAGGGCGCACGGTGGATGCCTTGGCACCAGGAACCGATGAAGGACGTGGGAGGCCACGATAGTCCCCGGGGAGTCGTCAACCAGGCTTTGATCCGGGGGTTTCCGAATGGGGAAACCCGGCAGTCGTCATGGGCTGTCACCCGCTGCTGAACACATAGGCAGTGTGGAGGGAACGCGGGGAAGTGAAACATCTCAGTACCCGCAGGAAGAGAAAACAACCGTGATTCCGGGAGTAGTGGCGAGCGAAACCGGATGAGGCCAAACCGTATGCGTGTGAGACCCGGCAGGGGTTGCGTATACGGGGTTGTGGGATCTCTCTTTCACAGTCTGCCGGCTGTGAGACGAGTCAGAAACCGTTGATGTAGGCGAAGGACATGCGAAAGGTCCGGCGTAGAGGGTAAGACCCCCGTAGTCGAAACGTCAGCGGCTCGTTTGAGAGACACCCAAGTAGCACGGGGCCCGAGAAATCCCGTGTGAATCTGGCGGGACCACCCGCTAAGCCTAAATATTCCCTGGTGACCGATAGCGGATAGTACCGTGAGGGAATGGTGAAAAGTACCGCGGGAGCGGAGTGAAATAGTACCTGAAACCGTGTGCCTACAAGCCGTGGGAGCGTCGGATATGTGCTTGCACATATCTCGTGACTGCGTGCCTTTTGAAGAATGAGCCTGCGAGTTTGCGGTGTGTTGCGAGGTTAACCCGAGTGGGGAAGCCGTAGCGAAAGCGAGTCCGAACAGGGCGTTTTAGTAGCACGCTCAAGACCCGAAGCGGAGTGATCTAGCCATGGGCAGGTTGAAGCGGAGGTAAGACTTCGTGGAGGACCGAACCCACCAGGGTTGAAAACCTGGGGGATGACCTGTGGTTAGGGGTGAAAGGCCAATCAAACTCCGTGATAGCTGGTTCTCCCCGAAATGCATTTAGGTGCAGCGTCGTGTGTTTCTTGCCGGAGGTAGAGCACTGGATAGGCGATGGGCCCTACCGGGTTACTGACCTTAGCCAAACTCCGAATGCCGGTAAGTGAGAGCGCGGCAGTGAGACTGTGGGGGATAAGCTCCATGGTCGAGAGGGAAACAGCCCAGAGCATCGACTAAGGCCCCTAAGCGTACGCTAAGTGGGAAAGGATGTGGAGTCGCAGAGACAACCAGGAGGTTGGCTTAGAAGCAGCCACCCTTGAAAGAGTGCGTAATAGCTCACTGGTCTAGTGATTCCGCGCCGACAATGTAGCGGGGCTCAAGCGTACCGCCGAAGTCGTGTCATTCA
>NZ_JBVJBP010000003.1:1417-24642 GCF_055589465.1 Streptomyces sp. NPDC041940
AGGGCTGAGACCTGATGCCGAGCCGATTGTGGTGAAGTGGATGATCCTATGCTGTCGAGAAAAGCCTCTAGCGAGTTTCATGGCGGCCCGTACCCTAAACCGACTCAGGTGGTCAGGTAGAGAATACCGAGGCGTTCGGGTGAACTATGGTTAAGGAACTCGGCAAAATGCCCCCGTAACTTCGGGAGAAGGGGGGCCACATCCGGTGATGAGCTTCGCGCTCTGAGCTGGGGGTGGCCGCAGAGACCAGCGAGAAGCGACTGTTTACTAAAAACACAGGTCCGTGCGAAGCCGTAAGGCGATGTATACGGACTGACGCCTGCCCGGTGCTGGAACGTTAAGGGGACCGGTTAGTCACTCTTCGGGGTGGCGAAGCTGAGAACTTAAGCGCCAGTAAACGGCGGTGGTAACTATAACCATCCTAAGGTAGCGAAATTCCTTGTCGGGTAAGTTCCGACCTGCACGAATGGCGTAACGACTTCTCGACTGTCTCAACCATAGGCCCGGTGAAATTGCACTACGAGTAAAGATGCTCGTTTCGCGCAGCAGGACGGAAAGACCCCGGGACCTTTACTACAGTTTGATATTGGTGTTCGGTTCGGCTTGTGTAGGATAGCTGGGAGACTTTGAAACTCGCACGCCAGTGTGGGTGGAGTCGTCGTTGAAATACCAGTCTGGTCGTGCTGGATGTCTAACCTGGGTCCGTGATCCGGATCAGGGACAGTGTCTGATGGGTAGTTTAACTGGGGCGGTTGCCTCCTAAAGAGTAACGGAGGCGCCCAAAGGTTCCCTCAGCCTGGTTGGCAATCAGGTGTTGAGTGTAAGTGCACAAGGGAGCTTGACTGTGAGACCGACGGGTCGAGCAGGGACGAAAGTCGGGACTAGTGATCCGGCGGTGGCTTGTGGAAGCGCCGTCGCTCAACGGATAAAAGGTACCCCGGGGATAACAGGCTGATCTTCCCCAAGAGTCCATATCGACGGGATGGTTTGGCACCTCGATGTCGGCTCGTCGCATCCTGGGGCTGGAGTCGGTCCCAAGGGTTGGGCTGTTCGCCCATTAAAGCGGTACGCGAGCTGGGTTTAGAACGTCGTGAGACAGTTCGGTCCCTATCCGCTGTGCGCGTAGGAATATTGAGAAGGGCTGTCCCTAGTACGAGAGGACCGGGACGGACGAACCTCTGGTGTGCCAGTTGTTCTGCCAAGGGCATGGCTGGTTGGCTACGTTCGGGAGGGATAACCGCTGAAAGCATCTAAGCGGGAAGCCTGCTTCGAGATGAGTATTCCCACCTCCTTGAGAGGGTAAGGCTCCCAGTAGACGACTGGGTTGATAGGCCGGATATGGAAGCACGGTAACGTGTGGAGTTGACCGGTACTAATAGGCCGAGGGCTTGTCCTCAGTTGCTCGCGTCCACTGTGTTGGTTCTGAAACCACGAACAGCCCCATGCCAGGTCACGGCATGGTGCGGCAGTTTACAGTTTCATAGTGTTTCGGTGGTTTTAGCGTTAGGGAAACGCCCGGTTACATTCCGAACCCGGAAGCTAAGCCTTTCAGCGCCGATGGTACTGCAGGGGGGACCCTGTGGGAGAGTAGGACGCCGCCGAACTCCTTTTAGAGCTCTGGCTCTTGGGCACACAGCCCGAGAGCCAGAGCTTTTTTGCGTTGAGGTAAGGTCAGTGAGCATCGTTGGCACGTTTCCCACAGGAGGCCCCCGGGTGGAGGTTCAGGAGACTCGCGTCCAGACGGACCGTGTGCTCACCATCCCGAACATCCTCAGCATGGCTCGGCTCGTTGGCGTGCCCCTCTTCCTGTGGCTGATTCTGAGGCCTGAGTTCGGTGGGCCCAAGAGTGACGGCTGGGCCCTTCTGGTACTGGCCCTGAGCGGCATCAGTGACTACCTGGACGGCAAGCTCGCGCGACGCTGGAACCAGATCAGCAGCCTGGGCCGGCTTCTCGATCCCGCAGCCGACCGGCTCTACATTCTCTCGACTTTGGTCGGTCTCACCTGGCGTGAGATTCTGCCCCTTTGGTTGACCGCTGCACTTCTGGCGCGAGAGCTGGTTCTGCTGGTGATGGTGGGCATCCTCCGGCGTCACGGCTATCCGCCGCCCCAGGTGAACTTCCTGGGCAAGGCCGCCACCTTCAACCTGATGTATGCCTTCCCGCTGCTCCTGCTCAGCGACGGAAGCGGTTGGATCTCGTCACTGGCTGCCATTTTCGGATGGGCGTTCGCCGGTTGGGGTACAACGCTGTACTGGTGGGCAGGAGTCCTCTACGTGGTACAAGTCCGCCGCCTGGTCCGTGCGGACGCCATGGCCGATTGAACTTGCGGATTGGTCCCACCGTGGCTGTCCGATGGCCCGTGGTCGAAAAGTGGGGGACAATCCTCGCGGGGGAAGTCGGCTAGACCGTCGTCTCTTAGAGGAGGACGCTTCCGACATGAAGGCCGTCGTGATGGCCGGAGGCGAAGGCACGCGTCTTCGCCCCATGACCTCAAGCATGCCCAAACCGCTCCTGCCCGTGGCCAACCGCCCGATCATGGAGCACGTTCTGCGGCTGCTCAAAAGGCATGGGCTCAATGAAACAGTCGTTACTGTCCAGTTCCTGGCCTCGCTCGTCAAGAACTACTTCGGTGACGGCGAAGAGCTCGGTATGGAGCTGACCTATGCCAATGAGGAGAAGCCACTCGGTACCGCCGGAAGCGTCAAGAACGCCGAAGAGGCATTGAAGGACGATGCCTTCCTCGTCATCTCCGGCGATGCTCTGACGGATTTCGACCTCACCGAGCTCATCAATTTCCACAAGGAAAAGGGCGCGCTGGTCACGGTTTGTCTGACGCGTGTTCCCAATCCGCTGGAGTTCGGCATCACCATTGTCGACGAGGAAGGCAAGGTGGAGCGCTTCCTCGAGAAGCCCACCTGGGGCCAGGTCTTCTCCGACACCGTGAACACCGGCATCTATGTGATGGAGCCCGAGGTCTTCGACTATGTCGAGCCGGATGTACCCGTCGACTGGTCCGGCGATGTCTTCCCGCAGTTGATGAAGGAGGGCAAGCCCGTCTACGGCTATGTGGCCGAGGGGTACTGGGAGGACGTCGGCACTCACGAGAGCTATGTGAAGGCGCAGGCCGACGTCCTGGAGGGCAAGGTCGACGTCGACATCGACGGGTTCGAGATCTCCGCCGGCGTCTGGGTCGCGGAGGGCGCGGAGGTGCATCCCGACGCCGTGCTCCGCGGTCCCCTTTACATCGGGGACTACGCCAAGGTCGAGGCCGGCGCGGAGCTCCGTGAGCACTCCGTCGTGGGCTCCAACGTGGTTGTCAAGAGCGGTGCTTTTCTGCACAAGTCCGTGGTTCACGACAACGTTTACGTGGGGCCGCACAGCAATCTGCGCGGGTGCGTGGTCGGGAAGAACACCGACATCATGCGTGCGGCGCGGATCGAGGACGGGGCGGTCATCGGTGATGAGTGTCTGATCGGCGAAGAATCGATTGTCCAAGGCAATGTGCGGGTCTATCCGTTCAAGACCATCGAAGCCGGCGCTTTCGTCAACACGTCGGTCATCTGGGAGTCCAGGGGGCAGGCGCACCTCTTCGGAGCCCGCGGTGTGTCCGGAATCCTGAACGTCGAGATCACGCCGGAGCTGGCCGTGCGGCTTGCCGGTGCGTATGCGACCACCCTGAAGAAGGGCTCGACCGTCACCACGGCCCGGGACCATTCGCGTGGTGCCCGTGCGCTGAAGCGGGCGGTGATCTCCGCGTTGCAGGCCAGCGCCATCGACGTACGGGATCTGGAGAATGTTCCGCTGCCCGTGGCCCGGCAGCAGACCGCGCGGGGCAGTGCGGGCGGGATCATGATCCGAACCACGCCCGGGGTGCCGGACTCCGTGGACATCATGTTCTTCGACGGGAACGGTGCCGACCTGTCGCAGGGCAGCCAGCGGAAGCTGGACCGGGTGTTCGCGCGGCAGGAGTACCGAAGGGCGTTCCCCGGTGAGATCGGGGACCTGCACTTCCCGGCCAGCGTCTTCGACTCGTACACCGGGTCGTTGCTGCGGAACGTCGACACGACCGGTATCTCCGAGTCCGGGCTGAAGGTCGTCGTGGACGCGTCCAACGGCAGCGCGGGGCTCGTGCTGCCGAGTCTGCTCGGGAAGCTCGGGGTCGACTCGCTGACGATCAACCCGGGTCTGGACGAGTCCAGGCCGACGGAGACGGCCGACATGCGGCGGTCGGGGATGGTGCGTCTCGGGGAGATCGTGGCGTCCTCCGGTGCCGCCTTCGGGGTGCGGTTCGACCCGGTCGGTGAGCGGCTGTCCCTCGTCGACGAGAAGGGGCGCATCATCGAGGACGACCGGGCGCTGCTCGTGATGCTGGACCTCGTGGCCGCGGAGCGGCGTAGCGGCAGGGTCGCGCTCCCGGTGACCACGACCCGGATCGCCGAGCAGGTGGCGGCGTACCACGGTACCCAGGTCGAGTGGACGACGACCTCTCCCGACGACCTCACGCGTGTCGGCGGCGAGGAAGGGACGATCTTCGGCGGTGACGGCAAGGGCGGCTTCATCGTCCCCGAGTTCAGCAGCGTGTACGACGCCACCGCGGCCTTCGTACGGCTCATCGGGCTCGTGGCGCGGACGCAGCTCACGCTCAGCCAGATCGACGCCCGGATCCCGCGGGCGCACGTCCTGAAGCGGGACCTGGCGACCCCGTGGGCTGTCAAGGGGCTTGTGATGCGGCGGGTCGTCGAGGCGGCCGGAGATCGCTTCGTGGACACCACGGACGGCGTGCGTGTGGTGGAGACCGACGGGCGCTGGGTGATGGTGCTGCCCGACCCGGCGGAGGCTGTCACCCACCTGTGGGCCGAGGGGCCGGACGACGCCTCCGCGCAGGCACTGCTGGACGAGTGGTCGGCGGTCGTGGACAGCGCAGGCCGGTAGAACCGGCTGCACGCGTGCGTGCCGGACAAGTGTCCTCAACGGGGCCTGTCCGGCACGCCGGTGGGGCCGTTCGGAGGTAGTGGCCGCGACGTGCGACGATGTGCGGCATGCCGCAGCAACCCCCCATTCGGAGCACACCGACGCGGCCCCGGCGCCCGGATGCGTCCATGTCATTGCTCACCAATGTCATGGACCACAGCCTCGACGACGGATATGCCCAGGCCGCCGAGCGCAAGAAGGCCGCGGGTGACGCCGGCCTGCCGAAGACGCTCAGGGCGAAGCTGGGGCTCGCGGCGGGCCTGGTGCTCGCGGCCCTCATCGTGACGGTCGGAGCGGCCCAGGCGCGGGTCGCCGCACCGGTCGTCGCCAAGGAGCGGGAAGAGCTGGTCGACCGCATCGACCGGGAGAGCGAGACGGCGGACAAGCTGGAGGACTCCGTCGACGAGCTGCGCGCGGACGTGAGCGCCCGGCAGCGCGAGGCGCTGAGGCACAGCGGCAGCGCCGGGTCCGACCTGGTGGGCATACTGTCCGGCGCCGCCGCGGTGCACGGTCCCGGCGTGAAGCTCGTGGTGAACGACGCCAAGGAGACCGGCGCGGGCGGTGACGGCGACCCGCGCGAGAACTCAGGGTTCGCCGACACCGGCCGGGTGCGTGACCGGGACATGCAGCGCGTGGTCAACGGGCTGTGGGAGTCGGGCGCCGAGGCCGTCTCCATCAACGGGCAGCGGCTGACGGCGCTGTCCGCGATCAGGGCCGCGGGTGACGCGATACTGGTCGACAACAAACCGCTGGTGCCGCCGTACACGGTGCTCGCGGTGGGGGACGGGCAGCAGCTGAGCACGCGGTTCCAGAACAGCGCGGACGGCTTGTATCTGAACGCGCTCCAGGAGGGCTACGGCGTCAGGACGGCCATCTCCGCGGAGGACGACCTCCGGCTGCCTGCCGCACCGAGTGTGATCGTACGTACAGCACAGCCGAGCACTGAGAAGAGCGAGAAGGGCACATCGTGATCGCCGTACTGGGCCTCGTCGTGGGAGTCGTGGCCGGCCTGTTGGTCCGGCCTGAGGTTCCGGCGGTGGTCGAGCCTTATCTGCCGATCGCTGTCGTGGCGGCGCTCGACGCCGTCTTCGGCGGTCTGCGCGCCATGCTCGACGGCATCTTCGACGACAAGGTCTTCGTGGTGTCGTTCCTGTCGAACGTGGTCGTGGCCGCGTTGATCGTGTTCCTGGGTGACAAATTGGGCGTGGGTGCCCAGCTGTCCACAGGCGTGGTGGTCGTCCTCGGTATCCGGATCTTCTCCAACGCCGCGGCGATCCGCCGCCACGTGTTCCGGGCGTGAGGCGGATGAGCGAGCACGACGACAAGCGCGCCGATGAGAACGGCGACACGCGCGCCGAGCAGCGCGACGCGAGCGGCAAGCCCGGGAACCGGCTCCGCGAGGAGCTGCCCCAGGAGGTGGCCGCGGCGGAGCCCGCTACCCAGGACGCCCTCGAGCCCGAGGCAGCACCTGAGCCGGTGCCCGATCCGGAGCCGGAGTCGGAGCCGGAAGCGGTGCCCGAGCCGCGGCTGACCGGTCGGCAGCGGCTGGTGCAGGGGTTGTGGCCGCCGCGGGTCAGCCGGGCCCAACTCATCGTCGCGCTGCTGCTGTTCGGCCTGGGCTTCGGGCTGGCGGTGCAGGTGGCGTCGAACAGCGACAGTGACAGCGCCCTGCGCGGTGCGCGCCAGGAAGATCTTGTTCGCATCCTCGATGAACTGGATGACCGTACCCAGCGTCTTGAGGACGAGAAGCAAGGGCTCGAGAAGCAGCGCGACGAGCTGGAGAACAGCTCCGACCAGGCCGAGGAGGCCCGGAAGCAGACGATCGAGAAGGAGCGGCAACTCGGCATCCTGGCGGGCACGGTGGCCGCGCAGGGGCCCGGCATCACCATGACCATCGAGGACACGAAGGGGACGGTCGAGTCGGACATGTTGCTCGACGCGGTCCAGGAGCTGCGTGCGGCGGGTGCCGAGGCGATCCAGGTGAACGGGGTGCGGGTCGTCGCCGGGACGTATCTCACGGATTCCGGCAAGGGTGTGAGCGTCGACGGGAACAAGATCAACGCGCCCTATCGTTTCAAGGTCATCGGCAAGTCGCAGGACCTCGAGCCGGCGCTCAACATCCCTGGAGGTGTGGTGCAGACTCTCGAGAAGGAACAGGCCATCGTCACCGTGGAGCGGTCGACCAAGATCGTCGTGGACGCCTTGCGAGCAGCGAAGCGGCCTGACTACGCTCGGTCGTCCTCCCAGTGAACCGGCGGTGCATGGGCGACGTCCGGCGAGGGCATGAGGTTGCGGGGGGTCGGCGCACCGAATGGGTGGTGCGTGGTGGAAACTGTCTGGTGCAGACGGACGTTGTCAGGATGTCCGGGTCGGCCAGAGTGTTCAGTCAGGGTTCGTCCTGCCCCACGGGCGGGTCTGTTTCGGTCAAGGGGAATCGCCCGTGAAGTTGTTTGCGAAGTTGTTCGGCAAGAGCCCGCGAGAGGGCAGCGACAATGCGACCGCACGTCATCGCGCACAGCCTGACGCGGAGGGCCAGCGGCCGCTGTTCCGGGACCAGGTCGGCGGTCCGGGCGGCGACGTTTCCGGAGGTCAGGGCGCGCCGTCGGTTGACCCTGCGCAGCCCGGCGGCATAGGTTTCGGGCAACCCTCAAGTGCGGGTGGAGGGTTTTCCGACCCGTATGCGTCCAATGCTCCCGGTGGGCAGCCGCGGCAGGAGGATCCGATGTCGGCCCTGGTGTGTACGAGGTGCGGCAACCGCAACGCGGAGAACAGCCGCTTCTGCTCCAACTGTGGCGCGCCGCTGCGGCCGGGCGCGACCCCGGAGCGTCCGTCCGAGACGACCTCCACGATCTCCATCTCCGGTCTCGAGGCCTACGACGCCGAGGTCACCGGCCAGACGCCCACGCCGACGCTGTCTCCCGAGGCGCAGGCGGCCGTGGACGCGCTGCCGCTGGGTTCCGCGCTCCTGGTCGTGCGCCGTGGGCCGAACTCGGGCAGCCGCTTCCTGCTGGACGGCGATCTGACCACGGCCGGCCGTCATCCGCAGAGCGACATCTTCCTGGACGACGTGACGGTCTCCCGGCGGCACGTGGAGTTCCGTCGTGGCCAGGACGGCTCGTTCACGGTGGCCGACGTGGGCAGCCTGAACGGCACGTACGTGAACCGCGAGCGGATCGACCAGGTCGCGGTGAGCAACGGTGACGAGGTGCAGATCGGCAAGTACCGGCTGGTCTTCTACGCCAGCCAGCGGGGCTACTGACCCGGACCGACTCCGGGGAATCCCAGCGAAGGTCCGTCCGTCAGGGAAGGTCCATGCTTCATACACCGAGCGGCGGTGCCGGGCACGGCGCCGCCGCCACGGACAGTGGGCTGATGAGCATCGGCACGGTGCTGAACGTGCTGCGCGACGAGTTTCCCGAAGTCACCATCTCCAAGATCCGCTTCCTCGAGTCGGAGGGGCTCATCGAGCCGCAGCGGACTCCCTCGGGGTATCGCAAGTTCAGCGCCCGCGACGTCGAGCGCCTCGGTCACGTCCTGCGGATGCAGCGGGACCACTATCTGCCTCTGAAGGTGATTCGCGAGCACCTGGAGGCCATGGAGCGCGGTGAGGCCGTCCCGCTGCCGACCGTGGGCCGTCAGCGTGACGGCGACTCCGTGCCCGAGCCCTTCGAGGGGCCGCCCACGACGGCAAGGGTCGGGCGTGCGGAGCTGCTCGCCGCCGCCGGGGTGGGCGAGGAGGAGCTCAAGGAGTGGGAGTCGTACGGGCTGGTCACTCCACTGGAGGACGGGGCGTACGAGGCGGAGGCGGTCACCGTGGCGGCGCTCGTCGCGGAGCTGGGGCGGTTCGGGATCGAGCCGCGGCACCTGCGGGTGATGAAGGCCGCCGCCGACCGCGAGGCCGGGCTCGTGGACCAGGTGGTGGCCCCGCTGAAGCGGCACCGGAACCCGCAGACCAGGGCTCATGCGGAGGCCCGCGCCAAGGAGCTGGCGGGGCTCACGGTGAAGCTGCACGCCGCGCTGGTGCAGACGGCGCTCGGGGTGCGGCTGCCGTGAGGCGGCCGGACACGTGGGGGCCGGATCAGGCGCCCGATCCGGGCCCGACTACCCAAACGTCCCGAGCACGGCCTAGGGTTGCTGTGTGAACGAGCTCGATGTCGTAGGTGTCCGGGTCGAAATGCCCTCCAACCAACCGATCGTGCTGCTGCGTGAAGTGGGAGGCGACCGTTACCTCCCCATCTGGATCGGGCCGGGGGAGGCGACGGCGATCGCCTTCGCCCAGCAGGGCATGGCTCCCGCGCGGCCGCTGACCCACGACCTGTTCAAGGACGTGCTGGAAGCCGTCGGCCAGGAGCTCACGGAAGTGCGTATCACGGACCTGCGTGAGGGCGTCTTCTACGCGGAGCTGGTCTTCGCCAGCGGCGTCGAGGTGAGCGCCCGCCCGTCCGACGCCATAGCGCTGGCCCTGCGCACCGGTACGCCGATCTACGGGAGTGACACGGTCCTCGACGACGCCGGCATCGCGATCCCGGACGAGCAGGAGGACGAGGTGGAGAAGTTCCGCGAGTTCCTCGACCAGATCTCCCCGGAGGACTTCGGCAGCAGCAGCCAGTGAGTTCCGGGCGGCCCGGTGGACGATGAGTCCGCGGCAGGGCCGCCGCCGTATGCGTGACGGGTGAATTGCCCGCATGTGCCCGTGGTCAGTGCGAGCGTCACACGGCCCGCGCCGAAGGCATTCGGCTAGCCTTTCCCGGCGGTGGGGCACGGGAAACCACTCTTAGGGTGATTATCACTCGGCGTGGCGAGTGTGGCGATCGTTGACGCACCCCGGGTGACTGCCTACCGTCGAGAGGGCAGGTCAAGGACGGAGGTCGGCGTGAGCAGCAGCGGCGACGGTACGGCTGGGGGCGGCCCCGAGCGCAGTCTCAGGGCGAGCGGTCCGTACGCTCCCCCCGGCTCTCGGCTTCTTTCGGGCGGAGGCTGTCCCCAGCCCGATGACGCGGCCGATCTCGCTCCGCAGCGACCGTCGGCGGTGCCGAGCAGCGGAGGGACGACGTCCATGGCGTCCGAGCAGATCGGCTATCGCGGCCCCACGGCCTGCGCGGCCGCCGGTATCACCTACCGGCAGCTGGACTACTGGGCCCGCACCGGTCTCGTCGAGCCGAGTGTGCGCCCCGCCTACGGGTCCGGGACACAGCGGTTGTACAGCTTCCGGGACGTCGTCGTCCTGAAGATCGTCAAGCGGTTCCTCGACACCGGGGTGTCGCTGCAGAACATCCGCACGGCGGTACAGCACCTCAGGGAACGCGGTTTCCGCGACCTGGAGCGGATGACGCTGATGAGTGACGGTGCGACGGTCTACGAGTGCACCTCGCCGGACGAGGTCCATGCCCTGCTCCAAGGGGGGCAGGGCGTCTTCGGGATCGCCGTGGGCGTGGTGTGGCGGGACGTCGAGGGCGCGCTGTCCCAGCTGCACGGGGAGCGGATCGACACCGGCGAGACCCTGGTCGGGCCCAACCCGGCGGACGAGCTGGCGCGGCGGCGGAACCGGGCCGTCTGACCCTTCGGGATGGTTCGGGACGGCGTTGTCAGTGGCGTAGGGCAGCATCGGAGTTGTGAGAACCGCGCCCACGATCCTGCATCTCGACATGGATGCCTTCTTCGCCTCGGTGGAGCAGGCGTCCAAGCCGAGTCTGCGCGGGAAGGCGGTGGTCGTGGGCGGACTCGGGCCTCGGGGTGTGGTCGCGACCGCGTCGTACGAGGCCCGGGTCTTCGGGGTGCACTCGGCGTTGCCCATGGCGCAGGCCCGGCGGCTCGCGCCCAACGCCGCGTATCTCGTGCCGCGCTTCGGGTTCTACCGGGCGATCAGCGAGCGGGTGATGGAGTTGCTGGGTGCGCTGTCGCCGTTGGTCGAGCCGCTGAGCCTGGACGAGGCGTTCGTGGACCTGGAGGCCGGAGGGGCGGCGTGGGACGAGCGGTCGGCGCAGTCGGCCGGGGCGAAGCTGCGTGCGGACATCCGGGCCGTCACGGGGCTCACGGGGTCGGTGGGGCTGGCCGCGTCCAAGATGCTCGCGAAGATCGCCTCGGAGCAGGCCAAGCCCGACGGGCTGGTGCTGATCGAGCCGGGGACGGAGCGGGCGATGCTGGGGCCGATGTCGGTGCGGACCCTGCCGGGGGTCGGGCCGGCGACGGGCGACCATCTGCGGCGGGCCGGGATCACCACGGTCGAGGAGATCGCCGAGGCGGGTGAGGACGAGCTGGTCCGGCTGCTGGGGAAGGCGCACGGACACGGGCTCTACGCCATGGCCCTGGCGCGGGACGACCGGCCCGTGGTGGCGGAGCGGGAAGCGAAGTCGGTGTCGGTCGAGGACACCTACGACGTGGACATCCACGACCGGCTGCGGGTCGGGCTGGAGGTGCAGCGGCTCGCCGACCGCTGCGTGCGGCGGCTGCGCGGGGCCGGGCTGTCCGGGCGGACCATCGTGCTGAAGGTGCGGCGGTACGACTTCTCGACACGCACCCGGTCGGAGACGCTGCGTGGGCCGACGGACGACCCCGGGGTGATCCGTGAAGCGGCGGCCAGACTGCTGGACTCCGTCGACACCACGGGCGGCGTGCGGCTGCTCGGGGTGGGCGTCAGCGGGCTCGCGGACTACACCCAGGAAGACCTGTTCGCGCAGGCGGCCGGGGAGCGGGCGGTCGCGGAGGGCCCGGTCGAGGAGCACACCGCGGCGCCGGTCGAGGAGCAGCCCGCGCCGGCCGAGCGGCGGTGGCCCGCCGGGCACGACGTGCGGCATGCCGGGTTCGGGCACGGATGGGTGCAGGGCAGCGGCCTGGGGCGGGTGACCGTACGGTTCGAGACGCCCGGCTCGGTGCCAGGGCGGGTGCGGACCTTCCGGGTCGACGATCCGGAGTTGGAGCCGGCGGATCCGTTGCCGTTGGTGTTACGAGAGCCTGAGGGGGGTCATGGGCCGGATGGTGAATCCGGGGGCGTGGGGCTGCGCTCCGCGGCCCCTTAGGCGTTCGCCGGGGGCTTCAGGCCGTCTCGTCCTTGCCTGCCAGTTTGCCGAACTCGTGGTCCTGGAGCGGGGGAGGGGCGGCGACGTCGAGGCCGTAGTGGTGGTAGAGCTGGAGTTCCTGCTCCGGGGAGAGGTGGCGGCCCACGCCGAAGTCGGGGGCGTCCTTGATCAGGGCGCGGTCGAAGGGCACGTGGAGGGCGCCGTCGATCAGCTCGCTGGGCTCGAGGGGGACGAAGGCGTCCCTGCTGAACAGGCCGGTCCGTATGGCCGCCCACTCCGGGACGCCGGTGGCGTCGTCGAGATAGACCTCGTCGATCGTGCCGATCCTGGTCCCGTTGCGGTCGAACGCCTTGCGGCCGATCAGGTTGCGCGGATCGATATCGGTTCGCACGGGCCCTCCACATGGTCGCAACTCATCCGTACCACTACAAAACGGCACAATCGAGGAGGCGGCCACTCGAAGGTTCGTGCGTTGACCGCGCTGGTAGGCTGACAACGGCTGCTGACCCTGTGCGGGAGAGTCCTCCAGACACCATCGGAGGCGCCGAAGGAGCAAATCCTCCCCGGAATCTCTCAGGCCCACGTACCGCACGGACGAGGTCACTCTGGAAAGCAGGGCGGATGTCACGGCTTCCGCCCTCACCGACGGTGAAAGCCGGAGGCCTTCGGGCGATCCGGTGAAGCTCTCAGGTTGACATGACAGAGGGGGAGGCCGTCCGGGTACCCGTGCCGTGGTGCCCCTCGAAGGTCGTGTCAGACCAGGAGGCCTCCGCATATGACCGCCCACCGCATTCCGCTCTCCGAGCTCGAAGAGGCAGTTCCCTTCGAGCAGCGCCATATCGGCCCCGACCACGAGGCGTGCGCCAAGATGCTCGCGCACGTCGGCTACGGCTCGCTGGACGAGCTGACGGCCGCCGCGGTCCCGGCCGTGATCAAGAGCGCCGAGGCACTGGACCTGCCGGGCGCCCGCAGCGAGGCCGAGGTGATCGCCGAGCTGCGCTCCCTCGCCGACCGCAACCAGGTCCTCGGCTCCATGATCGGGCTCGGCTACTACGGCACGTTCACGCCGCCGGTCGTCATGCGCAACGTCATGGAGAACCCGTCCTGGTACACGGCCTACACGCCGTACCAGCCGGAGATCTCGCAGGGCCGGCTCGAGGCGCTGCTCAACTTCCAGACCATGGTCGCCGACCTGACCGGACTGCCGACCTCCGGCGCCTCCCTGCTCGACGAGGGCACCGCGGCGGCCGAGGCCATGGCGCTGTCGCGGCGGCTGGGCAAGAACAAGAAGGGCCTGTTCCTGGTCGACGCGGACGCGCTGCCGCAGACCATCGCCGTGATCGAGACCCGGGCCGAGCCGACCGGTGTCGAGGTCGTCGTCGCCGATCTCAGTGACGGCATCCCCGCCGGGATCGCCGAGCGCGAGATCAACGGCGTGCTGATCCAGTACCCGGGCGCCTCCGGAGCCGTGCGGGACATCAAGCGGGTCATCGACCAGGCGCACGCGCTCGGGGCGCTCGTCACCGTCGCCGCCGATCTGCTCGCGCTGACCCTGCTGAAGTCGCCCGGTGAGCTCGGCGCGGACATCGCGGTCGGGACGACACAGCGGTTCGGTGTGCCGATGGGCTTCGGCGGACCGCACGCCGGTTACATGGCCGTCGGGGAGAAGATGGCGCGCAGCCTGCCCGGGCGGCTCGTCGGCGTGTCCGTGGACGCCGACGGGAACAAGGCCTACCGGCTGGCGCTGCAGACGCGTGAGCAGCACATCCGGCGTGAGAAGGCCACCAGCAACATCTGCACCGCCCAGGTGCTGCTCGCCGTCATGGCCGGCATGTACGCCGTCTACCACGGGCCCGAGGGTCTGAAGAGCATCGCGCGGCGCACCCACCGGTACGCCACGGTCCTCGCCGCCGGGCTCGCGAACGGCGGTGTCGAGGTCGTGCACGGGGCCTACTTCGACACTCTGACCGCGCGTGTCGAGGGCCGGGCCGCCGAGGTCGTGGCCACCGCCGCCGAACGGAACGGGGTCAACCTGCGTCTCGTCGACGCCGACCACGTCTCGATCTCCTGCGACGAGACCACGACGCGGGCCCAGCTGCGTGCCGTATGGGCCGCGTTCGGGGTCGAAGGCGTCGTCGAGGCGCTGGACGCCGCCACGGAGGACGGGCTTCCGGGTGCCCTGCTGCGGTCCGACGAGTACATGACCCACCCGGTCTTCCACCAGTACCGCTCCGAGACCGCCATGCTGCGCTACCTGCGCCGGCTGGCCGACCGTGACTACGCGCTCGACCGCGGCATGATCCCGCTGGGCTCCTGCACCATGAAGCTCAACGCGACCACGGAGATGGAGCCGGTCACCTGGCCCGAGTTCGGGCAGCTGCACCCCTTCGCCCCCGCCGCCCAGGCCGAGGGCTACCTCACGCTCATCCACGAGCTGGAGGAACGTCTCGCGGAGGTCACCGGGTACGACAAGGTGTCCCTCCAGCCGAACGCCGGGTCGCAGGGCGAGCTGGCCGGTCTGCTCGCCGTACGCGGGTACCACCGGGCCAACGGGGACGAGCAGCGCACCGTGTGCCTGATCCCGTCGTCCGCGCACGGCACCAACGCCGCGAGCGCGGTGATGGCGGGCATGAAGGTCGTCGTCGTCAAGACCGCCGAGGACGGCGAGATCGACGTCGAGGACCTGCGGGCGAAGATCGAGCAGCACCGTGACGAGCTGGCCGTGCTGATGATCACGTACCCGTCCACGCACGGTGTGTTCGAGGAGCACGTCTCCGAGATCTGCGCCCAGGTGCACGAGGCGGGCGGGCAGGTCTACGTCGACGGGGCCAACCTCAACGCGCTCGTGGGGCTCGCCAAGCCGGGGCACTTCGGCGGGGACGTCTCGCATCTGAACCTGCACAAGACCTTCTGCATCCCGCACGGTGGCGGCGGGCCCGGCGTCGGTCCGGTGGCGGTGCGTGAGCACCTCGCGCCGTATCTGCCGAACCATCCGCTGCAGCCCGAGGCGGGCCCGGAGACCGGGGTCGGCCCCATCTCCGCGGCGCCGTGGGGCTCGGCCGGCATCCTGCCGATCTCGTGGGCGTACGTCCGGCTGATGGGCGGCGAGGGGCTGAAGCGGGCCACGCAGGTGGCCGTGCTCAGCGCCAACTACATCGCCAAGCGGCTGGAGCCGCACTACCCGGTGCTCTACACCGGCCCGGGCGGGCTCGTCGCGCACGAGTGCATCATCGACCTGCGGCCGCTGACC
The DNA here is from genome assembly GCF_055589465.1 of Streptomyces sp. NPDC041940. NCBI lineage: Bacteria > Bacillati > Actinomycetota > Actinomycetes > Kitasatosporales > Streptomycetaceae > Streptomyces > Streptomyces sp. NPDC041940. Next base: position 16,656 of record NZ_JBVJBP010000003.1, read on the forward strand.
AAGGCGACCGGCGTGAGCGTCGACGACGTCGCCAAGCGGCTCATCGACTACGGCTTCCACGCGCCGACGATGTCGTTCCCGGTGGCCGGGACGCTGATGATCGAGCCGACCGAGTCGGAGGACCTGGCCGAGCTGGACCGGTTCTGCGAGGCGATGATCGCCATCCGCGCGGAGATCGAGAAGGTCGGCTCCGGCGAGTGGCCCGCGGACGACAACCCGCTGCGGGGTGCCCCGCACACCGCCGGCGCGCTCGCCGGGGCGTGGGAGCACGCCTACAGCCGTGAGGAGGCCGTCTTCCCGGCCGGAGTCGCGGCCTCCGACAAGTACTGGCCGCCGGTGCGCCGCATCGACCAGGCCTTCGGCGACCGGAACCTGGTGTGCTCCTGCCCGCCGCTGGACGCGTACGAGGACTGACCGACCGGTTGGAAGGAGGGGCTCCGCGGTGCGGGGCCCCTCCGTCATGCGACGGCGAGTGACACCTCGGTCGACTTGATCAGGGCGACGACGGGGGTTCCGGCCGACAGACGGAGATCGTCCGCGGCGTCCTTGGTGATCGCCGCCGTCAGTTCGCCGCCCTCGACGGTGATCCGGACGGAGGCCATCGCGTCGCCGGCCGTGATGCCCGTGACCGTGCCGGGGAGCCGGTTGCGGATGGACAGGCCCTCGACGGGGGCGGTGGCCAGTGCGACCTCTGTCGACTTCACCAGGGCGCGCACGGCGGTGCCCGGTGTGAGACCGAGGTCGTCGGCTGCCTCGCGGGTGATGGCGGCGGTGAGGTCCTGGCCGCCGGTGAGGCGAACCCTGACCGTCGCCATGGCCTCGCCCGGCGTGACGGCGGTGACGGTACCGGGGAGCTGGTTGCGGATGCTCAGGCTCATGGATGCACGGTAGCCCGTTCAGTCCCTTATGTCGGGTATGCGTTGCTCTGTAGGGCGTTGGGCGGCGAGATCAGCCGACGTGCACCCGGGGACGCCGCTTCCGGTCGCGTTCCGCCTCGCGCAGGACCTCGCGGGTCACCGGGGCGACCTCGCCCTGGCCGAACAGGAAGAAGCGCAGGAGATTGGTGAAGGGTCCGCCCTCGGTCCACTCGAAGTAGATGTGCGGGGTGCAGCCGGTCAGGTCGCGGGCGTGCAGGAGCAGGGCGGCCAGTGCGTTGGGGACGGAGGAGGACTCCAGGGTCAGAACGCGGTAGCGGCCGTGGAGCACCTCGCCGCGTACGGTCAGGCTCGCCTCGAACTCCGACGGGTCGGTGACCGTCACCTCGACGAAGACGAAGTCCTCCTGCCCGGGCACGTCGTTGTCCTGCCGGATCTGCTCGATCTTGTCCCGGTACTCCGCGATGTCGCGCCGGTCGGGCTCGTTGGCGATGAACCGCATCCGGCGGCTGGCCATGTCCCGGACGAAGCGCTCCGCCATGGCGTCCAGCGACACGCTGGTCACGCGCAGTTCGAACGCCCGGGCCAGCCGCGACAGCAGCGAGACCAGGATGATCCCGGCGATGAAACAGGCACCGATCTTCACGCCGTCCGGGCGCTCGATGACGTTGAGCACGGTCGTGTAGAGGAACACCGCGGAGATGACCGCGAAGCCGATGGTCCAGTTCCGCTGCCGGGCCTTGCGGGCGGCGATGGTCACCGCGATCGCGGCGGAGCTGATGAGGACCAGCACGCCGGTGGCGTAGGCGCCGCCCTGCGCGTTGACGTCGGCGTCGAAGATCCAGGTGACCAGGAAGGCGATCAGGGTGAAGACGATGACCATCGGGCGCACGGCGCGGGCCCAGTGCGGGGCCATGCCGTAGCGGGGGAGGTAGCGCGGCATCAGGTTGAGCAGGCCGGCCATCGCGGAGGCGCCGGCGAACCACAGGATGGCGATCGTCGAGACGTCGTAGACGGTGCCGAAGGCGTTGCCCAGGTAGTCGTGGGCCAGATAGGCCAGTGCGCGTCCGTTGGCCTGGCCGCCCGCCTCGAACTCCTTCTCGGGGATGAGGAGGGTGGTGATGAAGCTGGTGGTGATGAGGAAGACGCTCATGATGAGAGCGGCCGTGGTGAGCAGCTTCTTGGTGTCCCGGATGCGGCCCTTCGGGTTCTCCTCCGTGTCGCCGTCGTCGCCCTTGACGTGCGGCATCACGGCGACCCCGGTCTCGAATCCGGACAGGCCGAGCGCCAGCTTCGGGAAGACCAGCAGGGCGACGCCGATCATGACGAATATGTTGCTGTGCTGGGTGGTGAGGGCGCTGGACCAGTCGGTGACCACGTGCCCGGCGGTGGCCACGTGGTAGAGGCCGACGACCACCACGACCGCGTTCAGCGCGAGGTAGGCGCCCACCAGGGCGACCGCGACGCCGATGGCCTCCAGGAAGCCCTTGAGGAACACCGCGCCGAGCAGCGCGACCAGGATCAGGGTGATCAGCAGCTGCTTGTCGTGCAGCGCGCTGTTCAGGTGCGGGTTCTCCACCAGGTGGGTGGAGGCGTCGGCGGCCGACAGGGTGATGGTGATCAGGAAGTCGGTGGCGGCGAAGCCGAGCAGGGTGAGGACGAACAGCTTGCCCTGCCAGAAGGAGAGCAGCCGCTCCAGCATCGCGATCGAGCCCTCGCCGTGCGGGCTCTCCTCGGCCACTCGGCGGTAGACCGGCAGGGCGCCCGCCAGCGTGACGATCACCAGCACGATCGTCGCTATCGGGGAGAGCAGTCCGGCGGCGAGGGCCGCGATGCCGGGCTGGTAGCCGAGCGTGGAGAAGTAGTCGACGCCGGTCAGGCACATCACCCGCCACCAGGGCTGGCCCTTGTGCGGGGGCTCCGGTTCGGCGTGGGGTCCGGTGTGGCCGCCGCCCTTGCCCATGTCGGACAGGCCCTCCAGCATCCAGGCGCGCAGGCGACTGGGCGGGGTGGGCTCCGTACGGCTCGGTGGCAGGTGCTCAGTGGTGGCCATCGAAGGTGCTCCCGGGAGGCGGCGCAGGGTGTTTCCGGCCATCACTGGACGGCCCGATCAGCGTAAGCGGAGCGTGATGTCGTGGCCCGAGGATGAGAGGGGAGAGCGCGTCAAGCTTCCGTTAAGACTCGGGGCCGGGTGGCTGCGGTCGGGATGCCGGGGTGTGAAACGCGAGCTGAGGGCGGGTGGGGCGGCGGCCGGGCGGCCCGTCCGTGCGTCCGTGCGGTGTCCGCGGCCGGCCCGGGTCTGAACACCCTGTGTGATCGCGGGCCGGGTCGGCTCCGTAAGGTTCGTTCAGTATTCCGAATGTTTCGCGCGCACTCACACTCTTGCATCGGGGTGAGATTGACCGTGCGCTAGGGGTTGTCACCCTTTGGCGGCTGTCTCTAGGGTGCGGCAACGACGCATCTTTCTGGAGTTCATCCGAAACTTTCGAGGAGCATGATGGGCGACCCGGCACTGTCCCGCCGCGGCTTTCTGGCGGCCTCCTCCGCCGCCGGTCTGGGGATGACGGCACTGACCGCATGCGGCGGGGACTCGGACGGAGGGTCGTCGGGGACGACCACGATCGAGTGGTGGAACATCTCCACCACCGAGCCGACCAAGGGTGTCTGGGCTGCGCTCGCCCGCAAGTTCGAGGCGCAGAACCCCAAGGTCAAGATAAAGATCGTCCAGCTGGAGAACGACGGCTACAAGTCGAAGATGACGGCCCTGACCTCCTCCGGGAAGCTGCCCGACATCTTCCACACCTGGGGCGGCGGAGTACTGAAGCAGCAGGTCGACGCCGGACTCGTCGAGGACCTCACGGACAGCACCAAGTCCTGGGGCGACGCCCTGCTCCCGGTCGCGAGGGAGCCGTACCTGCTCGACGACAAGGTCTACGGCATCCCGTTCGACATCGGCATGATCGGCTTCTGGTACAACAAGGCGCTCTTCGAGAAGGCCGGCATCAGCGCGCCCCCGACCACATGGACCGGCTTCCTCGACGCCGTACGGAAGCTGAAGTCCGCCAAGGTCACGCCCCTCGCCCTGGCCGGCAAGGAGAAGTGGCCCGGCATGTACTACTGGGCCTACCTCGCGATGCGCACCGCCGGCGCCGACGCGCTGCAGAAGGCCTACGACGACAAGGACTTCACCGGCGCCCCCTTCGTCGAGGCGGGAGAGCACCTCGACGAACTCGTCGGCCTCCAGCCGTTCCAGAAGGGCTATCTCGGCGCCGCCTACTCCTCGCCCACCGGCCAGGCCGCCACCGTCGGCAACGGCAAGGCCGCCATGGAGCTCATGGGGCAGTGGGCCCCCGTGGTGCAGGCCGACGCGGGCAAGGGGCTCGGCAAGGACCTCGGCTTCTTCCCGTTCCCCGCGGTCGAGGGCGGCAAGGGCGCGCTCACCGAGGTGTTCGGCGGAGGCGGCGGGCACGCCCTGCGCCGGGGCGCCCCGCAGGCGGCCGTCGACTTCCTGAAGTTCTTCGCGTCCGAGGCCTCAGACCTGGAACTGGTCAAGAAGACCGGTGTCCTCCCCGTGGTCCCGGCGGCCGAGAGCGCCATCGCCGACCCCAACATCAAGGCCGTACAGGAGCAGTTGAAGAAGGCCACCGGCTTCCAGCTCTACCTAGACCAGGCCTACGCGCCCGCTGTCGGCCAGGAGGTCAACGACAGCGTCGCCGCCCTCATCGCCGGTTCCAAGTCCCCCGGGCAGGTCGCCCAGTCGATCACCAGGACCGCGAAGGAAGAGCAGTAGCCGGCGATGACCTCCACGTTCCTGCCGGGCGAACGGACCGGCCCCGACGTCGGCCTGCCGCCCCCGGCCGCGGACCGGGCCCGCAGCCGGGCCCGGCGACGCGCGCTGAACTGGCTGACCGCGACCGGCTTCCAGCTGCCCGCCCTGGTGCTGTTCATGGGGCTCGTGCTGCTGCCGATGCTGTTCGCCCTGTACGCCGCGTTCTTCCGCTGGGGCGGCTTCGGCATGCCCTCCGACTACGTCGGCGGCGAGAACTTCACCCGGCTCTTCCAGGACGAGGTCTTCCTGGGCGACCTGTGGCGCTGTCTGGTCCTCGTGGTGCTGTCGCTCGCCCTGCAACTGCCGTTCGCGCTCGCCATGGCCGTCCTGCTCAACCAGCGGATGCGCGGCCGGGCGGTGTACCGGATGCTGTTCTTCGCCCCGTACGTCCTGTCCGAGGCGATCACCGGTGTGCTGTTCGGCATGATCTTCGCCCCGGACGACGGCTTCGCCGACCAACTCCTCGGCAGGATCGGGCTGGAGGGGATCGGCGGGGAGTGGTTCGCCGACCCGTCCATGGTCATGGCGACCCTGTTCCTGGTCATGACCTGGAAGTACTTCGGCTTCCACATGATGCTGTACCTGGCCGGACTCCAGGCCGTTCCCAGGGAGCTGACCGAGGCGGCGCTCATCGACGGGGCCGGTCCCTGGCAGCGCTTCCGCAACGTGACGCTGCCGCTGCTCGCGCCCACCCTGCGCATCAGCGTCTTCCTGTCGGTCATCGGGTCCATCCAGCTCTTCGACCTGGTGTGGGTGACCACCGCGGGCGGTCCCGACCATCACTCCGAGACCATGGCCGTGACCATGTTCCAGTACGGCTTCAAGCGCTACCAGGTCGGCTACGCCAGCGCGATCAGCGTGGTCATGTTCGGCATCAGCCTCGTCTTCGCCCTCACCTACCAGCGGTTCGTGCTCCGGCGCGATCTGGAGGGGGCCACCACGACCATGCGGGGTGACGGAAAATGACCTCTCGTCAGAAGAGTGGCCGGAGCCTTCCGCTGCACCTCGTCCTGATCGCCGTCGGCGCCTTCATGGCCGTCCCCCTGCTCTACGCCGTGCTCTCCGGCTTCAAGTCCACCGACGAGCTGTCACGCAACCCGGTCGGTCTGCCCGAGTCGTGGGTGACCTCCAACTACACCCAGATCCTCGGCTCGGTGGACTTCTGGCGGCTGATCGGCAACAGCACGCTGATCGCGGTGGGCACGACCGTCCTGGTCGTCGCGGTCTCGGCCCTGTCGGCCTTCTCCTTCGCGCGGTTCGCCTTCCGTGGCCGGGAGGTGCTGTTCACGCTGTTCACGATGGGGCTGATGTTCCCGTTCGCGGTGGCGGCCCTGCCGCTGTTCCTGCTGCTGCGCTCCCTGGGCCTGCTGGACAACCCCCTCGGTGTGATCCTCCCGCAGGCGGCCTTCGGACTGCCGATGACCATCATCATCCTGCGGGGCTTCTTCCGGCGGATCCCCGGTGAACTGGAGGAGGCGGCCACACTCGACGGGTGCAGCTCGTTCGGCTTCTTCTGGCGGGTGCTGCTGCCCATGGCGCGGCCCGCGCTCGGCACGGTCTCGGTGCTGGCCGTCGTCACCAGCTGGAACAACTTCTTCCTGCCGCTGCTGGTGTTCACCGACGCGCAGTGGTGGACGCTGCCGATCGGCGTGCAGCAGTTCCAGGGGCAGTACTCCGCGGAGTACGCCAAGGTCTTCGCCTATCTGGTGCTGGCCATGGTCCCCGCACTCGCCTTCTACTCGGTCGCCGAGCGGCAGCTCGTCGGCGGCCTCACCGCGGGCGCCACGAAGGGCTGACGCGCGCCCACGGACGTACGGCTCACCCATCCGTTTCGACGTCGAGGAGTCGCACCATGCGCAGGACCGCCATACGGCTCAGACTCGCCGGGGCGCTGGCCGCCGCGCTGGTGGCCGGATCCATGGCCACCGGCCCCGCGGCACAGGCCGGCGAGGAGCACGGCAAGGAACCCACCCTCGCGGACCTCGCCCAGCGGCACGGCCGCTACTTCGGGAGCGCGACCGACAATCCCGAGCTCGTCGACGCGCCGTACAAGGCCCTGCTCGGCAGCGAGTTCGACCAGATCACGCCCGGCAACGGCATGAAGTGGTACGCGACCGAGCCGCAGCAGGGCGTGTTCGACTTCTCCAAGGGCGACGAGATCGTGAACCTCGCCCGTGCCAACCGGCAGAAGGTGCGCGGGCACACCCTGGTCTGGCACAGCCAGTTGCCCGGGTGGCTCACGGGGCGGGAGTGGACGGCGCCGGAGCTGAGGGCCGTGCTGAAGAAGCACGTCCAGGCGGAGGTACGGCACTACCGGGGCAAGGTGTTCGCCTGGGACGTCGTCAACGAGGCGTTCAACGAGGACGGTACGTACCGGGATTCGGTGTTCTACAAGACGCTCGGGCCCGGGTACATCGCGGACGCGCTGCGCTGGGCGCATCAGGCCGATCCGCGCGTGAAGCTGTACCTCAACGACTACAACATCGAGGGGATCGGCCCGAAGAGCGACGCGTACTACAAGCTGGCCAAGGAGCTGAAGGCCAAGGGCGTCCCGCTGCACGGCATCGGCCTCCAGGCCCACCTCGCCCTCCAGTACGGCTATCCCACCACCCTGGAGGACAACCTCCGCCGCTTCTCCCGGCTCGGCCTCGACACCTCGCTCACCGAGGTCGACGTACGGATGATCCTGCCGGCGACGGAGGAGAAGCTGGCCCAGCAGGCCGAGTGGTACCGGGACCTGACCGAGGCGTGCCTGGCGGTACGCCGGTGCGTCGGTGTCACTCTCTGGGACTACACGGACAAGTACTCCTGGATCCCGGCGTTCTTCCCGGGCCAGGGCGCGGCTCTTCCGTGGGACGAACAGCTCAGGCCGAAGCCGGCGTACTTCGCGCTGCGTGAGGCGCTTGGGGGGAGGTAGCGGGGGTGGGTGGCGCCCTGCTGTTGAGGGGCTGCGGGGCGCCATTCGGGACGGGTGGGGCTTCAGCCTGCCAGGGCATGTGGGACGCAGCGCCCCCGTCGTCCGGTGGGTGTGTGGGGGCGGGGTGCTCGAAGGGGCGAGGCTTGGGGTGTCGTCTGGTTGGCGGCAGGCCTTGCTGGTGGGCGGTCAGGCTCGCCCCGCCGGGGGCGAGCGGGGCCGGGGGGGGGGGGGGGGGGGGGGGGGGGGGGGAGAAGGGGGGGGGGGGGGGGGAGGGGGGGGGGGGGGGGGGGTTGTGGGGGGGGGGGGGGGGGTGGGGGGGGGGGGGGGGGGGGGGGGGGGGGGGGGGGGGGGGGGGGGGGAAAAAAC